>JADFAK010000139.1 GCA_015665315.1 Flavobacteriales bacterium | reverse complement strand
CTCCCAGTTCGCGCCACACGGCGGCCTGTACTTCGTAGGGCTCAATCATGCGTACTACGGCGCCACCCTCGGCCTTGTTGAGAATTTCGAGGGACTTACTGGCCATGGCATAAGCCTGTTTGAAGTCTCCCTGTCGGAGTGCGATATGCGCCAAATTGTTGTAAGTCATATAGGCATCGGGCGCATTTCCTTCGTAGACACGCTTTTGGATCTCACGGGCCAGTTTGAAGTGGTATTCGGCTTTTTTATTGTCGCCTAAATCGAGGTAGACCACGCCTTGGTTATTGAGGGCCTTGGCAATTCTGACATCTTCATCGCCAAATTCTTGTCGGTAGAATTTTTCGGCATCTTTTAAATAATTGAGGGACTCGTTGAACTTGCCCAACTCCCAATTGACGATCCCCAAATTATTGGACACCCTTCCCCGCAAGCGCACATCCTCTTCTTCGAGATAGGCAAGCCCTTTTCGCAGCAAGGCCTCGCTCTCAAAGGGTTGTCCGGCAAACCAGCGGTTCTCGGCCCACAGATCGTAGAGTGAATAAATATCCTTGTGATTGGATTCAGCAATCATCGCCTCGGCACGGGTATACATGGAATCGGCGAGGGACAACTCGTTTTTACTGGTGTAAACGGAGCCATAGGCGGTGGTGAATCGGAGCAGGTTTTCAGGCTGAACAAATGGCTTTCCAGCATCTAGAAAATAGAGCGCACTATCGTAGAACTGCAATTCGTGTTTGGCGATGGCTTTGAAATAGTGGCCCTGGTATTTTTCAGGGTATTGGACCATGTACTGGGTCGCCTTTTGATCGAGCTTTTCCCAACTATTGGCCAAGTACAAGGAGTCCAAGGTGCCGATTTCCTGAGCAAGGAGAGTACACATATGGCCAAAAAGTAAAAGCGCTATGAGGATAGTTTTCTTCAACGATGGATTTAGAAAAGTACAAGATCGGAAGAAAATTGGGAGGAAAAAAAGCCCCCTCGAATGGTGAAATGGGAAATGGCGGGCGTTGCTGAGTTTTTACCAACTTTCTTAGCAAATACACTTTCGTCTCACATTCTTTATTGTTCCTATCAAAAGACCGTATCTCCTATTCGTTCGCTCCCTTTGATTGTTGGAGACAAAATGAATTTAGCTTGGTTGACTTTGCTAAAAGTCTGTTGAATAGCTCAATCTTCACTCAACCTCGGCAACACACACTGGATTGCACTTCACCTCAAAATTGACCGAGTTGGCAATGTAGCAAATCTCGTGGGCTTGGTGATGCAAGGCTATGGCCTTCTCCTTCATTGAGCTTTCGGAAACTGTGAAGCTTGGATTGAGCGTAACTTCCTGGAAAGAGCCACCACCACTCGCTTTTTCGATCATGATGCCCGTGGCGTTGTCCTCGTAGCTGGTAATATTCACTCCTTCCATGGCACACACGTACAAATAAGAAAGCATGTGGCATGAAGCAATGGCCGCGACCAATAGATCTTCCGGATTGAGCTTGGATTTATCGCCTACGAAGGGGTTATCGGTTGTTAGATTCAGTTCGGGCTTCCCTGCTACGGTTACCGTATGACTTCGATCGTATTTTTTGACATTGCTCGTCCCACTACCTGTGTTGCCCTTCCAGACTGTCTTGAGCTTGTAGTTGTGTTGGTGACTCATAGTATTGTTGGGTATCAGTTTATTCCTTCAATGAGCTTCGTTTATTCAGGCCTACTTCAATCCCCTTTCTTCCAGAACTGCTTTCAGGGCATCGTTGTTTTTGGCGCCATTGGCTATTCTGTAGATAAAGTAGAGGGGAATCAAGGTGAAAAATCCGACGCTATTTTTCACGACACTATAAATGACCACTCCAATCATGATTCCTATAACCAATGCGCTCAAGATCGACGCTGACTTCATTTTCTTCGCTTTGGCTAGGAGTTCTTGGTCGGTTAGATTTGATAGATCTTCTTGGTTCATATTTTTCACTTGTTTAGTTACGGCCATGATCAATGATTAAACAACTTCCTTTTACGATTCATATCGCTTACGAGCAATATCGTTTCGAAGTCTTCCAAACGTTGCAAAGCATCACAGATCTTCAAAAGTGATTCAAGGGATATGATTCCCGTTGACTCAAATTTCCGAATACTCGCATAAGCAACTCCTGATCTCTCCGACAATTCTTTCTGAGTTATCTTTTGCTCTTTCCTTAAAGCAATGATTTTCTTTGACAAAACCACCATTACTTCTTTGGGCGATTTTTGATCTCCATATTCTCCCATACTCACCTATACGTTGAACTCGAAGATACGAAAATTCGGAACACATTGCTACTATAATAGCGATCGCATCCACTTTAAGAGCATTTTTGCCATTATAATAGCACTTCGTATTGTGCACATCCTCATGTCTGTCCGTAACCTGTCACCGGAAAAAAACTCGGTGAAAAGTCGGCTCGTCTTACTCGCACTCGACCTGTCCCTAGCTCCGTCTCTAGCCTTCAAGTTCTCCAGCTTTGAATAGAGCAAGAGGAAGAGAAAAGAGGAAGAGAAAAGAGGAAGAGAAAAGAGGAAGAGAAAAGAGGAAGAGAAAAGAGGAAGAGATAAGGGGGGTTTTTCCTGCGGATTAGGCTTCGGCATTTTAGGGAAGCTTTTTATTCAGCACAAGGCAAATAACTAAAAACTCGTTCTCGTTCTCGCACTCGCACTCGCCCTGTACCTAGCTCTGTTTCTGGCCTTCAAGTTCGCCAGCTTTGAATAGAGCATGAGGAAGAGAAAAGAGGAAGAGATAAGAGGAAGAGATAAGAGGAAGAGATAAGAGGAAGAGATAAGAGGAAGAGATAAGAGGAAGAGATAAGAGGAAGAGAAAAGAGGAAGAGATAAGAGGAAGAGATAAGGGGAAGAGATAAGGGGGGGCTGCGCGCTTTGCTGTTTCTGCATCAGATGGTAAAATTTTTATCACTATCGCAACATTGTTGCAATAAGTTGTTAGCTTTGCCGCTCACTTAAAATTAGATCTATAAAAATGAAAAAAATCAATCCATTGCTTTTGTTGGGAATGTTCTCCATGTTATTTGCTTTTGCTTGTAAAAAAGATGAACCTGAAGACCCTATTATTCCAAATGAGGAAGAGGTGATTACGACCCTCATACTCACTCTAAATCCGGATGGACCTGGAAATCCAGTGGTACTCACGTTTGAAGATTTAGATGGAGATGGCGGTATTGCTCCTACTATAAGTGGTGGAGTTTTAGATACCAACACAACCTACAATGGTTCGTTGGAGTTGCTAAATGAATTGGAGAATCCCGCACAGGATATAACAGAAGAGATAGAAGAAGAGGCCGTGGATCACCAATTCTTCTTCCAACCATCTGACAACATACTAAGCGTAGCCTATGACGATATGGATGCAAACGGTAATCCTATAGGCATATCAACAATTTTGACGACCACAGAAGCAGGCATAGGAACGTTGACAATTACATTGAGACATGAACCTAACAAAGAAGCTCCTGGTGTCTCAACCGGTGACATCACGAATGCTGGGGGTGAAACTGACATAGAAGTTACTTTTAATGTGGAAGTTCAGTAAATACGCAGTTGTTTGTTCTGTCATTTTAATTTTACCGGTACTCACTTATGCTCAAAATTGCAATTTGACAATTTCGGGGGTTGTAAAAGATGTTAGTACAGAGGCTCCCATTTCTTATGCCAATCTTTTTGTAAAAGAATTGCAATCTGGAGGCGTTTCAGACAGTCTTGGCTTTTTCCAGATGCAAAATATTTGTGCCGGAAACTACCATGTATCGATCAGTCATATTGGCTTTGAAACACAGGAGCTATTTGTGAATATTTCAGCAGACACGACAATTACTGTACGCTTAGACTATAACAGTCAGCTTTTACACGAAGCGGCAATAACTGTGCAAGGTGGTACGGTTACAACCCAAGAAACCCAGTTTCTGAATTCAGAAAGTATTTCTCAAAATTCGGATAAGAATCTGGCAACATTGCTTGAGAGTATTTCCGGTGTACGAACCATAAAAAACGGCAGTGGAATTGCAAAACCCATGGTCCATGGACTTTATGGAAATCGACTTGCCATTTTGAACAATGGGGTTGCACAAAGCGGACAGCAATGGGGTGTTGATCACAGTCCTGAAATTGACCCTTTAGTTGCCAATAGAATTACGGTGATACAGGGTGTTGGGACATTGGAGTATCAAGGAAGTTCTTTAGGCAGTGTTATTTTAGTTGAGCCCAATAAAATATACCAAGACCCTCATTTGCACGCTGAAAGTCGGTACTTTTTTGAGTCCAATGGTTTAGGCAATGGAATTAATTTTGAAATGCAGCAATACACGAAAGCTGTTGGATGGCGTGCCATAGGAACATTGAAAAAAAGCGGTGACAACCGAACTTCGAAATATTATCTTCGAAACACGGGTAATCAAGAAGCCAATATTGCTTTGCAGTTCGAGAAGGTATGGAACAAGTGGTGGCAAAGTGACTTGTACTTTAGCTCTTTTAATGCCGAATTCGGTGTTCTGCGCGGATCGCATATCGGAAACTTAACTGATTTAGAAGAAGCTTTTGAACGAGATGTTCCGTTTTATACCCAAGATGAATTTTCATATGCCATCAGTTCGCCCAGCCAAAAGGTTAATCATCATCTGCTCAAATTCCACAACAAATTCAGCATAAGTGAAAAGCAGTCGTTAGAAATCACCTATGCCGGTCAATATAATTTGAGAAAAGAGCTAGATGTACGAAGAAGCGGCAGATCGGACAAACCTGCATTGAGCCTGAGGCAAGTTTCAAATTTTGCAGAAGCTAAATACCAAAATTACTTACCGAACAATTGGAAGCTAAAAAGTGGAATTCAGCTAAATCGAGTGGACAATACAAATCTTCCTGAAACGGGCATTCTACCTCTTATACCCGATTATATTGCTTATGAATATGGGGTTTATGCCATCGCATCCAAGGGCTTTGAGCATACGGTCATTGAATTTGGCGGACGTTATGATTATGAAATTAGAAATGTGGCGGCAATCTCTACTACCCTTCCAAGAGAAATTATCCGATATCAAAATGAATACAACAACTTGGGGTTCATGGCAGGAATTGCCCATGAATTAAGTAAAAATTGGCAAACTACGTTTAACATCGGCTACGCAGCAAGAAACCCAGAATTGAATGAACTATACAGCAATGGATTACATCAAGGCGTAGGCGGAATTGAAGAAGGCGACCCGACTTTGAGCAAGGAAACATCCATAAAAAACACCCTATCTCTTATAGGCAATATGCGAGGCAAACTTTTTGTCGAAGGGTTGGTTTACTATCAAAAAATTGACAATTATATTTTTCTTACCCCCCAAGACGAAATAAGACTAACCATACGTGGTGCTTTTCCTGTGTTCAAATACCAACAAACAAACGCCCAGCTCTATGGGTTTGATTTAGCGGCAAACTATCAAATATCCGAACGTTTGAACATAACTGGAAAATACAGTTTCATAAAGGGGTACGATGTAAGCAATGACTTGCCGCTAGTTTACATGCCTTCGAACAACCTTTACTCAGCTTTGAGCTATCAGATCCCGAAAGTGGGGATGTTTTACAATCTTGGTTTTCAGGTTAACGGCAACTATGTTTTTGAACAAAAGAACTTACACGCTTTTCAAGATTTTGTGGCTCCTCCCGCGTCCTATTTTTTATTGGGTCTCAAGGTTTCAGCCGAAAAGCAATTGCGCAAGTGGAGATTAAACACTTTTATTCGAATTGAGAATTTACTCAATGAAACATACCGCGACTACCTAAACCGTCAACGGTATTTCGCTGATGACATGGGCTTTAACTTGATTGTAGGAATAAACACGTCATTTTAAACAGCTACCTAAAAGGAAGAAAATCAAGACTATCCGCAACATGGCACCAGAAATTAACTCGGTAAAAAGTCGGTTTATGCTATCATTTTTCGTTCCTGGGTCTTCCTTAGATCTATTGGGTAAAATCCAGACAATAAGCAACTTGGACGACAAATCCACTTGGCCTAATTCAGGAAAATGTTTAACGTTTCATGCGAAAAGAAGCTAAGTATTGGTGCGTTGTATTGACGAGAAAGAAGCATCTTGAAGGACGCAATCCCATACCTACGGCATGGCAAGAAAAAAACCATGTGAACAACCGAATTTCTCAAAACTCGCTCTGACCTTCAATCTCTCCAACTTTAAATAGAGATAATAGGAAGAGATAAATAGGACGAGATAAGTATTGGTTTTTCCGTTGGGTATTGATTAGGGCGTTTTAGGGGGGCGCACAAGGCAAATGAATAAAAAAAAGTAGGTTTTTATCAAAACTGCCCGGCACGACGCTTTAGGCGCTTGTCTTACCTTGTAGGAACATTATCCATTCGTCGATTGATTATTCTTGATCATCCTTCATTTTCCTCCATCGCGTATAAAGCCTCACGCCCAGTCGGGCAAAAAGAATAATCGCAATAACCATTACTATGTCAAATCCTGTCATATACTTGGTTGATGAATACTAGCCTTTAAGTACTTGCCCTAAAGAGTTTAGGATTCGATGTGCTGTAGAAAAAGCAGTTAATGACTGCCATCATTTTTTTTGAAAAACAACCTCCTCAAAAACCACTCCATCATATCGGTAAACCCCATCGCTTTCTGTTCCAAACCAAAGATCTCCTTGGTCATCCTTGTAGACTGAAGTGGGTGAAATTTCTTTTTTTCCATCCTTGATGAAGAATTGCACCAATTCTTGCCCATTGTTCGTCCACATACCATCTCCATTCACCATCCACAAGATTCCTTTATCGTCAAGAACCATAGACATAAAGTAGAGGGTCTCGTCATGTTCATCAACTACTCCTTTTTCCCTCTCGTAATTTAGCGATTTAAGCTGCTCATCAGCATCTTCACTATCGGGAAGTATTTTGAATTTATAGTTTGTGTTGCAAATCCAAAAATAACCGTCTTGGTCTTCGATAATAGATCGAATTCCGAATGCTCCTCCTTCAGGCGAGGTTCCCAAATGTTCTTCATGCATCCATCTTATTTGTTTGCCGTCAAATTGATAAATTCCTAGATCGGCCGTGCCAAACCATGTATTTCCATTGCTGTCCTTGTACATGGAGAATATGCTATACGGATTGTAGGAAATATGGGGATATTTTGCATATAACTCATCCTCAATTTTACTTTTGGGAAACTCTACATAGTACAGCTTCACACCATCAAATCTATAGGGGCCTTTTCTATCCCAGCCCATTCTAAACCATAGATCGTCTGGCCCTGATTTCCATTCGTTCTTTTCGGGATGATCGACCATAACTTCTAACGTTTCAAACTGCTGTCCATCGAATTTGCTCACACCTTCTGGCGTGTCAAAATAAATGTTTCCAAGTTTGTCTTCTTGCATGCCCAGAACTCTATTGCTGACCAATCCGTCCTTTTGTGTAAAACGAAGCAGTGTTTCCCCGTCATACTTATAGGTTCCGATATCATTTCCAAACCAATAATTATGGTTTTTGTCTTGATAAATCAGGTGGCTATTCGGCGCCAAGTTGGTAACAAGCTCTCCGACCGAATTTGGCTCAATTTCCGTGCTCCTCACCTCTCTATCACCCTGTCCAACACATGCAGAAACAAGGGAGACAGTGATCAAGACTAACATCACATTTGCACGGATAACTTTAACCTTCATTCGTTTGATTTATTACTGTAGAACCGCACCCAATGTATCCTTGCCCTAGGATGTGCGCTTGCACGACCGCGAATTACGACAAATATGTTCAACTAATTCATTCTATGCTTGTCCCGGTATTGCGTCGGACTAATCCCTTCTTTTTTCTTGAATAGTCTTGAAAAATAAGGCGGGTACTCAAAGCCCAATTCGAAGGCGACTTCGGAAACGGTTTTATGGGGATCCATCAGAATATTCTTCGCTTCGTCGATGAGGAAAAGCTGCAAATGTTCGGTTGAAGTTTTGCCGGTTTCTTTTTTCAACGTATCGCTCAGGTAACGCTGTGACACTGACAATTGATCTGCAATTTGCTCGATACTGGGAATGCCATTTTCCTGCAATTGTCCTGATTCAAAATACCATTCCAGTTGATTATTGAACTTCTCCAGCAAGTCATTGGATATTTCCTTGCGATTTACAAACTGTCGTTGGTAAAAACGGTTGGCATATTTGAGCAAGGTACTCAAATGCGAGATAATGATGTCTTTGCTAAATTCATCTTGATTGTTGTGGTATTCCACATCAATGCTTTCTACAATTGCTTCGATCTGCTTTTCCTCCTTTGGTGAAAGATGAAGAGCTTCATTTACTGAATAAGAGAAGAATCCAAACTTCTTAATGAGTTGTGACAACTCCGTCCCTTTTAGAAAATCCTTGTGAAAGTTAATGGAAAAGCCTCTTTGTTCGAATACCACGCTCTTGTCCCATTGTAAAACTTGTCTTGGGGCGATAAAGAACAAGGCTCCATTTGTAAAATCGTATTTGGTTCGCCCGTACGTTAGATTGCCGCTTACTATTTTTTTGAAACTAATGGAATAGCAGTCGTTTGTTATCGGTGGCGAACTCTCCTTTGGACACGGCAAAAACCCACCATTCATGGAACTGAACACACTGATCATGGGGTGCTCGGGGGGTGGAAGCTCTAGATATTCTAGATACGCCGATAGAGTATTGAAATGTTGCATCTTAGTTTTTCAATTCTTGACTTGCCTGCAGCAGTTGTTTATTGTACTCGTCTATTCTGGCATGGGCCAAACCATCTATGAATAAAATTACGGTGAGCATGGCTATGGTGGTAATCATACTCGCCCTCCAAATGGGCGCATTCACAAAAAACAGCACCAAGGCACAAGCTACAACAATGAGTGGAATGGCCGTAAACACAACCGTTTTATATTCCTTCAAAGTAGCCTCTGCTCGATCCAACTCTGACGCAACAAAGGCTACCGAATCTTGTTGGTACGCTTTTTCAAACTGGGAAATTCTTGATTTATTGGTAAAGAATAGTCCGAGTCCGATAACCGTCAACAGGACGCCTGCCGCCAAAGTGGGGATAATGTAGGCCTTTGCCAGATCGGTTTTTCCCACCTGCCATAAACCAATGCTGGCCGCGATAAACACCACACCAAAAAGAACGAAGAAGGGTGTGGAAATGAGTTCGGCCTTGGCCCAAGCTGTCGCTTCTCTTAAAATATCCATAACTAACTACTTTGTACGTTTCTAATTTACAATCTCCATTGAATACCTGTTGCCTTTTCTGACACATCCCACAGCTTTTTTGCAGCAGCTTTATCCTTGGCATGTGGAGCGATAAAATGTGAGCCAACCGGACCGACCCAATTGCTTCGTCCTGTTGGACCATAAAAGGCCGACTGATCTAGATCTGGTTCAGTAGCACACATCAATTCGGGGTAGGCTCCGTTTTCGGCAGGCTGCGTCAAAGGTGACAATTTCATCAAACCAAAAATCATTTTCATTAGAAAACTTCCACTTGTATTGATCAGGTTTGTTCTGGAAGATCCAGGATGGCAGGCATAAGCTTTGACATCCGTTTTACCCGCTTTGACCAGTCTGTCCTGCAATTCATAAATGGACATAATCTGCGCCAATTTGCTTTGACTATAAGCATCATTGGCCGTATAATTTCTATCCCAGTTCAAATCATCAAACTTAATCGCCTTTCTACCCATGTCGTAGCCCATGCTACCCACGCTTACAATTCGGCCCTTCGATTTTTCGATCATTGGAAAAAGTAAGGCCTGAAGCGTAAAATGCCCGAAATAGTTCACTGCCATCTGACTCTCCCATCCGTCTACGCTGATTTTGCGAGTTGGCACTTGAGCGATGGCACCATTGCACATCAAAGCGTCTATACGTTCTATTCTATCCAGTACTTGGGCTGCAGCTTTTTTCACCGAATCCTGTTCTCCCAAGTCCATTGTAATATTGGTAACCTCTATTTGAGAGCCTAGCACTTGTTTTAACGCAGCCATGGTGTCCTCCGCCTTTTTCGGATTGCGGTTCAGCATCACGACTTTTGCACCTTTGGATAGCAAAATGCGAGTTGCTTCAAAACCAGTGCCGCTGGTAGTTCCTGTTATCACGAAGGTCTGACCGCTGAGATCCTTGATTCTATCGGGCATCCACCCTTGTTTTCCGAATTGATTATTCGTGCTCATCTTGTCTGTATTTAGTTGAGACAAAGATCAATACACCATTCTCTTGGACCTTATACACCTTTTCGAAAGGTGTATACTTTTTGGTTCCACTCTCACTTTGATTTTGGAGTAGCTTACAATGTCCACGTCTGCCCCCTTCGTAAAACGGATGCACAGCCCATTCTTATGCTAAAACATTGAAAAACAACAAGAAAACAGGATTAATCACACTATCCAAACGTCTTCCTGACAAGCTACCAGCCTTTGACACTAACAAGCAACACAAGAAGTTTATTGAATCCACATAGCGTCCGGGCTGGGCGCTACCACAGGAAGAGTACAACACTTGCTCTTATGAACTGCGGCCTTATCGTGCCTCATTGGGGCCTAGTTATGGCCAACTGGCATTCCTATCAGTTCATAATTTGTACTCCTTCCTCCTGCAGCTTCTTTTTGTAGGATTCCCTTGGCAATTAAGTCGTTAATATCCCTAACAGCAGAATCTTTGGAACATTTTGCAATCTTAGCCCATTTTGAAGATGTTAATTTTCCATCGAATCCGTCCATCAGCCTAATTAACAGTTTCCGCTGGCGTTCATTTATTCCTGTGTCAAAGTGTTTTTGCCAGAAGTCTGCTTTAAATAATACTCTTGTCAAAACAGAATCTGTTGATTTCAACGCGTTAATCAAGCAATTTAAAAACCAGACAATCCATGCGGTCACATTCAAATCCCCAGCTTGGGTTTTCTCTAACACATTGTAATACCCCTTTCTTTCTATTCGAATCTGAGCGGACATGCTATAAAAACGTTGATTACTTTTATCAGACCTAGCCAGAAGCATATCTGTCAATGCTCTCGTTATCCTTCCGTTTCCGTCTTCAAATGGGTGAATTGTCACAAACCATAAGTGCGAAATAGCAGCTTTGATAACCAAATCAACTTTACTGTTGTTAAACCAATCTATAAATCGAGTCATTTCTTCTTCTACCAAATCAGAGTCTGGTGCCTGGAAATGCACTTTTTCTTTTCCCAATGCCCCAGACACAACTTGCATTGGTCCAGAAGTATCTTTTCTCCAGTCTGCTACTGTAATCTTGTACATTCCACTTCTACCAGTCGGAAATAAGGCCGCATACCAATCAAAAAGTCTGTCTGCCGTTAAAGGCTCAAAGCATTTTTGAGTTGCGTCTAGCATCATTTCGACCACCCCTTCTACATTCCTATCAGGTTCGACTGCTCCCGCGATTTCCAATCCTAACCGACGAGCAATTGATGAACGTACTTGGTCGGGGTTAAGAAATTCACCTTCAATTTCCGATGATTTTAATACATCTAAGGTCAAGGTATCAAGCAGCGCCTCATTCCTCAAATCAAAACCTAAAGCCTCCATCTTCCCAATTAGTCTACCCTGCAAATTTCTTGCCTCACTTAGCAAATCCAAAAAATCAGGACTGTTCCAAGTAAATTCTGGCCAATTGTCTTTTTGATGTATAAAAGCCCTCATTCGATGCGTTTTCTGCAACGAATATACCCCCTATTCGCCGCACACCAAAATTAATCGTTGCCTTTTTTCCAACGAATAGCAAAGACATCCTCTCTGCCTTTGAAGAGGCTTTTGAACAAATTCAGTTTTTCATTTTCTGAATATTGGTTCATGTGTCTTTTTACTTTGAATTATTTGCTTCATTAGGATTTCCGTCAGATATCCGCCATATTCGTCAGATATCCGCCACTTAACCGCCATTACTCAATTCGTAATAAGTACCTTTTTTTCTCCTTTCTTTTGCAGAATACCTTTGGCACTTAATTCATCTAAATCCCGCAAAGCAGTACGTTCAGAAACTTCAGAGAGCTTAATTGTTGTGGGGGCGTTCTTTTCTTTTCGTCTTAGATTTCTATTGAGATGTTGACCTTTCCACCAAGCCCTTTTTCCACGATGTCGAAAAGCGTTTTTAGGGTAAGGTTCGATCCGTTATTTTCAACTCTTGAAATATAAGTGCGCTTCTTATCTACCAATTCAGCAAGTTCTTTCTGAGTCAATTTCTTGTCCTCACGTGCCTTTTTTAACAACAGTCCTATCTTGAATGACTCGAAATCACGCTCCAATTCATCGCGTCTAGGAGTTCCTTTTTTCCCGTAGACATCGTCTTTTATTTTCTTCCAGCTCTTCGTTTTCATCTCTTCTTCTTTTTTTCAGAATAGTACTTTTCCATCAGTCTTTTCGCCTTTTCAATTTCCTTTTTCGGGGTCTTTTGGGTTTTCTTCGTGAAGCCATTCAATAGGATGACCAACTTCCCTTTATCGAAGAAGCAAAAGACTCGCCAAATGTTCGAGGCCAGTTGAATTCGTGCTTCAAAAAGTCCTTTGACCGATTCAATACTTTTCAAATAACTCTTGGGAATTCTCTCTAAGGTTTCAATCGCCTCGATGATTTTAAAGATCTTGTCTTGAACCTTCTTAGGTTGCTTGACCAAGAAATCCTCAAAGTGATTTTCGTAGTCGATTACTTCCCTAACCTTTTCCATTGAACGCAAAGGTAACTTAAAAGTTACTCATTGCCAAGTTTGGACTTAGGTTTCTGCGGAGTTCTTAACGCCCCACAACGGCTCGGGCATGAGTAGTTGCGTGGTTTAGCAATAAACTTTACAAGTACGCACAAGACTGAAAATCCGCAAGGATTTTCAGAAGTAGGCGAGTGAGAACAAGCAATTACTTATAGCCATTGTTGCACTCAACCTGCGGTAGCTAAAGAACCTCTTCACCCTTCCCCAAGTATACGCTCATAAAACTATAAAATTATGAGTACGATTTTAAAAAAAGTAGACGCGGGCGCAAATTAGGCTCCGATTCCCC
>JADFAK010000198.1 GCA_015665315.1 Flavobacteriales bacterium | reverse complement strand
CAACAAATTCATCGACATCATCCACAACGGTAGCGAGGCAGCAACATTAGTATTCGATTTTCACTGATCTCCTAAATCTACTCCTCGCACATACACCTCACCGAAAACTTGTGGATCTCAGGAAACACGGGATGCGTGTGTACACCACTTTTGCGTTCTCCAATAGGCGTTCCAATATGCCAATGAGTCGACCCGTCATGATCATCCGCCACAATCCAATAAGAGGCCGCAACTCCTTTTTGATGGAAACTCACGGTGTCAACCCAGCGGTCATCCATGTAGGAATAAAAGGTCAGTGTGTCAATGCGACCTGCTGGTAGTACCGACAAACCAAGTTCATCGGAGAAGCGTTCGGCTTTGCGAATATCCCATTCGCCACGTGCTGCTATCTTGTCAATTTTGTGTGAACCCATCACAACATGCAACTCCTCCACATCGTGAACTGTGGGTAAACGCCAGTTTTCTGGGCAAACTGTCTTCGCGGCTTCGTACGAATAAAGCCGACCATACTTTTCGCAGTTTTCGGGCAAACTATCGTAACAAAGCGATTGCTCAGTTACGTATCTCAAATTCTCTTTAAACCAGACCTTATCGCCTATTTTGACGAGACCGTACACATGTCCGTCGCGCTCATCCATGTAGTTCATGGCGATCTGTTCGCCCGAATAGGATACAAATCCCACCATGACAACCAGCGACATCAATACCATTCCAAAACCCAGCAAAAACCTCATACCACTCTAAAACAATCAGTAAAACATCGATAAACCCAACGATATTTGAACTCCCCCTATTGCCAATAAAATCACTCCAACCAGCGCAAAGCCTCAAGTACTCCCTGGTCTACATCAAGCGCCACATTTATCTCAAAATCAACCAGTACATCTGGCTCTACATACTTCGGATAAGCCTTCCCCTCTCGGTCGCAAAACACAGCCGTGCTGATACTCATAAATAGTTCATCGCTCAAAACATCCCATCCATTGTTGGTCGTATAACCGCCCGTCCGCTCACCAAAAAACCTAACCTTGTCCTGACCTTTCAACGAAATAGCGAGCAATTCGCCCGAACTCACCGTCCACCGACTCAAAAGCACTGCGATTTTAGGTGATTGCAAACTTAACTTTGAGGGAATCTCAAATGCATTCACGTCCATATAGAAGAAATTCCCATCACGTATTTCAGCCGCACTCCTAACCTCTTCCTCGGCATCCTGAAGTCCAGCAACCGAGCCTTCATCAAACAAAGGAGCCAATCCAGCCATCATCACATTGATATTCCCCCCTCCATTGTAGCGCAAGTCCAAAATCCAACGCTCAACTCCTTCACCATGCAATTCCTCAATGGCCGCACGAATGCGCTCAGCCTCCTTTTGTCCGTCTACATTCCCTCCGATGCCAACTACCTTCAAATACCCAACATTCCCATCCAACAAGGCGTACTCAAAGCGCGATTCCAGATCATTAACAATCGCCCACCCCTCCGAAGAAAATTCCCGATCATCCGTTTTCCGACTGTTCGAAAAATCCGTAAAACTCGCGACAATCCCATAATCCGCAGCACTCCGCATCGTCGCATGATGATCCCTCAGTGCATTGAACATCCTCTCAAAACAAGGATACAATTCCGCCGTAGTCCTAGCTCCTTCCCCACACACGCTTAATTCCATGCGCAAAGAATCCCAATCCACTTCCGATGAGTACAATGACACACTTTCGGCCGTATCAATGGTCTTTTGCAATAATTCTTGAGGTGTTTGCTGGCCATAAAGGCAAATGCCAGACAGCACAAAAAGGGAAATCCACAGTATCTTCATTCGCATGTAGCCTTCGTTTAATATGTTCTATTGCAAGATATGCATTTCGGTATAGAAGTCGGTTTGCTATGTCCTCCACTCAATAACACTACTCGCGCAAATCGTAGATTCTGCAGTATCACAAGATTACTCCACTTTCCTCATACTCTCCACCAACTCCCGGGTCTTATGAATATAAAACCACGAATCGATGCCTGGGCCATAATCTTCGTAGGTATAATCTCCCACCGACTTCCCCACAGCCGGCTCGATCTGAGTCCCTTCATGCCATTCGTTGAACGAGGTAATTCCAATAAAATCCGGCCACGTCGCCGCCGCCGCATGGAACATGTCCTCGTAATACCTTCCTTTTTCTCGCCCCTTGGTGTTCTGAGCGTTCCACGGACGAATGCGCGTATCAATATAACCCGGTCCAGCACAGGGAACGAACAATAAGTCATTTGCTTTAGCGAATGCCGACATCCCCAGCCAATTGGTCGACGTGCAGCCATATTCAAATCCATCACTCGCAAAATAGGTGTAGAACCCATCCAATCCCGTTTCTACGAAAAAAGGCCCATCATTTTCCTTCACCCATAAACCGATGAATACACCATCCGAACTTGTATTACGTAAAGTCAACTCCCCCTCCACCAACATCAGCTTTTTCCACTCTTCAACGTCTAATTTATATGAATCATACACGTAATAAAGCGGTTTGTCTTTCACACAAAAAAGCCCGGGGTGATCGCCGTAATTGGCCGACAAATAGTCTATCTGATCCTTGAACTCTTCAGCCGAATCGTAAAATGGCTCAACATGTATAGCAACTTTCAAGCCTGCCGCTTCTGCGCTCGTCAAATACTGCCCGATCGACTTGTCCTCGAAGCTATCTTTTCCCCACCAAGTAATCACAACGACTCCTATTCCCGCTTTGCGAATCATCTGCATGTGTGTATCAATCACTGCGACATCAGACGAACTATAACATCCCAGTTCCGGATAATAATTGGCCCCAATATTCTCTCCTCCTGGAAATCCATCCACGTCATCCCAAGTAGGGTCCGACCAATGAGGCAGCACATCGTGATTCCAATGGAATTGTTCGCCGTCATGCTCTACATTTCCATACCAATTGTAGTAGAAAGTGTGAACCTTGAAATCGACTTCTTCTAACACTTTGTCAGTTGGTTCCTCCACAACTTCTTGGACATTGTCACAACCACATAACATCAATATAATAACGACCAAGAAGCAAGCAAGTCTCATATTCCCATTTTTTGAGCAGGTTTTTCAGCCGCATATGCCCGACAGATAAACACCCTGTATCCCAAGCAAATATAAGCTTGTTGGTTCTCAAACGACCAATCTATAATGTCCAGGCCAAATATGCTCGTCCCAAAGTCATTTCCTTAAATTGCGACTACCAAAACCAATTTGAGCTTTATGAATCGCCAACATGTTGTTATATCCCTGCTCGCCGTCCTTTTTCTAGGCGCCTGCTCAAACAAAGAAGATCATCCCAGCGATAAGACAACTGTTGTGACGAAAGAAGCTAGTTCCTCTTTGGCAGACTTAACTTCTTATGTAAATCCGCACATTGGCACCAAAAACATGGGACATACTTATCCCGGTGCTACCGTCCCTTTTGGCATGGTGCAAGCAACACCTCTCACCAATTACGAAGCTCTTTTTGAGGACGGACAATACAACCCTGATACCTACCGATACTGTTCTGGCTACCAATACGAAGACTCGCTGATCTACGGATTTTGCCACACTAGCTTTAGCGGTACGGGGCACTCGGATCTTGGCGACATTGTGCTTATGCCTACTACAGGACCACAGAATCTAAACCCAAAAACCAATGGGCAAGAAACTGGTTTTGCCTCCTCATTCAAGCACGAAAACGAACTGGCCTCTCCAGGTTATTACGCCGTTTCACTCGACGATTACAATGTCGATGTCCAAATCACAACCACCGAGCGTACTGCCTATCACCTATACGACTTTCACTCTGCCGATACGGCGCATGTACTTCTCGACCTCGTTTCCAATATCTACGACTACGATGAGAAGAATGTATGGACTTTCCTCCGAGTCGAAAACGATACGCTTGTTACAGGGTACCGACAAACCAAAGGGTGGGCTAGAACGCGATTCGTCTACTTTGCACTATCTTTCTCCGAACCGATCTCTTCCTACGGCCATGAGAAATACGACAAGCCCAACTACAACGGATTTTACCGTCGATTCGATGAAAATTCCAATTTCCCAGAAATGGCAGGTGAAGATATTCGAGCTTGGTTTGACTTTGATCTGAACGACAAACAACTTGGCGTAAAAGTGGCTCTTTCATCCGTAAGTACTGCGGGAGCTTTGCTGAATCTGCAAACCGAATTGCCGCATTGGAACTTCGAGGAAACAAAGGCCCATGCAGCCGAACTCTGGAATCGAGAGCTCAATAAAATCCAAGTCGAGATGGTCGATGAGGCCGACCTCACGACCTTTTACACTGCGCTCTACCATACAATGCTCAGTCCGATCATTTACGAAGATGTCGACGGAAAATACCGCGGACTGGATCAGAACATCCATGAGTCGGACGGTTTTACCAACTACACCATATTCTCGCTTTGGGATACCTACCGAGCCCTCCACCCTCTCAACAACCTTATTCAGCCCGATCGCAACAACCACATGATCCACTCCATGCTCGCCCACTACGATCAAAGTGCGCACGACATGCTTCCTATCTGGAGCCATTATGCCAATGAAAACTGGTGCATGATCGGCTACCACGCTACCTCAGTCATTGCCGATGCCATGGTAAAAAATGTAGGAGATTTTGACCGGCAACACGCTCTCGAAGCTTGTTTGAATACGTCCACAACTAAATACTTCGACGGAATTGGGGAATACATGGAATTGGGATATGTTCCCGAAGATGTAAGTGGTTCTTCTGTGAGCAAGACGCTGGAATTTGCGTACAACGATTGGTGTATCGCCCAAATAGCCCATGCGCTCGGCGATACGCATACTGAAACCGACTATCTCCGACGGGCGCAATCGTATGTCAACTGCTACGATCCAAAAGTAGGCTTCATGCGCCCCAAACTCGCCGATGGATCCTGGAAGACACCATTCGACCCCATGGACACACACGGACAAGGCTTTATCGAAGGAAACGCGTGGAATTACGGTCTGTACGTTCCCCACGACATTGACAATATGATTCAAATGATGGGCGGAAAAGAACAGTTTGCCTCACACCTCGACTCCCTATTTACCATGGAGATCGCCGACGAATACATCGCCCAAAACGAAGATATCACCCGAGATGGAATCATTGGCAACTACGTTCACGGCAACGAGCCAGGCCACCACATTCCCTACCTCTACAATTGGACAGGTCACCCAGAAAAGACCCAAGAAAGGGTACGTATGATCATGGACTCGATGTACGGCCCCTATGAAGATGGATTATGCGGAAACGACGATGCTGGTCAGATGTCAGCGTGGTACGTTCTCTCGGCTCTTGGCTTCTACGATGTTGCTCCGGGATCACCGTATTATGCAGTGGGTAGTCCGCTGGTGAAAAGCGCGCGGATACAAATGTCCAATGGAAAATACTTAAACATCAAAGTAATCAATCAAGCACCTGATAACGTGTGTATTAAAGCTTTGTTTTGGAACGACGAGCTAATTACAAACTGGTCCTTAGATCACCGAGAACTGGCACAGGGAGGCGAATTAAGTTTCGAAATGAGTGGCAAATATTCTTCCCAATAATTCCCAAATCGGACTTAAAAAACTATTACATAGGCTTGCCCGCACCGACCTTCTTAAGATCTTTTAGCATAACTCCGTATTTCTTTTTATGCTGAAAATCTTTCCACTTTTGGGCAAATTGGCCAGTAGATGGATTATATGTGAACTTGATTTCTGTTTGATGAGGGGTAAAATACTTAAGTTGAGAATCTTCAAAGGGCAAATTCCCTCCCATGAGTACATAGCAATCTTCCTGCGACTCAATAATTTCACAGAACCTTTTATTTGAAACAATCTGAAATTCTCCCTTGTACACCTCACGTATACTTTCTTCAGTTACACCATTCGACAAATAGTCTTCGCTCAAGTATAGCATCTTCGTAGAAACCTCCTGCATACGCCTTTCCCATTCTTTTACAGTGTCGCCTGTATAATCTCTCCGCTCAACCCCGTAGAATCCACGTACAAACTCGACGTATCCCCGCAAGTATTTCATGGCAACGAATAAGCGAGTTTTAATTGGCAAGAATTCCAATTCGGTAATCTCAACATATTCCAATACTGCATCATCAATAGAAATCCCGAGATCAAAAGCTGTAAACGGTACAAACTGGCTTTTCCACCTTTTCTGATACAACGCGATAAAATGCCGATCGGTCTTCTCTTTTGTAGCTTCAAAATCCTCGAGCGTAATAACATTA
Source organism: Flavobacteriales bacterium (assembly GCA_015665315.1). Classification (GTDB taxonomy): domain Bacteria; phylum Bacteroidota; class Bacteroidia; order Flavobacteriales_D; family Sanyastnellaceae; genus JADFAK01. Next base: position 6,986 of record JADFAK010000198.1, on the reverse strand, counting down.
ATGTCTTCAATTTCTGGCCATACAGACTTTGCTGTCTCCAACGAAATATCATCTATAGCCGGATCTCCACATTTCACAATGTCAATTCTATTGAATGTCAATAGATTCTCAGCATTCAATTCGCCATAATACTCGCCGTAAAAATTATACGTACCACGACCATTTCCAGGTGTATGACATAGAGTTTGTCCACAAACTCCCAACGAGAGCAGAATGGAAAGAAACAAGAATGTTGATTTCACCATGGCTAAAAGATGTGATTTAGGTTATTGGTAGTTTTGGCAACACTATCAAACAATTTAGCACTATAATACAAAAAAAGCCTGCGATACAATCACAGGCTTCACTATTTTTAGATCCGTCGTTTCGATCAATCAAAACAATTCAAATCGCTCCCTGGTATCGGACTGCAAAACCCAAGTGCGGCAGTAATGTCGCTTTCAACCAAGGCCGTTACCGATGCACTGCTAATAGCAAGTCCTTCGAGCTTTTGCTCCAATCGAGAAGCAAATAGTCCCAATCCGTTCCCAATATTCGTGTATTCAGGTCTTTCTTGGATAATTCCCGTAACTGGATCATTTACATCCATAAACGTGCTCAATTCGTCGTTGGCCACAACCAAGACAAAATCGAATACGTCGTGGTGCGAACCATCATACGATCCAATACGACGAATAACCTTCGAATCCACCGGAATACGCTGTGCACACAATTCAAAGAATTGTTTCCAGTTAATTTTCTTCTCCAGCTCCTCGTAGGTATACGAGGCATTCTCCGATCCCAAGAACCAAGAAAGTACTTTGTTTGTCTCGCTTACCAAAATGGTATGGGCATCATCCTCATACCTATACTCCCGATAATGGAAGTCCAAGTAAACCTCATAGCGTTTCGCATTCTCCGAAGCTTGCCACTTGGCTTTAAAATCGTTGTAGGTAATATTTCCACTTGAATTCGGAGTCACCAATTGAAAGTTATACGCGTCGACATCAACCGGCGGCTGCGTTATGTTTCCATTGTTTTGAACTGGGTCGACTATTGTCGTCGATGCCGTTACATCATCCTTATCGGCAAAATCAAGATCCAATTGGTAGGTAGAAGATGTGTTTACCCCTCCCTCCGTCACAAAATAATAAGCCTTGTACGTCGGAGAAAAGAAGATTCCACCGTCTTCCTTGTTTTCAAGGATTATCTCTTCGATGGGATAGACATCGTTGGTTGGCTCACCGTCGTCGTAACGTGTTACAGTTCCTACAAAAGCACCAGTAGGGTACTCAGAAGAATCACGATCCATAGCGTATACGAGGTTATCCCCATCGCCCAACCATGTCTTGTTGATTTTCACATACTGGGTGTCCTGATCAGGATCCATCAGTCCGAATACAATGGTCATTGGCTTGTAATCGGCATTTAACTCAACTTTAGTCGAACAAGAAACGCCAAACAACACCGTACCCAATACGGCAACCACTGGAATGAATACTTTGTAAAATTTCATAGTCGGCAAATGTAAATGTTTTCTCTCTCTCAACAGGCCTTTCAATCCCACGATTGTATGAACGGTTGGATCAAAATGATTTGCATTATTACATTTCCAACTACAGTGAAGCGAGCCAAGCCATGGTGTCCAAGCCGTCGGCATAGTCGTCCAATGCGGGTTCCTGAGATTTGCCGAATGGCAGCTTACCTTTACCTACCACACATTGTAGCTCATCTTTCATTTCGTCGAGCTGCTGATAAACGGTATTCAAATCGTCGTAAAACTCATAATGCAAGGAGCCCGTTGGAGAGGTCATGTCGTCGCATTTGCGCAGCAGAATAAAGTCATTGTCCAATAAATCTTCCTGATTCAATAGCCACACAGCTTTGTTGTAGTCGTAGTTATTGGCATATTTATGGTGGTTGATGACTTCGTGAAACCCAAAAATCCCGCCAAAAAAATCATCAAAATTATAGCCATTCGGCAAATACAGTTTCGACACGCTGCGGCACCCCAATCCGAAATAATCAAAGATGTCGTGCCCCAATGCCTCCATCTCTTCCTTGGACTCTTCTCCAGTCAAAATAGCCACTGAATGCCTATTCTTGCGAATGATATTTGGCACTTTCCCGAAGTAATGCTCAAAATAACGGGCTGTATTGTTACTTCCGGTCGCCAAAATTGCGTCGTATTCCTTCAAACGGTCTTCCATGACCATGATTTGCTCGTCAAATCCCGGTTGCAATGTCTGCAAAGCCTTCAAAACAGCTGGAAACAATTTGTCATCGTCACTCGACATTTTTATCTTGGCTTTGTGGCCCGACAACAACACACACAAGACGTCGTGGAACCCCACAAGCGGAATGTTTCCCGCCATGATCAAACCAACTACAAGCGAACGATCGGGGTTAAAAGTGTAGCGACCTACCCACTTTTCGAGTTCCTCCAATTCCATCGCACTCCCCAATGAACGCAGGGATTTATGCACATTTTCAGGCGTGAACCACGGGTTGTGGATTTTGGCCAAAGGTATACTCGCTTGCACCGCGCCGTACTCCGATTCATTGAGTCCGCACTCAAATCCTGGCCACCCCTTTTCATTCCCCCACAGCACCATCAATTTGCCCAACTGGGCGAATGCTTCAATACGTTGTTGAACGTTCAACATGTTAACTTGTATAAAATGTGACACATCTCGCTTCCTTCAAGATTAGCGAAGTGTTATATTTGCACCGCAAAACTAATGCGAATAGCTTAAAATAACGCCATGGCGATAATGATAACCGACGAATGCATCAATTGTGGTGCATGCGAACCAGAATGTCCAAACAATGCGATCTACGAAGGCGGACTGGAATGGAAGTATTCTGACGGTACGGGATTGAAAGGAATGGTGACCCTTATGAGTGGGGTAGCTGCTGATGCCGACAAGGACAATGAGCCAGTCGATATGGACGTGTATTACATTGTTTCAGACAAGTGTACCGAGTGCCAGGGATTCCACGAAGAGCCTCAATGTGCTGCTGTTTGTCCTGTCGATTGTTGTATCGACGACCCTGATCACGTGGAGACGGAAGAGCAACTACTTAGCAAGAAGAGTTTTATGCACTTGTAATCCTTTCCTTGCTGTTTATCATAAAACGTCCATTGTGGCGTTAATCCTGTACTATGCAAGGTAAATATCTGTTTCTACTTTTACTTTTTTTATCCGCGACCAGCGCAAATGGGCAGTCTGAAACCCTCGCCATGCTGGAGGATTCAATGTATGCCGCCCAACAGGTAATGGCCACTTCAGAAGATGATGACGAAAAATTCGCCGCTTCTGAAAAGTTTAGGACTTTCCTCATCGAAGCCCTCAATTCCGATGGTTGCTACGAATACCCTTTCTCCAAGCTCACCTCGGTTGGGACAATGGTTTCACCCGACGATAAGTTTCGTCTGTTCAACTGGAACGTCGCGCGTTTTAATGAAACACACAAGTATTTCTGCTTCGTTCTCACCAAAGATGCCAAGACAGGAATCTACGATTGGTTCGAATTGATCGACCAAGAAAGACCTATCGACAAAATCGAAACGCGTTTTCTCACGGCCGAAAATTGGATCGGTTGTCTTTACTATGAGATTATCCCGGTAAAAAAGAGCAAACGAAGTACCTACTATGTGCTGCTCGGATGGGATGGGAATGACAAAATCACCACCAAAAAGATCATCGACGCATTGAGTTTTGAGCGCAACGGTCCGCGCTTTGGAGCGCAAGTTTTCAAGGATGAGAAAGCCACAAAAAAGCGCGTTGTACTCGAATATTCATCGGAAGTTATGGTATCGGTCAAGTACCACCAGGATATGAAGAGTATCATCATGGACCACCTCTCGCCTAGCGATCCGTCCATGACAGGTGTGTACGCGATGTATGGTCCTGATTTGTCTTTCGACAGCTACCGACTGCACAAAGGAAAGTGGGAGTTGAAAAGCGATATCGACATTCGCATCGAACGCAAGGACAACAAGCGCCCGTACAACGATCCGCAAAGGCGTTAACGATTACTACCGAATCTTATCCTCACTTCTGTAGCTCCATAGCCGTATTCACGATAATCGGCATTGTGGAAACTCGCTTCGGGGTAATACATTTCTAACGCCTGTCGAATCTCATCTCGCAGCACGCCCTGGCCTATGCCATGGATAAAAATTACTTTCGAAATCTTCAATTCGTCGGCCCTGCGCATCATTCGCTCAAAATGCTTGAGTTGAATCTGAACAATTTCACCATTGGATAAACCGGCCTCAGAATCCACCAATTCGTGAATATGCAGGTCGACTTCCATCAATTCACCCCGCCGGCGTTCGGTCGTTGCATCTCGGTTTTTATACTTGTGCTTGAAGTCGGCCGTAGCCGCAGCCACCGCATTGCTATCCATGTTTCGATCTAGAATTTCCCGGTTGGTAGGGAGAACTTTGTCATAAGCGTCGTACTCAGCGTTCTTGTCCTCTACTTTGAGCAATTCCGAAATCGAATATTCGTAATCAAACCCCGTGGTATCTTGCACAATGACAGTTTTTTCGTCTTTGAAAGACAAAATCCGTGCTTCACCCACATCGTTTAAAAATCTCACTTTATCTCCTATGCGCAATTCCATGTGGCTAAGATATTTCTATTCCCTTACTTTTGACCTTCAATTTAACGCAAAGATGAAAATACAACGTATCCTACTGACCTTCTTCATTGCGCTCGTGGCTGTCCCTACGCTTGCGCAATCGAAGCAACTAAAGAAAATTGACAAGTACATTGAGGAGTCTCGCGTAGCTTGGAATATTCCGGGAATGGCAGTCGCCATCGTAAAAGACGGAGAAGTGATCCTGTCAAAAGGATATGGAGTGCGCGATATCGACAGCCAGGTTCCGGTAGACGAGAATACCCTATTTGCGATAGCTTCAAATACTAAAGCCTATACGGCAGCTGCCTTGGCCATCTTGGTCGATGAAGGAAAAATCAACTGGGATGATAAAGTTCGCCAACACCTACCCTATTTCGAATTGTACGATCCCTATGTATCCAACAATATCACCATTCGTGACCTCCTCTGTCACCGCAGCGGATTGGAAACATTCTCCGGCGACTTGATTTGGTACGGTTCAGATTACTCGCGAGAAGAAGTCATCCGCCGAGCAAAACACCTAAAACCAGCGTACGGATTCCGCGAACATTATGGCTACCAAAACATCATGTTCCTAGCCGCAGGAGAAATCGTGTCAGCAGTTTCAGGCATGACATGGGACGAGTTTATCAAAACGCGCTTCTTCGAGCCATTGGGAATGACTACCAGCAACACTTCGGTAGGCGACTTCACCAAAGACAGCAATGTCGCCAGTCCGCACAACGACATCGACGGCGTAAACCGCGCCATTCAATGGGTCAACTGGGATAACATTGGACCAGCAGGCTCGATCAACAGTTGTGTATCCGAATGCGCGCAGTGGATCAAGCTCCAACTTGGAAACGGAACACTTGATTCAGTAGAATTCTGGAGCCCCGAGCGAACGCGAGAAATGAGAACCGTCCACACACCGAACAGCATTAGCAGCTGGTCGGCCGAGAACTACCCCTCAAAAACCTTCGCCGGATACGGCCTAGGCTGGGACTTGTTCAACTACCACGGCAAGAAAATCGTCAACCATGGAGGCGGCTACGATGGCATGATCTCCAAAACAGTCCTCGTCCCAGAGGAGAACCTTGGATTCATCATCGTGACCAACAACATCAACTGGATCTCTACAGCTCTCATGTACCGTATTCTCGACGAAATGATCGGAGGCGGAGCGGAAAGAGACTGGGCAGGCGACTTCCTGGGCTTCAAAAAAGATGGCGACGCGCGAACAAAGACCTCAGACGAGGCAGCAGAAGAAGCTAGAATAAAAGATACGAAGCCAAGTTTGACCCTAGAAGATTACGCTGGAACATACGGCGGAGAGATGTACGGAAACTGCATAGTACGCGTCATCGGCGACCAACTAGCCTTCCAGTTTGAGCACACCTCCCTCTTCCGCGGAACATTCCGCCACTGGCACTACGACACCTTCCAACTAAACTGGGGAACCGAAATGATGCTCCCAAGTGGATCCGTTCAATTTGTCCTAAATCCAGACGGACAAGTAGCCGAAATGAAAATCGACGTACCCAACCCAGATTTCGATTTTACAGAACTAGAATTTAAAAAGTTGGACTAGAAACAGAAATTGATATATTTGCACCCCGAAATTGAAGACTTTGGTTTTCAAAAAAAGGAAATGTTGGCCTTGTAGCTTAACTGGATAGAGCACCGCACTACGGATGCGGAGGTTCGGGGTTCGAATCCCTGCAAGGTCACTAATAACCCAAAAAACCCAAGACGTATGTCTCTGGGTTTTTTTCGTTTATGACGCAGTCTGAGCCCCGCTCAAGCGAAGTCATAAACGAAAAAAATCCAGATGAGGCGAAGCCGAATGGGTTTTGGTGGTTCCAGTTTCGGACAGCAGGGATCAGCGCAGCTAATCAAATTCTCTAAAACAAAAGTCGAAAGACCGCCCCGCTCAAGCGAAGTCATAAACGAAAAAAATCCAGATGAGGCGAAGCCGAATGGGTTTTTCAGGTTCCAGTTTCGCACCCCCCAAAGACAAGCCACCCCCAACCCCTAATCCACCCTCTTCTTAATCATCTTCTGCAAAAAGATATTATTGGGCAAAGAAACCTCTTCCCCATCTTTCGTTTTTAACCGCACGAAAAACAAACCGATATCGCTTATTCGACCTTCAACATTGTAATCCTTGTCTATAATAGATATAGTGTCATCCAATTTAACTGAATGATTGAAAAAGATAATGATCCCTGAAGTGATGTTTGATAGATGAGACCATTGGGCAAACAAGGCTATGCCAATAACGGTAAGAACAGAGGCCATGAACATGAACAATTCAGATTGATCAACACCCCAAACTGTTAGAATGAATAGCGATGTGATGGCTATCAGCACTA
>JADFAK010000188.1 GCA_015665315.1 Flavobacteriales bacterium | reverse complement strand
TGGAAACTCCTGAATATTGAAGAACTTGTGCAGACCGGTTTCGGCACCAATCGAAATGACTTGTCCGGAGAAAGGTGTACTTATCTCCTGATAGTCCATCATCGCGGTAATTTCGAAGTTGAGGACCGACTCACCGAGAATCCAATCATTTGAATAGCCATCGGCCATACGCGTAATGAAATAGTCCGCAGTCCCATTCGAGAAAATAGATGATTCACCAAGCATTAAATCGAAGTTGAATACAAGTGAATCTCCTTCCGAATTCATGAATATATGCGTGGATTCGTTGGTAGCGGTATAGCTTCTTCCGAAGGCACCAGGCCTACTGTTGCTCGCATCGCAATAGGTATCCCAACACATGCTTGTAGTCCAATCGGCGAGAAAGTCGGCCTTGAAATTGAATTGAACACCGAGCGTGTCTTCAGTACTTGTTTCGACGTAGGCCGTGAAAAAGCGATCTTCTTCCACGTCATAGAATACGGCCGTCGTATCCTGTGGAAACAGAAAATCCGCTTGCGCATTTGCCGAATGGCTAATAAATAATACGCTTATGAAAAACAGACAGATACGCATGGACATAGTGGCCGATTGTGTTTACAGAGTATACAAATACGAGCCAAAACCCCCTATCGAGTGAAAAAGCACCAGACTATTTCACCGATCTTGTAACAAATGACAGGGATAGGAGTCTATCGAGTCACAGCCTGTGAAAAACAGATTGTGTACAGAACACAATAAGCACATTGGAAACGAAATAAGTGTTAAATCGTTTCCAATGTGTTTTAATTTGTATATTTGCGCCATGAACGAAAAAGAGCTGAATATTATCCGAGCATCGAGCCAGGTATTCATGCGGTTGGGGATTAAAAGTGTGAACATGGACGACATCGCTCGTGCATTGGGAATTTCGAAACGCACACTTTACCAATATGTGAAAGATAAAAACGATCTAGTACGCAAGTGCATTTTTAGTATGTGCGACGCGGAGGATCAAGCGGTGGGAGAGATTTGTGCTCGCGGACTAAATGCCATAGATGAATTGTTTGAAATCTCGCGATTCATAACCGATGTGCTTTCGAAAATGCACCCATCCATTCATTTTGACATGGAGAAGTACCATCCTGAGATTTTGAAAGAGATGATGGACAACAGAGAACAAGCTGTCTTTTCGTGCATACATGCCAACTTGGAAAAGGGAAAGAAGGAAGGCTTGTATAGGGCAGATTTGAATACAGTGGTGATTGCGAAGATTTATATGGCGAAGATGGACGTTGTGTTCAACGCCAAAATCTTCCCCCCCGAAGAAGCGTCATTTGCCGAAGTGTACCTTGAGTATTTGAGGTACCATATTCGTGGATTGGCCAGTGAAAAAGGAATTGCATACCTCGTGGAAAAGGTAAAGAACAAAAAGAATTGATACACTTTTAGATATACCAATGCACATTAAATTAATAAGCATTGCTCTCTTGATGCTCCCGATGTCGATCTGGGCTCAAGAGCAGCATACGATGACACTCAAGCAGGCGCAGGAATATGCGTCGGAACACAGTTATTCTGTGCGTGGTGCCTACTTCGATGCCGAAGCAGCGCTCCGAGGAGTGAAAGAAACAATTGCCATTGGCTTGCCTCAAGTCAATGGGTCGATCGATTACAATAACTACATCGACATTCCAACACAAGTCGCTCCGGCAGATGCCTTTGGGTTTCCTGCTTACCTCACACAGTTTTTAGGCGAGGTTTCAGCTGAAACAGGTGTTCCTATTAATGCACCAGCAGGCGATGCAAACGCGGTATCGGAGTTCCAGTTTGGTGCTCCGCAAACCATGACGGCAGGCGTGGCCTTGAGCCAGCTTATTTTCGACGGCTCTTATTTTGTCGGTCTGAAAGCAGCTAAAACCTACGCCCAGGTAATGAATGGAGCGGTGGCAATCACCCAACGTGATGTCAAAGCCATTGTCGCCGAGTCTTACCACACGGTGTTGATTGCCAAGGAGAATGTCGCGATTTTGCAAGAGAGCCTGACCGTTCTTGAAAAGACACGAGGGGACACCAAGGCTATGTTGGAAGAAGGATTTGTCGAGGAACAAGACTTGGATCAACTGGACCTTTCGATTGTCGACTTGAACAACCGCATAGCGCATGCCTCGAACCAAGAGAAGATCGCACTGGACATGCTCAAGTTTCAGTTGGGAATGCCCATGAGTGCAACGTTGTCTTTATCGGATACGGTAGACGGACTCCTCACCGATGGTGCTGTCGATATGCTGGGCACGGGGTTCAATTTCGAGCAGAGCATTGATTACGATGTATTATCTACCCAAGTGCGCTTGATGGATCTCAACGTGAAAAACGAGCGCGTAAAATCACTTCCTTCGATTGGTGGATTCTACAATTACTCGAGAAATGCTCAGCGTGAGAGTTTCGATTTCTTCGATGGAGATAAGAAATGGTACCCAACTCAATTGTGGGGGGTGCAACTTTCAGTGCCCATTTTCACCTCCTTACGCGGCGTTCATCGTGTCGCCAAAGCACGCGTTGAGGCCGAGCGATCGCGCATGAACTTGGAACAGGCAAGCCAAGGAGCAACGCTGGAGTATGAGTCGGCACGAAACGACTATTCTCTCGCACTTGCGACCTATCAAAATCAACAACAAGGCTTGCTTTTAGCCGAACGCATTTTTAACAAAACGCAAATCAAGTACACCGAGGGACTGGCTTCCAGCTTCGACTTGGCCCAGGCCCAAACGCAATTGCTGCAAGCGCAAGGAAATTTTATCGGCGGAATGTTGTCGGTACTAAACGCCAAATCGCGCTTGAGCAAATCACTGAACCAATACCAATAACCACACTCCAATATACATTCTCATGAAGACTTTTATCCCCGTTTTTGCCATCCTCTTGATGGTTGTGGGCTGCACACCAGAAGATAAATCAGACTTGGCAACATTGAATAAGACCAAGGAAAGACTGAAGGAAGAGTACAGCGTTTTAGCCGATTCTATCGCGATGATTGAAGAGGAAATCATGCTCTTGGACACAGCCAACAAGTCACCGATGGTTTCACTACACCGGGTGTCGACTTCGACATTTGACAATTATTTCTGGCTCCAAGGTAATGTAGAGACCGATTACAACGCCATGGTTTACCCAGAAATGAACGGACGCATTCGCGCTATTCGCGTAGAGGAAGGTCAGCGTGTTTCAAAGGGCCAAACCTTGATGGAATTGGACACAGACGTGATCCAAAAAAACCTGGCCGAAGTTGAAACTCAATATGCTCTGGCCGTTGATGTATTCAACCGACAGAAGAATTTGTGGGACCAAAAAATCGGCTCGGAAGTTCAGTTTCTAGAAGCGAAAACACGCAAAGAAGGACTGGAAGGAACAATGGCTACCCTGAAAGCACAAATGAACATGGGTGTAGTACGCGCTCCTTTTGCCGGGCTAGTGGATGACATCATTCCCAAGATAGGTGAAATGGCGAGTCCGATGATGCCTGTAGCGCGTGTCGTCAACTTGGAGCAGATGTATATCGTGGCCGACGTTCCAGAAAACTACTTTGGAAAGATCAATTCAGGAGATTTGGTTGAGGTCGACGTAGCCAACAAGGATACGGTGAAAGCAGCGATTAGCCGCGTAGGAAATTACATTAAGCCGGAGAATAGAACTTTTGAAATTCGGGTGAATGTTGATGCCAAGACCAAGGGTTTGATTCCCAACCAGGTTGCCAGCATGCGAGTAAACGATTTCCATGCCGATTCGGCGGTTGTTCTTCCAGCTTCCCTCATTTCACAGGATGCACGAGGAATGTCATTCGTGTATGTTGTCCAGCCGGTAGGCGAGGAGTACAAGGCCGAAAAGACCTTTGTTGAGCCAGGATTGACCTACAACGGACGCACCATGATTTTATCGGGACTCAAGGGTGACGAGGAAATAGTGCACAAAGGCGTACGTCGTGTTATCAATGGCGGACTAGTCCGGGTGCAGTAAGTATGCACAAGCTCAACGAGCAATAATTTAATTGATTTAGCCTAAAGGCAAATGTCTTGATGGCCAAACATCCAACGAAATCCCATGGAAGAGCAAGAATCTCAACCTCAAGAATATAAAAAGCTCAAGCACAACAAAGAGTTTGGCTTATCGAGCTGGGCGATTAATAACCGCACAACCGTATTCGTAATCACGGCTATTATCTTGATTGCTGGACTCGTGTCCTATATTCAAGTCCCTAAAGAAAGCTTTCCAGAGATCATTATTCCTCAGATCTTTGTGAGCACGCCCTACCCTGGAAACTCTCCAGAAGACATTGAAAAACTGATTACCCGTCCGCTCGAAAAAGAGCTGAATGCCATCACGGGAATTGATAAAATCACCTCCACTTCGGTGCAGGGATTTTCTTCGATCGACATCAAATTTGACTTCAGTGTCACCCCTTCCGAAGCTTTGAGAAAAGTAAAAGACAAGGTCGACTTGGCCATGAGTAGTCCGGATTTTCCCGACGACCTCCCAGCCGATCCGAATGCCTTCGAAATGAACTTCTCGGAGTTGGTTCCTATCATGAATGTCAACCTGTCGGGAGATTATTCTTTGGAAACTTTGGAGGATTATGCTGAAATTCTGGAAGATAGAATTGAAGATCTGCCGCAGATTTCAAAGGTGGACATCAAAGGTATTATGGATCGAGAAGTGGTCATTGAATTGGACTACCTCGCCATGGAAGCTCGAAAGTTGAGTTTTGGCGATGTGGCCCAGGCTATTTCTGGTGAAAACCTCACTATTTCTGGAGGGGACTTGAAAGTAGACGACTTCAAAAGATCAGTGCGTGTGGTTGGTGAATTCCAGAATATGGAGGACATCAAAAGCGTAATTGTGAAATCGGAAGGCGGCGATATTGTCTACCTACGAGATGTGGCCGATGTTAAATTCATCGAAAAGGAGAAAGAAAGCTACGCACGTGAGTACATGCGACCTGTAGTGAGTCTGGACGTTATCAAGCGGGCCGGTGAAAACCTCATCGAGGCTTCTCATTCGATCCATGCAATCATCGAAGAGGCTCAAAAAAATGACCTACCCGAGAACTTGCAGATTACCTTCACCAATGACCAAAGTGACATGACCATCACGCAATTGAGCGAGTTGGAGAACAGTATCATTTTTGGTGTATTGCTGGTTGTAGGTGTCCTATTGTTTTTCCTCGGATTGAGAAATGCACTCTTCGTAGGTATTGCCATTCCGCTGTCGATGTTTATGTCTTTTATGATCCTCAGCGCCTTGGGTGTTACCCTCAACGTAATGGTCTTGTTCTCGCTGGTATTGGCCTTGGGAATGCTTGTGGACAACGGAATTGTGGTCGTGGAGAATATTTACCGACTCATGGATGAAGGCTATAGTCCCATCGACGCAGCCAAAAACGGAGTAGGAGAGGTTGCATGGCCAATTATCGCCTCGACGGCAACTACCTTGGCGGCATTCGTGCCTTTGATGGTATGGCCGGGCATGATGGGTGAGTTCATGAAATACTTGCCCATTACGCTTATGATCGTATTGAGTTCGTCCCTCTTTGTTGCCTTGGTGATCAACCCGATGCTTACTTCGGTGATGATGAAGATTCAAGAGGACGACATCGTTCAAAGTCGGCGCCGACTGGTATGGACTTCAATCTTCTTGTTTTTTGCATTGGTTTTTATGTCATTCAAATCTATCCTTTTTCATTTTGGATTGGTTTCGTTATCTATGTCATTCAGTGACAGTGTATTGACTGTATTAGGGTCTTTGCCTTTCCTCGTTGCCATTGTCATGCTCCTGAGCAAGTACATTTTTGTAACGCATAACACAACCTTGAAAGACGTGATTCCAGGATTGGGGATTATGGCGATTTTCGGCGTGTTAAACTATGTCGCAGGAAACTTTGGAGCCGGAAATATGTTGGTGGCGTCAGCGGTTATGGGACTCTTGAATTTATGGGTTTTATTTCCTGCAAGCGAGAAGTTCAAGGATTCCTTTTTGCCTTGGCTCGATCAAAAGTACGAGGTATTCTTAGCGCGTGCTCTGCGTGGGTTCAATCCCAAGCTTACCTTGATTGGTATGTTCGGACTCTTCTTTTTGTCCTTTATTTTGATGGGTATATTCACACCAAAAGTTGAATTTTTCCCGAGCAATCAGCCCCAGTACCTCAATGTATTTATCGAAAAGCCTATTGGAACCGATATCGAAGCGACCAACGAGATATGCAAAGAAATTGAGGAGAAAGTAATGACTGTTTTGGACGAAGACCAATGGAAAAGGGTGAACGAAAAGGGAGAGTTAGAGAGCTTTCTTGTGACCTCAGTCATCGGACAAGTTGGAAACGGTACGAGCGATCCAGCACAAGGGCCCACCTTTGGAAATACCCCGAACAAAGCAAGGATTACGGTTTCGTTTATCAAAGCTTCTGAGCGAGTTGACAAAAGTACTGTCGACGTACTAAATCGCGTCCGCGAGGCTTTGGCCGATTATCCAGATGCTGAAATCGTGGTGAGTAAGAATGAAGATGGGCCGCCGCAAGGAGCTCCTGTGAACATCGAGATTTATGGTGAGAACTACGATAGTCTGATGTACGCCGCCGAGCAAATGCGCGAGTATATCAATGGAAAACGTATCGCAGGAATTGAAGAGCTCAAAGTGGATGTGAACAAAGACAAGCCAGAGATGCCCGTTTTTGTAGATCGTGACAAAGCAAGAAGGTTTGGATTGAGCACAGGGCAAATAGGAGATGCCATCCGTACAGCCTTGTTCGGTCGTGAAATTTCAACTTACAAGGAAGGGGAGGATGACTTTCCAATCAACATTCGATTCAAGCAAGAATTTCGTGAAGATGCAGGCGCTATTCTGAATCAGAAAATTACCTTCCGAGATCAATCAGACGGACGAATCAAACAGGTGCCCGTTTCGGCTGTGGCTACGGCTTCTTACGAACGATCGTTTAGCGCTGTCAAGCGTAAAAACCTGCAGCGTGTCATTACCATAACGTCCAATATTCTAGAAGACTACAATGCCAATGAAGTTGTTGCCAACATCAAGCGTGAGCTAGGGGATTTCGAGACGCCGAATGGCGTGGCATGGGATTTTACCGGTCAGCAAGAAGAACAAGCCAAGGAGATGAATTTCTTGGGCACGGCTTTCTTAATCGCGGTCTTCCTTATTCTTTTGATCATTGTAGCGCAGTTCAACTCGATCTCAACGCCTGTGATTATCTTGGGATCCGTATTTTTCAGTCTGATTGGTGTGCTCTTAGGCCTCGTGGCATTCCAGATGAATTTTGTAATCATTATGACAATGATTGGAATCATCTCACTCGCAGGAGTCGTCGTGAACAATGCTATTGTATTGATAGATTATACCAACTTGATACGAGAACGTCGGCGAGAGGAATTGGGAATAGTCAATGGACAACTACCGTTTGGTGAGGTCGTTCAGGCAATCATCGAAGGTGGTAAAACTCGTCTGAGACCAGTTCTACTTACGGCGATCACCACCGTTCTTGGTTTGCTGCCACTGGCTTTGGGAATCAATATCGATTTCATTTCACTTTTCACGGAGTTCGATGCCAAATTCTACCTAGGAGGTGATAACGTGATGTTCTGGGGACCCATGTCGTGGGCCATCATTTTCGGACTCACCTTCGCGACTTTCTTAACGCTAGTTGTGGTACCGGTTATGTACTTGCTACTCGCACGTATGAAGTACCGCATTGTGTTCAAGCAAAGCACTGAAATTGAATAAGCCTAAAGGCAAATGAAATATTGAAAGGGATGCAGGTGATTGTGTCCCTTTTTTTTGACTCATTTGGTTAATTGAAATGGTGAATCGAAATCGGGAATGGAAATGGGGAATGGAAATTCTACTGAGTCCTAGTCAACAAATACCTGCCATCAACTCCTCGCGAAAATCAGGATGTGCAATCTCCACCATGGCTCGGGCTCTTTCTTTGAGGTTTTTGCCATATAGGTAAGCAACACCATATTCTGTTACGATGTAGTGCACGTGTGCTCGTGTTGTGGTCACGCCTGCGCCCAACTTTAGCGTGTTTACGATGCGTGAAATACCATTTTTAGTGATCGAGGGCAGGGCTATGATTGGTTTTCCGCCTTCAGACAATGATGCGCCTCGGATGAAGTCCATTTGTCCGCCCACGCCTGAGTACTGCTTGGTGCCTATCGAGTCGGCACACACTTGTCCGAATACATCCACTTCCAATGCGCTATTGATGGCTGTGACTTTTGGGTTTTTACGAATGATTCGGGTGTCGTTCACGTAATCGGCATCGCGAAATTCGACCAGGGGATTCTCGTCGATAAAGTCGTACACGCGCTTGCTTCCCACGACGAAACTCGTCACAATCTTGCCCACATCAGTCGTCTTATTCATTCCAGTAACCACTCCACTTTCAACCAAGTCTACCAATCCATCGGAGAACATTTCGGTGTGGACGCCTAGATTTTTATGCTTTGTCAAATTGGCAATCGCCGCATTGGGAATGCCGCCTATACCCATCTGGAGAGTCGCTCCATCCTCCACCAATTCGGCGATGTATTGTCCGATTCGTCGCTCCTCAGCACTAGGTTCGCCCAGATGCATTTGGTGCAGGGGCTCATCGCTTTTCACCATGGCATGAATGGAGTCCACATGAATAATTCCGTTGCCATGCACCCGTGGCATATTGGGGTTGACCGCCGCGATGACGTATGTAGCAGAATCGATAGCGGCATTCGAGACGTCCACAGAACAACCAAGCGAACAAAAGCCCTTTTTGTTGGGAGGCGAAACAGTCACCAAAGCAACATCGAGTTTCTTCACTCCCGAGCGAAATAGTCTCGGAATCTCACTTAGAAATACAGGAATATAAGATGCTCGTCCGCTCTGAACATGTTTTCGCAAGTTGGCTCCAACGAAGAAGGTATTGATGATAAAGTTCTTCGCGTACTTTTCTTCGGCATAGGGTACGGGTCCTTCCGTATGAATAGATAGAATCTCAACATCGCTCAATTCCGGTCCGCGATTGGTCATGGCATTCACGAGAATCGCAGGCGTCGCCGCAGCAGAGTGGATGAAAACCTTGTCTCCAGATTTGATGACTTGCACAGCTTCTTCAGCACTTACATATCGATTGTTGATGTCCATGTTTTGCGTGGTTTTAGGGTGTAAAATTAGTGGAGGAAGTGCAGTTAACACCCACAAGCTTCATGATATAATTCATACATTCCACATGAAATTGTATAGAATTATCCGAATAAATAGTTGTTGTAAGGTCTATGGCTAGGCACTTTTTAGCACAAGGCAAATGCGGGTTTAGGCCAACGGAATAACGATAGTCGCCGTCGTCCCCTTGTTTATTGCGCTCTCCACAATGAGCTCTCCTTGATTTCTCGCCAAGATATCCTTGCAAATTTCAAGTCCGAAACCCGTACCTATTTCATTGGCAGTTCCAACAACAGATTGCTTTTTACCGGCCTGATTCAACCGTTCTTTTTGAGCCTCGTCCATGCCGATTCCATGGTCCTCGATCGATATTCGAATGGTCGAATCGTTGGTTACAGAGAATATTCGTATCAATGAATCTTGATACGAATACTTAATGGCATTGGAGAGCAAATTGCGAACCACAACAAGCAAGGCGCGTGAATCTATTTGAGCCCGTTGGTTTAGATAAAGGCGCTCAATCGAGATGTTTTTGAGCTTCAACGCACTTTTATTGTAATCAAGCGCTTCTTCGATGCAGTCCTGGATTTGACATGTTGTTTGAATTTCACTGGTCCCCGAAGCTTCAGCCCAAGAAACGAAATTGGATATGAGCAACATCCCGCTATCGACAGATTGATGCATCAATTCGTATACTTCCTTCTTCGGAATATTAGAGTCTTCTTTTTCGATAAGATCGACCAAGGTGCTAAGCTGACTAAGCGGTTGTTTCACATCGTGGCCAAGAATATGCAAGAGCTGAAACTTCGATAAATCTGTTGGGCTTTTCAGGTCGCTTTTTTCTCTGATCATTTCCTCTTCGATATTGGCCGATATTTTCTGGCTTGCCATCCATATCAAATAGCCGACAGCAATGTTGAAAAAGAAGAACATAATATACTGGATGGGGTCGACCTCGTTAAAGGGTGAATAACAACATAACAGGATAAAAACAGACTTGGCAAAAATTAGGTAAATGAGATGTCTGCGGTTCATTAAGAACCCAGCCGCCAACACCAATAGCCAACTAATAACTTCAAATTTTAAATAAAAAGTGGAAAAACCGACGGAATGCCTCAAGTCCCAGTTAAACAACGAGATCATCATGCTGCCAATAACAGAATAACACGAAAAAGCAAGCACGAAATAGAGGGTGACCGTATTCTTTTTTGCGAGAACGCACATGCCGAGAATCAAGGACAGATTGATAAGATTCTTAAGAATGAACAGGTTGTGCTGCTGCATGATTAATTCAACAAACACATCCAACGCAAGCGCAACGAGGATAATTAGGATAACGTGCCTGGTGAGATTTGGGAATATCTCAAGGCCTTCCTGTGTAAGGATTTTTGATGTCATGACTACTCTTGATAGATTGGTTGCAATAAAATTCTGTATGTGCCTATCGCGTGGAGAGAAATCAGATATTACACATTGATAAATATGCATACAAATGTATGTAATTGTCTACGTAAAGCAATGTCGACCGAACTAAATCCTTTCAAAGCAGCGATTCAAAAGAGTATTCCTTTCCAATTTATAGGTTGTGTGCTGGTGGAATTTTTGCGTTGAGATTAAACGATTTTAGCACAAGGCAAATGCATATTCATCGAAAAAGTATTAATTTTTCGATCATGAAAAAACTCAACTCACTGCATTTTGTATCTATGGCGATCGGGGTAATATCGATCGCAGTCGGACTGTATAGCGCTCTAAAAGGGGCCGACTACAGCGACTATTGGCTTAGTTTGACCATGGGAATTGTCCTCCTTGGCACAGCCTATATCGAATCAAGAAAAGTGAGTAAAGCGGAAGATTAACGCTTCTGCACAACTACCTGCTTCGTTGTGGCAAACTGATTCTCATCGATCAAGCGAATGAAGTATACTCCATCGGCAAAGTTACTTAGGTCGAGTACCGACATTTGCCCGTAGGGCTGATCATTTTTATAAATAACCTTACCTCGTAGATCAAGGAGAACGAGAGACCTCACCTGTGTTGATTCCGACCATTGAACGGTAAGTTGATCCTCTGCCGGATTTGGGTAAAGTGTGAATTCCTTGCCCTTTACTTCCTGCACGCTCACCTCGTCGCTCATGTGAATACAATAGTCCTCAAACTCGCCATAAGCAAGCGGATCACAAGCTGTTGGCGGATTTCCACCCCCGATATTGCCCATGTAGTCCATCGCAATACGCATACGTGTCGACCCAGGGTAAGCGTCGATTGGTACGTTGATCGTTCCTGAAATGGCTTCGGTTGTAGTCTCCTCTGGATCGTAGGCCAACTCACTTTCCTCAAACTCGCCATTGGCATTGTAGTCGATCCACACCATGAAATACTCAGTCCATTCAGTTCCTGTGTATCCCGGTTCAAGCGTTATCGTATAGGCTCCTCCAGGCTGAAGTTCGGTAGAAATAGTCGTATAATCCCCGTAGCCCAAATCACTTCCTGATTCATTGTCGATCGTGTTGAGTGTCACGCGTTCAATCCATTCCTGCGATCCATCACCTACGGCCTCGCAATACTCGATGGTAGAACAGCTTCCGCAACCTGGTGTGTTGAAGGTAAAAATCTCCGAGAAATCACTTTCCCCGGCTGCACACACAGATTTAATGCGCAGGTCGTACACATTGCACGAATCCAATGGAGCAATCTCCGCTTCTGCGTTGGCATATGATCCGTAGTCAGACCATGAACCAGCGCCACTTTCACTCACTTCAATGTCGTAGGTTTCGGCGGCTAGAACGTCCTCCCATGCGACATTTGCCGATGTGGCAAAAATCGATTCCAAGGTGAAGGAAGCTACATCGGGTGCTGTGCAACAACCGTCGCTTGTCCATGTAACCGAATTGCTCCAATCGCTTTGCGTTTCATCATCGCAATAAGCCAAAACTTGTACTTCATACGTAACACACCAAGGCAAGTTGAGCAACAAGTACTCAGTTGAGGTAATTCCAGTTACCACGGTCCACGTATCGCTTCCAACCGGACGGTACTGCAGGTCGAATGTGAGCATGGCATCGGTAGCTCCCCAGTTGATGGTATAGTCATCCGGTCCAGACTGGTTAACAACTACAGCGAAAGGGGTCAGGCACTCGTTGAACGAACACTCGTCCATGATGATCATCAAGCTGTTATTGGCATTCGCCCGTCCGCCCGTTACGCACTCATCGCTGAGGTTGTCAACAGGATCAACCCCGTCATAAAGAGCCTGGCGTATGTAATTGGCACCTGCTTGCGGACTGGCCGTCATCAAAGCGGCAAATGAAGGGCAAGGGGCAGAGTACATCAGTGCAATAATTCCCGCTACGCATGGCGTAGCAAATGAAGTTCCCGATGAATTGCCGTATGAATTCGTGTTTTCGGCCATGTAAACCGATGCTCCGGGAGCAGCCAAGTCAATGGTCGTGGCACCGTATCCCGAAAAGGTTCGTACGTCATTGTTGTCGGTAGCTGTCACCGAAATCATGTAGTCACTTCCACAAGCTGTAGGCAAGTCACCTACTACGTCGATATTCACATTGTTGTTGGCTGTCGCACCGCAGTTCAAGACTCCGTGAACACCAAGTGTGTCGTACACAGCGCACCACAAAGGGGCATCTGCTGGCTGACCGTTATCAATTCCCCAACTGGCATTTGTTGCGACTACGAATGCGCCTTCAGATCCACCTGAAGCATTGTACATCTGTCGCATGACCAAAGGGTATTCGTATGCTGCAAGCACATTGGCTTCGTTCAAAGAACCAATGCCCACCTGCATAATTTCAACGTCCCAGTTCACACCTGTTACACCTAAATTGTTGTTTCCTGTAGAGCCAATCATCGAAGAGACCTTGGTCCCGTGATTTCCTGCGCCCACGTCGTCATCTTCGTCTTGTGGATCCCATCCGTTGAAGTCATCTACATACCCATTGTTATCGTCATCGATATCGTTATTCGGTATTTCGGCGCTGTTCACCCAGTGATTGTCAATGAGGTCAACGTGATTCCAATCGGAGCCACTTCCTTCAATTACGCACACGACAATTTCATCTCCAAAGGCGGTTGTTCCACCAGTGGTTATATCCCATGCGAGGTCGGTATCGATGTCCTTGTCATTGGATTGCATATGATGCCATTGCTCGTCGAAGTTGGTATCATTTGGGGT
>JADFAK010000203.1 GCA_015665315.1 Flavobacteriales bacterium | reverse complement strand
TATGGAGCGTAATCGACGCCGTCGACTATCGTGCTACATCCTGAAATGTATGTACACGAGCCGTTGACCATTCCAATGCCCAAAACTGAAAGGCAAAGGCCAAAGTCGATTCCAGCCAAGTCCATGCAATCGCTTGAATCCGGACAGGCAAACTGACATTCCTCGTAAGTTTCATAGAAGAACGCCGAATAATCATCTCCATTGGCATCTTCGTACGAACAACCTGAAAGGGACGTGCATGTTCCATTAATTAGCGCAATACCCAATGGCATCGCACATATTCCGAAGTCCAGTCCGCCAAGGTCCAAGCACTCAAGATCTCCACCGCAGTCGAATTGACATTCATCGTAGCTATCAAAGAAGTAGGCTGAATAATCGTCGCCGTTGGCATCCTCATACGAGCATCCTGAAATCGACGTACATGTGCCATCTATCAGCGCAATTCCCAAAGGCATCGCACATTCTCCGAAATCCAATCCGCCTAAATCAAGGCAATCGACTGGAGGAGGACACTCGCCTGCTGTCCACGAAGTTACTCCGCCGCTAGTCTCCGCGACACATGGATTGGAGTAAGTCATTCCATCGCATCCGCAAACAGGATCCCAGATAAATCCACAAATCGCATTGGGGTCGATCAAGGAAGGATCAATGCAGTCCTCGGGCTGAGCGCTTAATTGCGAGCTAGCCAAACCAATAAAGAGTAGAAGTAGAAAGTTTTTCATGATAGTCATTTTGTATATAGACGCAAAGAATTCGGCCCCGGTTGGAAGCAAAGTGAAAATTCTTCAGAAAAATTACGAATATTCGGGTTAACAGGAAGAATCAACCTCCTATTTCTTAAATAGCCTCTTTCACTTCAACGCATTGCTTGAAATGTCGGCGCTCATGCTCCACGATAATATCCAAGGCTTTGGTGAGCTTGTAGCAGATGTTTTGATTGGCTGGAGATCCGATCACCACATCTTTTTCCAACAAATCATCGATCGATCGAATCCACGCTTTTAGCTGTTCTTGCTCGGCGAGAAATTCACGGTAGATATTTGGAATTTCCTCGTCGGCCGAAGGCTCCCAAACGGGAAATGTCTTGGTCTTGCGCTTTCTACTTCGCTCTACACTGCCCAGAATCATGTTGCCTACAGTCTTGGCGAAGAAACTCCAAGTAGCTACACGAGGCAACTTGTAATCGTTGGCCCGAATTTTATCTGGAATGGAATAGTAGGACTTGTTGATTGTAATGAGGTGATCCAAATTTTGGGCGATGCTCCACTCTTCCTGACTCGGTTTCTTGTTGAGGGCCTGATTGCTCATTGCCCCAAAAGCCTCTTTATATAAGTCGGTTATCTCATCGATCTGAGATGTCCACTTGCGCGTATCCATATATTTTTCTTTGCTTCAAAAGTAGGATTTCACGCCGATTAAAACACCAGAACTCGCATTTGCCGAAGGCTAGAAATTTTTAAAAATCCCTGCGCTGAATGCGACGCAAGGTAAACACGAGGTAAAAGGTCAACCAGGCCAGTGCAATCAATAGAGATTCCCATGGAATGTAATCGGGCGTATCCATCAAAACGTACTTGAAAAGCGGATTCGGAATGAGGTTAGATGCGGCTTCGAGAGGCATGCTATTCGAAATCCACATGGAACTTACCCACTCCAACTCTTCGAAAACGGCGTTGACACCCAAAATGACATTTTCTACGACATAGTTCCACAAAATGATCAAAGCAATGGCAAAACCAGAACGTTTGACTATCAAGCTTACCATGAATGAGAACATGAGCATGGAGAATACCTGGAGGAAATAAGCGCCGACAAATTCGATATGACGGAATACGTATTCGAGGCCTGTGACGGGGGACATAGAATAGCCAATGACTAGTCCGATGATCAAGAACAGCAATGTAGAGATCCCTGACAAGGCCAGAATCAAACTCATCTTACTGAGCCAAAATTCCTTTCGACTCATGCCGTCTATGATGTTCTGCCGTGCCGTTTTGTAATCCAAGTCATTGGTCACCGAAATAATGACGATAAAAGAAAGGATGATGGAAATGCGTTTGTAGACCCACGCCAGGTTTTGCCAAATATCGACGAAGTCAAAAATGGGCAGCTGCGACGGCTGAAGAATCAGGTCTTCACTGATACCGTTCACATTGTTTTCAATCCACTCTAGAATCACATTACCGAGCAGAGGAATCAGTAAAAAGGCCACCAAGCTGAGCACGGCAAGCACACGGAAATACCTCGTTGAACGAAGTTTGTACCACTCAATCCTAAACAGTCGGCCCATCGTTCTCCTTTAATATTTTTAAAAACTGATCTTCCAATGATTGCTCCAGCACTTGCAAATGGTTGAGCGTTACCCCATGTTGGAATAGTGTGGCATTCATTTCGGCGGCATTAAACCCTTTGCCCCCAGAAATTTCGAGGTATTTACCTTTTTCAATGACTTGTGAAATGCCCAACACACTGGCCAGGGCCTCTCGCAATTTGCTCATATCGGCGCTTCCCAATTCGACTTTGCTTTGTTCCGAAAATCCGTCGACCGGACCTTGGTGAATAAGGTTTCCCAAGCGCAAGACGCAAAACTCATCACACACCTTTTGCACTTCATAGAGCAGGTGGCTTGCGATAATAATGGACTTACCCATGGCGGCAATGTCATAAATGATTTGACGTACATCGGCGATTCCTTCTGGATCCAATCCGTTCGTAGGTTCGTCCAGCACAAGCACCTTTGGATCGCACAACATCGCCGAAGCAATGGCCAATCGCTGCTTCATCCCCAAAGAATAGCCCTTGAAGGCATCCTTTTTTCTGTGGAGTAAGCCGACCATATCGAGCACCTTTTCAATCGATTCCGTGCCGATATTTCGAATGGCTGCATTGAGTTCTAGGTTTTGCTGGGCGTTCATGTAGGGGTAAAAAATCGGACGTTCGAGGATGGCGCCAATTTGCTTGCGCACCTCATGGTCATTGCCTTTACCAAACCACGAGAAGCTACCCGAGGAAGGCTTGGTAACTCCCAACACCATACCTAAGGTCGTAGTTTTCCCACTTCCGTTGGGTCCCAAAATACCGAAGACCTTCCCCTCTTCTATGGTGAGGTTCAGACTGTTAACAGCTTTGAGTTTTCCGTAGTTTTTACACAGATTGGTGGTTTGAAGCACATTCATAGTCCGACCAATTTAGACAGGTCCATATCGCCCATCAGTTCTTTAATTTTGGGATCGCGCATGAGTTGCATGGCTTTTTGAAGATCAACCATGCCAACGATCTCTAGGTAAGTCAAACCCGTGTCTTGTTGAAAAACGACACCAAGCATTTCCTTTTTTCCTGTGGTAGCGGCCACTTTAACGTGTTGCCCGTTGCTGGACATCGTCATCAATTCCTCGAAACCTTCGGCAGTCATTCGTTTTTCAATCTCCTTGCGCATTTCTGTGTTGGTTTCAGCATCTTGATCGGAATCAAAGTAGACGATTCGTCGCACATCTTTTGTCGCATCAGAAAAACTTCCTGTGCTGTCGGCCATCAGGCACACAGCTCGGATCATGCTTTCCGAAACATACTTGAACTGGTATTGATGTTGGTTCTCCTTGAGGTAGTCGACTACATCGGACTGACCAATGCTGGAGATTGATCCAAGGGCCAGGGCTAGGAATAGGGCTAGCTTGTGCATATTATTTGTCCTCCATTTTTTCAAGGTGATCCATACCATCAATCTCTAGGCTCTTGGCTAGCTTGTTGATTTGCTTGAGGTTGATGTCTCCTTTCAAACTCAAAATGAAGAATTCACCTCCCCCGTTGCCGATCATGACCAACTCTTGAATTACGCCTTTTTGTTCCTTGACGAAAAAGGTAATATCGTCGTCTTTATCATCGACCGTCATGAGCACCTCGTATTCCTTGCCAGTCGACTTGAGGGCCTTGTTATACATGGCCAAGCCTTCAGCTCCAGAGCTACAGGTGATGAGACGCATTCCGGTAAGTTTGGAAATCGCATCGAGGATCTCGGCTTCATTGGGATCGTCGGAATCTATGTTGGTGAACAGGTCGAACATTTTTGACGAAATGGACACCTTGGTAAATTCTTCGGATTGGTAATACGAACTGAAATATTTGTCGATCACGTCATTCTGTGCAAAGGCCGCAAGAACGAATACCAACATGGCGGTTGTACTAATTATCTTTTTCATCTGAATCGGATTTCAAATTTTGTTGAGCCTGGTTGAACTTATTTAATTTCAAGGACTGCTCGTGTCCTTTATTGAGTTTCGAGCTCACCAAGAACAATGCGCTCCTCGTCTGCTCAAAAGCCTGAAATACATCTGGATCTTGCAATACGTTTTCGTGAACGGCCGAGGCAGTCGCCGGACCGTTAGGGCCATCTGAACTATCGGCTACAAAAAACCCAATCACAAAGATGGCCGCCACCGCCGCAACGGCTTGGAAAAATGGCTTGAAGAAGACGACTACGCCCCCTTTCTTTGATTTGCCTTGGATTTCATCCAGTATTTTACTGTCAAAATCATGACCAAGGGCAAGATCCTCTTGTCCCAGCAGTGCGAAATAGGATGCTACTCCCTCGTACTTTTCTGAAACTTCATTAAATGCGAAGTAATTCCGCAAGGCCGCTTCTTCCTCGAGGGTTGTTTCACCCTGCCAGAATTTGTCGACCAATAAATCGATATTATGCTGATTCAATCCCATAACTAGTCCATTGAATGACTTTTTCTTTAATTGTTTTTCTAGCCCGGTGAAGATTCACTTTTACCAGATTGATGTCCGTCCCCACAATTTCAGCGATTTCCTTGTACGAAAACCCTTTAAAATCTCGAAGCTCCACCACTTCTCGCTGCTTGAGCGGCAATTGGTCGACGACTTCTTTGATCTTCTTCATTACCTCACTCCTCTCAAGCAATTTATCCGGCGTGGAATCCGAAACCAAGGACATGTGATTGTCAGTTAACTCAGAAGTCTTGGAAGACTTCGCTTTCAAATGATCCAACGATCTATTGCGAGTCAATGTCATACACCATGCTTCAATATTCTTAATCTCCTTGAGTTCATCCTTATTATCCCACACTTTCAACATGACATCTTGCACGATATCTTCGGCCACCTGACGGTTTTGAACATAGCGCAGCGCAAAGCCAAACAGCTTGTTTTTCAGTGGTAATATTTTATCCCTAAATTCTTCTAAGGTCATGGTCACAGGAATGACGACGCGCAATTAGTTTTGTTACAAACCAACCACAATTAATTTTTTTACGTTAATAAATATAGGGCTCTGCATGCAGAATGGAGGGTCATCAGAAGTAATTTGCTTATATTTAGGACTCAAAGTGTAGAACCTTATCTAATCCAGTGCTCAAGATTCGTCTGAACATACTACTCATTCTACTGCTGTTGCCTTGCTTGGCAATCGCACAGGGAGATCGTATGGGCACACCTTTTAGCTGGAGTTCAGAAGAAATTGTCGAGAGTGCCCTCATCTACGAGGATATGCCTTCGGTGAACTTGTTTCAACTTATCAACGAAGATAACAACTCGGCTAGCTACAAAAATTTTCCTTTTCGCTTTGCCCATCGGCATGCTGCTTCATTCAATTTAAATAACTCTGGTCGCTGGTTCGAACTGCTAAATTCGGCCAATGTATGGTTGCTCGGCATTGAATGCCAGGAAGCCAATGGGATTGGAATCACATTTGGTGAGTTTTATATTCCGCCTAAAGGCAAATTATTCATCTACAACCAAGATCGAACTGAACTCATAGGTGCACTTACCTCCGATGATAATACACCTTCTGGTACGCTCACTATTCCCGCAATTAAGGGTGAGCGGATTATTATTGAGTATTATGAGCCTGGTTCGGTGAGCGGACAAGGACAATTGAGTGTGCGCTCGGTTTCTCATGTGTACCGCGACATTTTTACCAACGACTGGAGTGCAGAAGATCGCAATGCCTGCTTTCAAAATACCGCCTGCTCCAATTCCAGAACATGGGACGAAGTGTCTAAGTCGGTAGTAAAAATTGCGGTTGACGGTGGAACGCGATGGTGCAATGGGGTGTTGGTTAATCAGACAGGTAGGTGGAAGAGTCCGCTGGTGGTCACTACGACTGAAGCCTTGTTCGACGCTCCCGAAAACTGGCTTTTTACTTTCAACCTTCAAGAATCTTCTTGCGAGAATCATATGTCGAACGCGGCTTCCAATTCATTTAGCTCTTCTGGAGCTGAGCTTTTGGCGGTAGACGAAGAGAACGGACTGGTTTTAGTGCGCCTCTACGACGTTCCTGCTCAAAGCGGCAAGGTGTACTACTGCGGCTGGGACCGTTCAGAGGAGAGCAGCACGAGCCATGTAACCTGCATTCATCATCCGGAGGGGCAGACTAGTAAAATTGCTTCCAACGAAATGACTGTGTGGTCAACTACCTGGAACCAACAACCAGTTTGGCAAGTGCAAGCTTGGACCGATGGATCTGTAGGTAACGGTGGTGTGGGTGCTCCTTTATTTAATGCCAAAGGTCAGCTTGTCGGACTGTTCACTGGTGGCTACGACACGTGTCAAAACGACGGACTTGAGTATTTTACTAAGTTCTCCAGTTCGTGGGAAGTTTTCAAACCATTTTTCGATCCTACTGAAATGGGTGCGGGATCTATTGGCGGACAAAAACCGACGATTTTCCCTGAGGATGACGAGATTGAGGTAAGTAACATCGCACTCTTTCCAAATCCAGCGACCGACTTCGTGCGCATAACCAATACCAATGCCGAAGAAATTACCTTGGTGATTTTCTACGATGCCCAAGGAAGAGAAATTCTCAAAACGCTGCCTTTTGAGCAGACGATCAACTTGACGAACTTGACACCAGGAGTTTATACGGTTGAAACCAGACTCGTAAGTACTTCGATTTATCAGAAGTTGGTGGTGCGCTAGTGTTTTTAGAAAACCTCATCATCTCAATTTGAAGCTCATTGTATGCTTTTTCACGCTGTTCCTCTCGTACAGCCACATTACCGGACAGCAAGTTCTTGATATCAAAACGTCAAAGGACAAGTGCTACTATTCTAACTTGGACACAATTCGCCTAACTCCAACTGAAAAGGATGGACATTTCTCGCACTTAGTTCGACTAGATTCGTTGGAATTCGAACAAGTCTTCCAACATACACTGTCGCCAGTTGAGTATACTAAAAACAGCTACGGAGTTCACGCAAGCCATACGCGGCAATTTGAGCAATTCCCAACCTATTTCTATAGTTTCGAAGCCTTAATGGTTGACGATAATGAATACATTTCGCTATTGATTCTTCAACATGACACTTCTAGCAAAGAGCTGAATATTTACGAGATGTATTATGTCGATTCTCCTGCTGATTCTACATTGTTCCAAAATGATGATCGAGGCCTACTGACCAATTGGATATTCTCGGTTCTTGCAAGTTGGAAACCAAATGGAGAGATAGAGACCTATTCCATTCCACAAACTAGTCCCAATACAGGTGTTTTCGAATCATATGAGTTGCATCAAGACCAAATTATAAAAATTGAAAGTATAGGGTCCGACTGCTGCGAGCCCAATGTTCACTATTGGGAATTAGAATTCGATAAAGAAGGTCATATCATCTTAGATACTCGTGAATAGATTATTCTTTCATGGAATGCCCCTCTGCCACTGTCTTATGCAGCACAACATCCTCATTCCCCAAATCCACCTTTTCATGAATGGCCAATGTCGCCCCTACTGTGCACATGACCGTTGCGAATACAGGCCCAAGGTAAGAGCCGATAAAGGGTACAGAAATCATTAAATAGAAGATCAATCCGTTGCCTACCGCTATACCTTTATATTCTCGGATGAATTCAACACTTTCTTTTAGCGTTAACCGTCGGCGCTCATTCGTGTAATCCATCGTGGCAAATCCCCAGAAGTACGAACTGATCATGGCAGTCACAACCAAGACCACAGGTGTCACAACCACCGCGATGACAGGAACTGCCGAACTGATGACTATTCCCAGTAAAATCACTCCCAAAACCATCACCGTTTCCATGAAGAAGTTGCGCATGGCAATCAACACTCCACGCCAAATATCCCGCAGGAATTGCCCCCAGTGAAATGGAAAATCCTTGCCTGTAAGTACCTTTTCGGTCTTCTCTGAAATCAACGCCATAACGGGAGACATGAGGACGAGCACCACGTATTTGATGGTTTTATGCAGTATGAAGTAAAATGCGACGTGAAGTAAAATCGTGATGAGGCCCTCGGCAATATTTTGCATCCAATACACCATCGTGTCCCACCAACCTTCTGGCATTTCAATTTGCGTTAAATCGAGGACAGCGTAAATTTTCGCTTCCACCCAATCGACCAGCGCCCGAATCCCCTGCACCGCTCCCACCGCAATGATGACCGTAATAATCAGGGGGTAAATGAAAAAATGCCCCATCTTATACTTGAACACAAAATCGAAGGATTTGAAAGTCATTTTCAACCCCAGTCTAAAATCGCGCGAGAAATTCTTCATCATGGTCACTGCTTTGATCTACA
Organism: Flavobacteriales bacterium; assembly: GCA_015665315.1. Taxonomy (GTDB): domain Bacteria; phylum Bacteroidota; class Bacteroidia; order Flavobacteriales_D; family Sanyastnellaceae; genus JADFAK01. The sequence continues at coordinate 4,865 of JADFAK010000203.1, read as the reverse complement.
AAATAAGAGCTTATTTCAAACAAGACGCCAATAACCGACCGATGTTTCCTCCATTAACAAGAATTCACAAGAAATCGGCCTAGCAGCATTTGCGCTTGTCGCTAGATATTTTAAATACGCGATGAACGCAAATGTGGAATGTCAACATCCTAAGGTTAACGAGAATCCTGAAATGTGCGCGGATGGACGGCTTCATTGCCCAATTTTGAGGGATATAAAAAAGGGCAACCATGCGTATACATTTCATAGCAATTGGAGGGAGTGCGATGCACAATTTGGCACTGGCACTGCATGATAAAGGGTATCAAATAACGGGATCGGACGATCAGATTTTTGAGCCTTCACGCGGACGACTAGAAAAAGCGGGAATCTTGCCTGATGAAATGGGTTGGTTTCCGGAAAAAATTGGCGCCGATTTAGATGCGATTATTTTGGGTATGCATGCGCGCACCGATAATCCTGAATTGCTTCGTGCGCAGGAACTTGGCCTCAAAGTGTATTCCTACCCTGAATTTCTCTTTCAGCAAACGGCAAATAAAAAACGCGTAGTTATTGGAGGAAGTCACGGAAAAACGTCGATTACCTCCATGATTCTGCACGTAATGAATGACGTGGGGATGAAGTGTGATTTTATGGTGGGCGCGCAACTGGAGGGTTTTGACCGCATGGTAAATCTCGAAGAATCGACCGAAGTGGCCATTTTTGAAGGGGATGAATACCTGTCGTCGCCCATTGATCGCCGACCGAAATTCTTGCATTACAAGCCACACGTCGCCCTGCTTTCGGGCATAGCGTGGGACCATATCAACGTATTTCCAACCTTTGAGGGTTACGTCGATCAGTTTCGGCTTTTTGTGGAGAGCATTGAACCGAATGGATCGCTGATTTGGTATTCGGGAGACGAGCATTTGCACGAAGTGACAAACAAAGCATTGGGAAACACCAAGTCTCTCCCCTACCTCGCGCATCCCAATGTGGTGGACAATGGGGTAACTTCTTTGCAGACCAATAACGGTCTGGTTGAACTTCAGATTTTCGGTAATCACAATATGGAAAATCTACAAGGAGCGATGCTCGTATGCCGTGAATTGGGGATTCAAGATGAGCAGTTTTACAAGTCCATTTCGACCTTCGGAGGAGCCGCTCGCCGACTGGAACTCATCGATAAATGTGAGACTGGCGCCGTGTATAGAGATTTTGCACACAGTCCGTCGAAGTTGAAAGCAACCGTGCGCGCCTTGAAAGAGCAATACCCAACTCGCCGACTGATCGCCTGCATGGAGTTACACACTTTTAGCAGTTTATCGGCCGATTTCCTCAAAGAATACGACGGGTGCATGGACGAAGCTGATATCGCCATCGTGTATTTTAGTCCAGAAGCAGTCAAGCACAAAAAACTCGATATGATCACAGCCGAGGAAGTCAGCAAAGGCTTTGGTGGTGGCGTGACCGTAGAGACCGACAGTGCTGCGCTCAAGGAATATTTACTCAACACGAGTATGGACGAGACCAATATTCTCTTGATGTCTAGCGGTAATTTTGGCGGCTTGGATGTTATAGCCGTTGGCAAACAATTGATTGAATTTAGTGCGTGACAACTATCTTGTGGCTAATCACAGCCTCTGCCTGTAGCACGACCGTGTAAAAACCTACCGACATCGACTCCAGTTGCACTTGCAGTTCATTGGCCTGAAGTTGCACCTCCTTGCACATTCGTCCGCTCGCATCAAACACCATCAAGTTGGCAATTTGGCTGTAAGGGGCATTCCATGAAAGTGTAGCCGTCGACTCATTCCAAAACAGCTGCCCGAAGGCCAATTCAAATTCATCGACCGATACAATCAAGTCGCCTCCCACACAATCCTGGTCAATACCATCGTTGGGAATTTCAACGGCGTCGGGATTGATGTCAAAATCATTGTCGTCGCAATCGCCATCCTCAGGAGAAAAGCCATCGCCATCAACGTCATCAAGATCGCCATCTACACAATCCTGGTCAATCCCATCGTAAGGAATCTCCTCGGCATCGGGGTTGATGTCAAAATCATTGTCGTTGCAATCGCCGTCATCTGGAGAAAAACCATCGCCATCAACGTCTACTAGATCGCCATCTACGCAATCCTGATCGATCCCGTCGTAGGGAATTTCAACGGCATCGGGGTTGATATCGAAGTTATTGTCATCGCAGTCGCCCTGCTCAGGGGAAAAACCATCGCCGTCAACATCTACGAGGTCTTCTCCGTTGCAATCTTGGTCAATGCCGTCGTAGGGGATCTCCTCTGCATCCGGATTGATATCACCATCGTTGTCGTCGCAATCACCATCTTCCACGGTGAAACCATCCTGATCATTGTCGGCATACTCACACACCGCATACGACTGCACAGGCAAGTCTGGATTGAAATTCAAAGCCTCTGGATCGGGACAACCAATGGCTGCATCGTCAAAGAACCACTCGTGTTTTGGAATGCGGTAGGAATCAACTCCATTGGGCCAAGCAAATTCAAGCAAGGTATTGCCATCCATATCAACTTCTGACACACGTGCGCCATACTCGTCCAAACTTACATTTCCCCAATAGATAATGGTATTTCCATTGGACAATCGTCGAGATCCGCCCATACTCGCTCCAAAAAGTCCCTCGGGATGAACAAACTCCCAAACGAGCGTAGCTTCCATGGTGTTCATGTCCAGACTGAATTCCATGGACCGACTATCTTGTGTAGTAAAATTGGCGTTATCGAAGAGCAAGTAATTGCCGTTCTCAAGATGCCGAATGTCGTGCTGGTAACTAAAAGGCTGTGTTCCCACGAAAGTGAATTGGTTTTGCGCATTGTCGCCCAGTCGCCACATAATCTGACCGGTATTCCTATCGATTTTGGTGACCTCGGAAGTATGCCTACAGCTGAACAATAGATTCTCATCGGCGTCGATATCCAGGGCGTTGATATGAAACAAGTTCAAATCGGCACCGGTCAAGTTGAGCACCTGGTTATCGGTAAGCTGGAACCAATCCCACGACCTCCATTCCAACAAGAGATCATCGTTTTCGTCTCGTTCTTGAATCACAAAACCTTCTACTACTGCTGCGGGGTTTCCTCCGTCGACTACCACACTCATGTCTACGATTTGATCATCGTAGGCAAACTGAAAATAATGTCCGTCACTGAGGATCTGAAAACCGTGGTTGTCGCTCAAATAGCCATTGGCCATGGTAAAGGTATCTACGATCTGGGCGTACTCGTCCATCATGAGCCACCACATGGGCAGTCGGTCGTGAAAAGTGAGTTTGTTGTTGCGGTTGACTTTGAAATCATTGCCGAGCAAGCCCGATTCCATCCACCATAGCGGCGGATCGCCGGCTACGCTGTCCATGATGGCCAGTGTTTTAGACTCACTTGTTGTATTGACAAAAATATTTCCAGGTGAAACTCCCGGCTCGGGGCCTGTCAATATTGAGGGTTGAACCCATTCACGTTCTTCGGCGAGTACTTCTTCTGTTTCAACGGGGGTGTCTCGCAGACGAGCTGGCAATAACTGTGATGTTTGGAATCCAAATTCAATGCTAGGCCAAAAATTCCCTTCGGCAGTTTGAATAGCGTTGGACAGACTGACCGATACATCCTCAAGTAATTCGAAGTCATCTCGTGGATCGATAATAATGGTCTTGCCATCAGATGCCAGGTGCACTGCGTAGTCGTGGATCCCGCTCAAACTTCCACTGATCGTTAGTAACTGCGGTGATTGCAACAAAGCATCAATGGAAATCGCAGGTCCCGGACGGAGCGTGATTTGGGTGTTGATATTGTAGTACTTGCCTCCATCAACAGGCGACATAAACTCCAATTGAGCATGTGAATTGTTGTCGAGCGATAATTGCTGCGCGTTCAAAGAAAAGCCAACAAGGAGCAGGCTGAAAAACGTTAAAATCCCTTTCATCATATATCGGTTCTCTAACAAAAATACGAAGAGACTGAACAAAACACCTGCTCTGGATGAACAAATAACGGGGAAGGTCTTATTCCTGACAGATTATTCGGTCAAGTTGAACATCATGGGACTCTAGAGGGACGTGTGTGACTTTTTGGAAAGGGTAGAAAATTCCCACTTTCAAAGCTTTGGGATTGTCGACCAAGAAATTATCGTAGTAACCGCCCCCATAACCCAGTCGAAAATTCGTGTTGTCGAAGGCCAGTCCGGGCACAATGATGAGATCGTATTCACCGAGAAACTCTTCCGAATTGGCTGGGTGACTGGTTCCATATTCGCCCTCCTCCACTTGATTGGCCGACTTGAGGATTAGGTTTTGCAGTCGGCGCTTAGGGAAGGTTTTGGGACAAACGACCGTCATTTTCGCCGCCAACATCTTATCAATAAGTGGAAAGATGTTGATCTCGGTGCTCATGGGCAAGTAGCAATGGACGCTTTTGAACTCGTTTTCGCGAATAAGCTCCCAAAGAGTGTCACAAATCCATTGGTCGTAGTCCTCTTTCGTCCGCTTATCCATGGATCCACGCAGGATATGCATTTGCTTCCTCAGACTCTTTTTTTGCTCTTCTATTGTCACGTCGCTGAATTACAAATCATTTCGAATAAGCATAGCCGGCCAAGCTAAAAAGCTCTTACCTGCATAGCCAAAACAAGGCGAAGGATGCTTAGAAGCTCAATCCCACATCGAGTAACATCATGACGATGAAGCCGCCAATGAAGCCAAGTGTAGCGATATCTGTAAAGCGATCTCGCTGTGTTTCGGGGATTACTTCTTCCACTACTACATAGATCATCGCTCCTGCTGCAAAAGCCAAAGCATAAGGCAAAAGCGGCGTCATTTGAATTACAAGCAAGGCGCCAAGCACACCCGCTAT
>JADFAK010000186.1 GCA_015665315.1 Flavobacteriales bacterium | reverse complement strand
GATTGTGATAGATTCGTTAAGGTAGGCTCGTTATTTTGTCCGAAATTCAACCTGCAATGAGGAATGTAATAATAATAGAAGACGAAAAAGACATTTCAGAGCTCGTGCAGCTTCATCTAGAAGACATGAACTGTCATGTTAAGAGCTTCTTCAACGGTCGGCTGGGGTTTGAATATGCGCTAAAAAATGAATTCGATTTAATGATCCTCGATATCAACTTACCGGAGATGAATGGTATTGATATCTGCCGATCCTTGCGCGCTGAGCGAGTGAATAGTCCGATATTGATGTTAACTGCCAGGAGTGAAGAGATTGACAAGGTCCTTGGATTGGAGACAGGTGCAGACGACTATTTGACCAAGCCTTTTAGTATTCGGGAGTTGGTGGCTCGTGTCAAAGCTATATTGAGAAGGGTTGACATCGATACGAAGCACGAAGAAAACGTCGAAGAAGAAATTCTTGAATACAAGGAATTGCGGATAGACAAACGAAAGCGAAAAGTAACATTGGCCAACAAGCGAATTGAGCTTACGCCGAAGGAATTCGACTTGTTGTACCTGCTTGCCACGAACCCAGGAGTCACCTATGACAGAAAGGACCTCTTGAATTTGGTTTGGAGCTATGATTATGAAGGTTACGAGCATACCGTGAATTCCCATATTAACCGTCTGCGAGCAAAAATCGAGAAAGACCCAAACAAACCTGATTACGTTTTAACCACGTGGGGTGTAGGATATCGTTTTAGCGATAACTAAGCTATTTTCTCGGCCAAAATCTATCTTTCTTTTACTATTTTTCGCTTTTCATCCAAATCGAGAATCACATGTTCAAATCAGGTTCTTACAGCGGAAATAGTAGGATTCTGTTGTACACATTTCTCACGATGATCGGCATTGCGATCTTCATCTCTTTCTACAGCTACTACACACAAATTGCGATTTTCCGGGAAAAGGAAATGTTCAAATTAGACTGCATAGCCAATGCGGTTAGTTTTAAGATTAGCGGAGACGATCACAATGAATTGATGGAGAAATATCCCGACCGGGATAATATCGACAATCTGAAAACAGATAGTCTGTACCAGATGTACCACCAGATGTTGGCGATGACGGTTGAGATGAAGGATATCTCAACGCAGATGTATACGCTCACCTACGATAGTCTCAACCAGAATTTTATTTTCGGCATCAACTCAGGGCAAGACCCGCTGTGGATGGAACGCTATGAAGACTCGCCTCAGCAGCTCAAAGACATGTACAAATCGGGTGGAGTCTTGGATAACTATAGCGATAAAAACGGCAATTGGATTTCGGCTTTTCATCCCATCTTCAATAAGAAGGGAGAAACTGTGGCAATTCTCCAGGTGGATGAGACGATGGAGACTTTTAAAACGCGAGCACGCGAACAAGTATGGTCGGGGATTCTAATTATTCTAGTCATCATTATTGTCGTAGGCACCTTGATGTTTTTTAGTGTTCGCAACATTCTTGCCAGACAAGAAAAGCTGAGCAAGGATCGGCTGGCTATTGAAAATATGCGGAAGGAATTGGTCGCCAATGTATCCCATGACCTCCGCACACCGCTTGCCTCCATCCATGGATATATTGAAACCTTATTGATGAAGAAGGACTCCTTGGACGAAGAGCGGTTTGACAAATACCTGCGCACCACGCTCCGCTCGACGGAAAAGCTTCGAAACTTAGTCGATGAGCTTTTTGAGTTGTCGAAGCTAGAGTCACGGGAAAGAAAACTGCAAGCCGAATCTATGTCTGTCGCCGATCTCATCCACGACGTCATGAACAATTACAAAATCTCGGCCGGCGAGAAAAATATTGACTTGTTGGCAGATGTGAGTCCAGATCTTCCTCAAGTTCATGCCGACATAGCTTTAATTGATCGTGTTTTGCAAAATTTGATTGGCAACAGCATTAAATTTTGCAACGAAGGAGATAAAATCTGTGTTTCGGCGAAAAAGGAGGGATCGAAAATTCGGATATGTGTAGAGGACACAGGCGAGGGAATTTCAAAGGACGAACTGCCCTATGTATTTGATCGATTCCATCGTGGAGGCACGAAAAAAATTGGTTCGGGCTTAGGTCTGGCCATCGTCAAGGGAGTGTTGGATCTCCATCATTCTGAATACGATGTTAATAGCACTGAAGGAAAGGGAACAGCCATTTCCTTCACACTTCCAATCTGCGAATAATTCGTATTCTGATTGTGTTCGTTATATTCGTTGCTTAGACAAGCCGCAACAAAGAGAATTTTTCAATTTAAATACACACACGTGACTACTTCTACTAAATATAAAAGCGACCTTCAAATCGCCCAGGAATGCCAAATGAAACACATCCGCGAAGTAGCGGAGAAGCTCAATATTCACGAAGATCAGATGGAGATGTATGGCAAATTCAAAGCCAAGCTCCCCATCAATTTGATCGACGAGACTAAAGTCCAGCAAAGCAATCTTATCCTCGTCACTGCTATCACACCTACTCCCGCTGGAGAGGGAAAAACGACGACATCCATCGGCTTGGCTGAGGGTATGAATCGTATCGGTAAAAAAACAACTGTCGTTCTGCGTGAGCCATCGTTGGGGCCGGTCTTTGGAATCAAGGGTGGAGCTGCCGGTGGTGGATTCTCTCAGGTAGTGCCTATGGAGGATATCAACTTGCACTTTACTGGTGATTTTTCGGCGATTGAGAAGGCCAACAATCTTTTATCGGCCATCATTGATAACAATCTACAAAGTCGGACAGAGAGCCTAGGCCTCGACCCGCGTTCAATTTACTGGAAGCGCGTAATGGATATGAACGACCGTGCTTTGCGTCAAATAACCATTGGATTGGGAGGAACTGCCAACGGAATGCCTCGGGAAGATGGATTCAATATTACTCCTGCATCTGAGGTGATGGCTATTTTGTGCATGGCAACGGGAATTGCCGATTTGAAGGAAAAGCTTGGCAATATTTTCGTCGGCTTCACCATGGATCGCAAGCCTATTTACGCTCGTGATTTGAATGCTCAGGGAGCTATGGCTGTCCTCTTGAAGGATGCGATCAACCCGAATTTGGTTCAGACGTTGGAAGGAAATCCTGCCATTGTGCATGGAGGTCCATTTGCCAATATCGCACAGGGAACCAATACGATCTTAGCTACAAAAATGGGCATGTCCTTGAGTGACTACGTCGTTACAGAGGCAGGTTTCGGAGCTGATCTTGGCGCTGAGAAATTCATGAATATCAAGTGTGGCTACGCAGGCATAAAGCCAAAGGCAATTGTGTTAGTTGCTACTATTCGCGCATTAAGACACCACGGTGGTTCGCCTAAAGAAGAATACAACACGCCGAACGTGGAGCGTGTTCGAACAGGTATGGCCAACCTGGAAAAGCACATTGAAAATGCGAAGAAATTCGGCATTACCCCAGTTGTTTCAATTAATCACTTCGTAACAGACTCACAAGAGGAAGTAGACTTGATAATTAGCCGATGCGCCGAACTAGGAGTTCAGGCCGTTCTTGCACGCGGGTGGGAGTTTGGTGGTGAGGGAACCACTGACCTGGCCAAAGCTGTTGTCGCATCTATCGAAGCAGGTACAAACAACTTCAAGCAGCTTTATGACTGGGGATTGCCAGTAAAAGAAAAAATTGAGACAATTGCCCGCGAGGTATACGGTGCAGTGGGCGTGAACTATACTTCCCAGGCAGCTCTGGACTTGCGACGAATCGAAAAGCTTGGATTATCGGGCTTGCCTATTTGCATGGCAAAAACCCAAAAATCGCTTTCAGATGATGAGAGTCTGCGAGGCCGACCAGAAGGTTTTACGGTTACTGTCCGCGAGTTTGAATTTGCCGCAGGCGCAGGATTCTTGATTCCAATTTTGGGTAAAATGATGAGAATGCCTGGTCTGCCAGCACATCCTGCATCCGAAGGAATGGACATTGATGACAATGGCGTAATTTCTGGATTGAGCTAAAAAATTCGCCTAGCCTATGTATGTAAAACGGAATATTCGCTTCTCCGTCGTTTGGAAATTTGCCTGGAAATGGCTCTTGTTCTATCTTATTTATGGCTCCCTCATTGTTCAGGCATTTCACGTTCTTGATCATAAAGGCATAAACATCGCTTTCCCCTTCTTGCCAATGAGTGTTATTGGTATCGCAGTGGCATTCTATGTCGGCTTCAAAAACTCCCAGAGCTACGATCGCTTTTGGGAAGCTCGGAAGATTTGGGGTGGTGTTGTAAACTCAAGTAGGACATGGACGATTCAAGTATTGAACTACGTGAGCAATCTGCACGCCACAGAAAATGCTTCGGATGACGAACTCAAGCAAATCCATCACGACTTAGTTTACCGTCATTTGGCATGGGTGAATGCTTTACGAATTCATTTGCGCAAGCCATCGCGACATACGGTTCATCAAAAGGGGTCCTTGAGAAATTTCAAAGAAAAAATCGGCGCCCAATACCACGAGGCGATTGATTGCTTTTTGGGGAAAGACGATTGGTTTGAAATTGAAGGAGCGAAGAACATTCCTACGCAGATTATTCGCAAACAGGGTGCTCGCCTCAAAGCATTGGCCGAACGAAAATTGATCGATGACTTCCGACACATGGAGTTGATGCATTTGCTCGAAGAGCTGTACACCTTGCAAGGGAAATGTGAACGGATTAAAAACACGCCTTTCCCCAGACAATACTCGTACTTCAGCAAAGTCTTTATGTGGATTTTTATTCTTCTCCTTCCATTGGGGTTGGTGGGGCAATTCTCCGAAATGGGACATGATTTTACCTGGCTTGCGGTTCCTTTTTACATGCTTATTTCTTGGGTTTTTATGACCATGGAACTTGTGGGTGAAAATAGCGAAGATCCTTTTGACGGATTTATCAACGATGTCCCGATGACTGCACTTTGTAGAACCATCGAAATCGACCTTCGACAAATGCTTGGCGAAACAGACTTGCCTGAACCTCTCCAACCTGTACACGATATACTCTTGTAATATTGGCTACGCTAGACTACCAAGGATATCGAATCGAGGCCGACAAAAGTGAATTTGTTAGCGATCCCCTCATTGTGGAGACCGCCCTATCTATTCTCATCAATCAAGAGGCGTTTTCGGTAACTATGCAAACGCCTGGTTTAGAAGAGGAATTGGTTCTTGGTTTGCTCAACAGCGAAGGGATTTTAGGTGGTAATCCGACGTATGAGTTTTTGGATCATCAGACCGATAAATCTGGTCACATCCATTCGATCAATATCAATGTACCCCATCTGGATACGCTTGATTTAATTGGAAAACGCACCTTGCTGACCAGTGCGTCTTGTGGCATTTGCGGTAATCGCGAATTAGAAATACCCCGAGGAAAAAGCTTGGAGAATGGCTTCGAATTCAACAGTCAAAGCATCGCTCGTATGTACACCGAAATGAACGCGAAGCAAAATGCTTTTATTCAAACGGGTGGGAGTCATGCGGCGGCCATTTTTGACCATGAACACACACTACTCGCTCTGTCTGAAGATGTTGGCAGGCACAATGCCGTCGACAAATCGGTTGGGAGTTTGATCAAATCGAAGCAACTCATGGATGCTAAATTTCTGTTGGTGAGCGGACGAATAAGCTATGAAATAGTCATAAAATGTTTCAAAGCACGGATTCCTGTATTGGCTGCTGTATCGGCACCTAGCTCGTTGGCTGTAGACTTCGCGAAGGAATTTGGCATCACATTATTGGGCTTCTGCAGGGAGGATCGATGTACGGTCTTCTCGCACCCAAATCGGATAAAAAACGTACATTCCGAGTCGTAAACACTGCAATAATTATGTCTGACAATCTCAGCGAACTTTCGGGAAGAAAGGGACTTAAATACAATCTATTTGATGAAATGGGCAAGAGAGCCCAAGATTCAGGGACCGTTCCATCCGAGGAATTGGACAAACTTGCCAAGGATTTTCTAATTGGTAAGGCCAATACTTACGGAACTGCCACTTTTTACGATTTTCTGAAACCGGAGAACAAGGGCAAAAAAGCCTATGTATGCAATGGATCGGCTTGTTTGTGCGCTGGAACGCAGGACAAGGTAATATCCAACTTAGAAAAACAATTCAAGCCTGAAGAGATTGGCCACATGTGCTGCTTGGGACGGTGTCATGAGAACGCTGCTTTTCATATTGCTGGAACTAATTACTCGGGGCAAGATATTGACCAACTGGACAAAGTACTCGATAAGAATTCTCCCGCAAAAGCAGATTCATACCACGTCGAAGCGCATGGAAAGGCTGTGCTTACAAGACCATTTGGTGGCATGGATACGCATTACGCCAAATTGCTAAAATGGATTGAAGCTGGACGAGACAGTGTACTTAACGAGATCAAGGAGTCAGGCATTCGCGGACGAGGTGGTGCTGGTTTCCCCATGGGATTTAAGTTGGAGTCGTGCAAGAATGAACCTGGCGAGACAAAATTTATCGTGTGCAATGCCGATGAAGGAGATCCAGGGGCGTATAGCGATCGCTACTTACTCGAATTCCAACCTCACAGTGTCCTCTTCGGAATGATGATGGCTGGATTTGTTATCGGCGCCAAAACGGGTGTCCTCTACATTCGAGCCGAATACCCCGAATCGATTAAGATTGTGGCCGATGCGATTGAAGAATTGAACAAGGCGGGATTGCTTGGTGATTCTGTGGGGGGAACAGATTTCTCATTTGACTTTAAAATCATCAAGGCCCAAGGAGCTTATATTTGTGGTGAAGAGACTGCTTTACTTTCTTCCATTGAAGGTCAGCGACCTGAAGTGCGCGTACGACCGCCCTATCCAACGCAGCAAGGATTGTTCAACAAACCTACTGTGGTCAACAATGTAGAGACCCTTGCGGCTTTGCATTTTATCTTGAATGAAGGAGGAAGCGCCTACAAGAAATTGGGAACGGAGAAATCAAGTGGTACGAAACTCATTTCGCTCGACAGTTATTTCAACCGCCCAGGTATGTACGAAGTGGAGATGGGCACTCCCCTTTCGACCGTGATTGATGAATTGGGACAAGGATTCAAGGAACCTGTCAAGGCATTGCATATTGGTGGTCCGCTTGGCGGACTAGTACCTGTCGACAAATGTGCCGGATTGAATGTCGATTTCGAGTCCTTCGCTCAAAATGGGTTTCTCTTAGGACATGCATCTGTAGTGAGCATTCCTGCTACTTTTCCAATTGTTGCTTATCTTGAACATCTATTCGAGTTTGCCGCCTACGAGAGTTGTGGAAAATGTTTTCCGTGCCGACTTGGTACACAACGCGGACATGAAATGTTCCAAAAGGCGCGCACCGAAGGATACAAGATTGATCGTAAATTGTTGAACGATTTATTGGATACCCTGCAGCAAGGTTCGCTTTGTGCGCATGGTGGTGGAATACCGCTTCCAGTGAAAAACGCCGTTCAATATTTTGACGACGAATTGAATGAATATTTTGCTTAGTTAATCAGTGCATAACACTGGCTTCCATAGCTTTAAATAGAATACGATGACTACACAACCCGCTCAGATTTCAACCGACTTGGCCTCCCTCAATGGCAAGGCTTACCCCATCATTCCAGGCGAAACTATCCTTAGTTTTTGTCGGCGCAACTTGGGACAAGACTCGATTCCGACCTTGTGCGACGCCCCCAATTTGGATCCATTTGGTTCATGTCGTGTGTGTAGTGTTGATGTCGCCCTCGTTGAAAATGGAAAGACGAAGACCATGGCTTCTTGTCATACGCCGGTCACGAAGGGTATGTTTATTCAGACAGACTCTGATTCGATACAGGACTTGAGAAAGAATATCATTGAGTTGGTCCTTACCGACCACCCACTTGATTGTTTGACTTGCGAGGTAAATGGAAATTGTGAATTGCAGGACGTAGCAGCCCGAGTTGGTATTCGTGAAGTGCGCTATCCGGAAGGGAAGAACCACCTGCACTACGAAAAAGACAAGAGTCATCCGTACATGACCTCGGATTTCTCGAAGTGCATTAACTGCTATCGCTGTGTGCGAGCGTGCGATGAAGTGCAGGGACAGTTTGTGCTGAGCATGGCCGGACGAGGTTTTGACAGCCACATTGTGAAGGGAATTGACGAGTCTTTCTTCGATTCGGATTGTGTGAGTTGTGGAGCTTGTTCTCAGGCTTGTCCGACCAGTGCGATATCCGACATTTTCCAGTCGAAATCGATTACCCAAGCTGAGAAAACGAGAACGATTTGTACTTACTGCGGAGTGGGATGCAACTTGGAAGTTTCGCACAAGAACGGCAAGATTCTGAGTATCCAAGCCCCTTACGATGCTACGGCGAATAGCGGACATACCTGCTTGAAAGGACGGTACGCGTTCAAATTCTACGATCATCCAGACCGTTTGACTTCGCCATTGATTAAAAGAAACGGCAAGTTTGAAGAAGCTACTTGGGACGAAGCCTACGACTTTATAGCTGATAAATTTAAGCAGCTCATCAAAGACCATGGACCCGATTCTATCGCTGGTATTTCGTCGGCAAGAACACCCAACGAAGAGAACTACCTCATGCAGAAATTCATGCGTGCAGTTGTAGGAACAAATAATATTGACTGTTGTGCTCGAGTTTGTCACTCCCCTACTGCACTGGGAATGCAGCGCGCTTTCGGAACGGGAGCCGCGACCAATTCGGTAGATGATGTCTACTTGACCAAGTGTATGCTTGTGATAGGTGCCAATCCAACAGATGCGCATCCGGTAACAGGAGCACGAATCAAACAAGTTGCGATGAAAGGAGTTCCTTTGATCGTGATTGACCCTCGAAAAATTGAGTTGGCCAAGTACGCGACCTATCACCTCCAACTTCGTCCGGGAACCAATGTGGCGCTTTTGAACATGATGCTCTACTATATCATTTCAGAAGGCGTTGCCGATCAAGCATTCGTTGACGCACGATGCGAGGGTTACGACGAGTTCAAGGAGCATATCTTGCAGCTGGACGTGGACCAAATGGAGCAAATAACAGGGGTTGACAAGAACTTAGTTCGTGAAGCGGCACTTTGCTATGCAACGGCCGAATGTGCGATGGAATTCCACGGACTGGGCGTTACGGAGCACACACAGGGAACTTTTACCGTGATGCAGATTGCCGATTTGGCGATGATCACTGGAAATATCGGAAAGCCTGGTGCTGGAGTGAATCCATTGCGCGGACAAAACAATGTTCAAGGAGCAGCCGATATGGGAGCACAGCCTCACCAAGGCGCTGGCTACATGGATGTGACCAATCCTGCGATGAACGAGAAGTACAATCTCTTCTATGGCAAGGAGGTCCCTTCTCATGTTGGATTAAAGATTCCTGAAATGTTCGACGCGGCGATTGAGGGCAAACTGAAATCCTTGTGGTTGATTGGGGAGGACGTAGTTCAAACGGATCCCAATACCCAAAAGGTAATCAAAGCACTTTCAAACTTGGAATTGCTGGTAGTTCAAGAACTCTTTATGACCCCAACAGCCGAATTGGCAACCGTCATTCTGCCAGGCGCATCTTTTCTAGAAAAAAGCGGGACATTCACCAATGGCGAGCGTCGAGTACAACGTGTGAATCAGGTGGTAGAGCCGATAAAAGGATGTAAGTCTGACGGACAAATCATCGTCGACATCATGAACCGCATGGGCTTCGAGCAAGAGGATTACACGGCTGAGGGAGTCCTTGAAGAGATCTCTCAGATTGTACCTTTCTTCAAAGGAATTACCCGCGAGAATCTTGGGGTGAACGGTCTGCAATGGCCAGTTCTCACGCATGGCGTAGACACGCAAATACTTCACCAAGAGGATTTCAAACGAGGCAAAGGCAAGTTTCACTACTTCGACTTCAAGGAATCGAATGAGGTGGAGAAGTACGAGAAAGACTATCCATATATCATCACAACCAACCGCGAATTGGAGCACTACAATTGTGGCGCTATGACACGTCGTACGGGCAATGTCGAGATTCTCACGGAGGATGTTCTATTGATATGCCAGGAAGATGCGACTAAAAACGGAATTCAGGATGGCGACATGGTATGTGTTGAGTCTGCCAGAGGAAAAGCCGATATCCGCGCCAAAATCACCGATGAAGTGAAGCCAGGCGTGCTCAGTTCGACCTTCCACTTCCCCGAAATCATGTTGAACAACATCACCTCTGACGAACATTGCTCGGAGGCCATGTGTCCGGAATACAAGGTCGTCTCGTGCCGCATTCGAAAAGCGAAAAACTTAGGAGCAAGAAAGCCCGGCGCGGTTCAGGAGAAGGTTTAGCACAAGGCAAATGCCGGTTTAGGGCACGGGCGCATTTTATTGTGGAGTCTGAAGTTAGTTGTTTATCTCAACAATGATTTAGCACAAGGCAAATGGTTATTCGGTAGCACGATATTCGTTTGTCCATTCATGCCAAAAAGCCTCCAAAAAAAGGACATAAAAAAAGGGACCAACTCGGTCCCTTTCATTTTTTCAAGATCTTTCAATTTATCCAAATTGGCAAATTACTCCGCCCATAAGGATTAAGGTTACCATCCAGTAGCCTACGTTGATGGCGATGTATTTGAACCCTTTTCTTTCGAAGAGTGCGTTGGTTCCCAAAACGGGTAGTACGAACATCAATCCAGCAAGCAGACCGTGAGCTGCGCCGTGGCCAAAGCTTCTATGGATTGACCCATAACGCTCTAAAAAATCATTGTAATAGATGGTAAATTCATTGCCTGGCTCGCCGAATCCCGGCTGTCCGTTGAAAAGTGACATCATCGAAGTTTGATGAATCACCATGAAGTTGATGCTTACGGCAAGAAAGAAACTCAGCGCTAGGGATACCCCGAAAATGACAGCCATGTTGGCTCCTTTCATTTTTTCCTCGGTCATATCAGCGGCCGACATCCAAGCCTTTCCAAGAACTGCAGGATTGTACCAAATAAAGCCCGTAATGGTTGGTATTAGGGCAGCAAGAAGAATTACTACGATATTCATATGGTGTGGTTTAAGGTTGTGTGTATTGGCGCAATTTATGGAAAATTGCGGATTCCAATTGACAAACTTGATGGACTGAAACTGAAGGCAAGCAGAACATGACTATCCGCAACATGCCACCTGGAACTATGGCGGTGAAAAGTCGGCTTATCCTATCAATTTATGTTGCTGCGACTGCCTTAAATCAACTCTATGAAATCCTGATAATAAGCAACTTGGACAGCAAATCCAATTGGTCCAGTTCAGGAAAAGGCTTAATGCTTCATGCGATAGGAAGCTAGTTATTGATGTATTTGATTGACGAGAAACGATCATCTTTTCGGACTCTATTCCATACCTACGGCATGGGGCTATCTCCGTTGTTTTATTTTTCTACCGATATATAGTCCCTACGGGACATTGGCAAGGCCAGCAACAGTTTGAGTGCGAGGCTTGAGGAAGATACTCTTTCCTTTTGCCTTTGTTCCTGAATAGAACTAGGCTGAATGAATTCGAGTGGCAAGCAGAACTTGAAGGCCAGCAACAGTTTGAGTGCGAGGCTTGAGGAAGATACTCTTTCCTTTTGCTTTTGCTCCTGAATAGAACTAGCCTGAATGAATTCTAGTGGCAAGCAGAACTTGAAGGCCAGCAACAGTTTGAGTGCGAGGCTTGAGGAAGATACTCTTTCCTTTTGCTTTTGCTCCTGAATAGAACTAGGCTGAATGAATTCTAGTGGCAAGACATCCAAAACATGTCCCGTAGGGACTATATATTGGTAGCCGAAAATCCTCAATATAACATCCCGTGCCGTAGGTACGGAATTCCTTTGGCTAGCTTTCTCAATACTCGCACTCCAACTCAAACTGACCTTCTCGTCAATATACAATCGGCTCTTCCAACAAAATAAAACAGATTCCATTAATGACCAAAGCCACTTTCCTTTTGATCTTACTCCTGAATTCAGTACCTACGGTATGGTGATATCTCCGTTGTTTCGGTTTTCTACCGATAGTCATTAATCAGAAAGAGTTATAGATCAACAACTTCCACTACTACCCTACCCATTGTCCGCCAAGAAAGCGAACGAACAGCAGCACTTGCAAGGCCATGTTCAAGGCGACAAGAATCAACAGACTGTATTTTCTCACCAGGTTTGCATTTGCCTTTATGGCGAATAATAAAAGTACATATACCGACAAAAGTGAATAGGCAAGGAATTCTTGGATGTGTACGTAGGACCCAAATAGCAGCCAGAAAGCTGAGATCAAGGCATAAATCAAGAGCAGATGAGAGCCCTTGAAGGTGATATTTTGCCGCATCCAATAATGAAAGGCCACGATGATGAAGGGGGTTGCAAATACAAATCGATTGAGGCTGAACAGACTTCCTCCGCGGAATAAAAGGACTGTGAGGGTAATGCCTCCCAAGTACGCGAAGGTAAAGACCTGGGCCTTGTCCAGCTTGGTGTTTTTGAACAAGGATGGTTTTACGATATAGGCCAGGAGAAAGCTGCCCGCCAACGCACCTACAAAGAAAGCCACCGCGTCGAGCCTTACTATAATTCCATCGGACCACGATGTGAGGGGGAAAGCGGGAAATTGCAATTCATTGCCCCATCCTTGTTGCATGGTGAAAAATTGAAACCATGTTCCTGTGTCTAGAAATTGGATATATCCTACGATCAGGACGCCAAGCGCGGCTACCCCCAAATAAATCGAGACATTGCGCAGGGCCGATCGCCAGTCGGACTGAAGGACTTCGGCCAATATGAGTGCGGGGATAATTACGGTGAAAGCTGGCCTCGCAAGCACGGCTAGTAGCAGTCCAAAGCAGACGTACATGAGCTTGTCGCGATTCAACCCGATGAGCATGAGTGAGGCACTCAAGAAAAAGAGGGACTCGGTGTAAGGCAGGAAGAAAAACAGAAAGCTAGGGATACTTAAATAGAGTAAGCCCTCGATTTTATTGCGGACTTTGAATTCCCGCAGAAGCATGAAAAAGGATAGAAAGAAGAACACTGCGTTGAGCAAGGAGATAATGAGCGGTCCGCACGACAAAGTCTTCCACAACATAGGCAGGGCAGGAAAAAATGCCACGAGAAAGCCTTTGTAGCCGTGCTGCGAAATGGTTTGATAATGCTCGGCATCCCAGTGAAGCAGATTGGAAACGTGCAGTAATTCTCCTCCTCTTTTAAAATTGAAAAACACCAAAGCCGCTAGGATCACGATTGCATATAGCAGGATCATTTTCAGGTAGGGACGGACTTTCAATTTCAATTTATCGTGCACAGACAGGTAATTTCTATTATTCGGCGCAATGTACAACATGAAGGCACTCATTGAACCTGAGCAGGGCTCCATTCAGTTTCCAATAGGCAATACTTCCTTCCACCGATCGGTTTCAGCGAATTCTTTAACGATGGCATTCCGCTCATCCAGGAGTCTTGTCATGTATGACTTTAGGAATAAGAAATTGGCCAATTTTCCTAACAATCC
>JADFAK010000183.1 GCA_015665315.1 Flavobacteriales bacterium | reverse complement strand
TGGATGGGCTGGATATGAAAACGCCATGGGAGAACGGTGGCACCTGGTGTTTAACTCCGATGGTGGCGAAAATTTCAAAAAGCTCCACTGGTTCATCTTCACGCTCAAGAACTGGCTAAGGGGAATTCACCACAAAGTATCATCCTTCCACCTTCAGAAGTATCTCAATGAATTCATCTACAGATTTAACCGAAGAAATATCTTCTCAAGCTCGACTAGTGAAGTCCTGAAATCTATGGTGAAATCCGCTTGGATGCCCTACAGACATGCCATTGAGATGTAAGCCGTTAAACCGTTGCCATATATCATCTGTTCTTGCATGATCTTATAGTCTTTCTCCCACTCAGCTTTGATTTCTTTGTTGGGTAATGGGTCGACTGTTTGGGGTTGATGCGAATTGTAATTTACTCCTCCTAGGCGTGAAAACCGATGTCTATGCTTGACAATTGACTGATACAATTCTTTGTCAATCAGTATATTATATGCATGATCAGTCGTAGATAATTGGAATATGTCGTAAAGGTGACGGCTTAGTCGGTTTACCCTCATCTTTTCTGCTGGCCTGTGGAGTTCCTCATGAAGTAGAAAGATTTTTTCCAGAAAAGTCCTTTCAGGATGGACTACAGGAACATCAAATGCCTCCATTGCAAATTCTGACTCAGGATAGTATTCATCGACTAGAGCTTGGATGGGGCGAATTGAGAATGGTTCACGAAGTGAGCGGCAACCGATTTCTATTTGTACTCTATTCTCAATATAGCCAGGGGATTGAATCACAGAATTGTAATAGATTTCTAGAACACTGGGATCTTGATCACTTTCCCCAGAATTCAATACGCGCAGATCTACTAAAGTCAAATTAGAATCACTAAATTTTTGCTTTAATTCTGGAAATAGTGTGTCAACAAAATAGGCGTGTGCGGTTTTTCTGAGTTTTGTTGTTTGGCTCTTGGAGAGATCTCCGCTAAACTTTAGAAATTTTCTGTCTAGTGCCACGTCAATATCCTCTGAAAATCGATCGATCATCTTCCAACCTTTACTCAAAGAAGTCCCTCCCTTGAAAACAAGGTGTGAACCAACTTCCAGGTCAAATAGTATTCGGAGCGTCTGCGTCACCCACCAATCCTTTTCTACTGCATAGGCTGGCATTCCAGTATTATTGGAGATTTCTTTAAAAATGACAGCTTTTTGTTTGTTGGTCAACTGATTAAAACCTCCCATCAAACCAGTGCTTTGCGCATTATTTTCTGAATCCAAACTGGTGCCAGTTTAATATCATATTGCAGGATATGTCTCATTTCCGTCTTTAGGATTTGTACTATTTTATTCTCTTCGGTTTGAGTTAGTTGTTCTTGCCCAATTTCTCTCAGAGCTTGAATTACTAACGAGCTGATTTTTCCTTTTGCAGAGAGGTTCTTAGGTGTAGTTTTCTTCAGTTTAATTGTTCTCTTTCCAACATTTATTTCCCGTGGTGATCCATCGGTTAGAAATACAAGTTTCATTGGCATTTGATTCGTCAATCCCAATACATGAAGCGCTTGTGTTCCGGTTGGCACCAGTCTTATGTGATCTCTTTTAGCAATTCCTAAAGCGATTTCTTCGGCAGTAGGCGTGAGTTCACCTACAAGACTGCTTATTTTCGGACGTACATAAATTCCATGTGCAACCCGACGAATTAATTTTTCTTTTTCGAGTCGATGGAGAGATATGCGCACAGCTTCCGATGTGCCTAAATCGCTAAAGTCTTCAGGGAAAAACAATTCGCCTTTTTGCTTTCTATAAATCCTTCGTTCTATGTCTTTTTCTACACTCATGACTTGTATGCATTTTTTTGAAAAGTGTAACAAAAATAAACTAAATATGTTACAATACTGTAGTGCGATAAAACTGTTTTTCCAGTGATTTACAACTGTTTTATCAAAAAAATAGATCATCGCAGTAGTTACCAAGAAGACTAGGATAGGTAGCTCCTTGTGCAAACTCGCTTGTCATCATCTAGAAGTTGTTGTGCTATTGGTCAAAATACCTCTTCTCCCGCTCCAAGATAAGCCCGTTGGGCAAATGCCATTCCAGGAGATAAAGACCTGCCGGCACGCCGAGATCGCGAAGGTCGGTGCCGATTACTTTTTTTACGCTACGGCCCCTCAGGTCCTTGACCACGCAGTAGGAAGGTGCCAGGTCTGGTTTGAATTCTATTAAATCGGTGGCCGTGCCGACGGTATAGTTGTAGGAGGCGATTTCAGATGCCGCGTCCAAGTGGTTGATGTTCCTGCAGCTGACAAGTCGCTCGCCCAGACCAGTCCACAGAACGTCGATAGAGGATGAATCGGCAGTAGCGCTGAGGATGCTACCGGCTTCGATATTCCAGCAGGCATATCCGTTTTCAGGAACATTTTCGACAACAATGGTCGTGGGAATCCCGTCAAATGCCGTGAAGTCTCCCGTGATAATCGGAGCGTTGGGCTTGATTTGTCGCCAGAGCCACGAGCCTATGCTATCGGTTATTGGTTGCCAATATTCAGTCGGACCCGGCGTGAGTTCGTTGAGCACATTGAGGCCCCAAATATTGTGTCCTACACCATCAAACGTATTGAGTTCGCTATTACCGCCTAGTGAAGTGATGTGATTGTGCATGGCATTCGAACCTGAAACATCTGGCGCCAAAAGCGTTGCACCAAAAGGAGCTCCAGTGCTATAAGGAACAAGCGCATCTTCGTTTCCATGAAAGGAGATTTGAGGGACTAGCTGGTCCATGTCCATCATATCGGTGTCCAAAATAGCTCCCCACAAATTGATAATCCCACGCACGTCGTGGCTTTCTTGCAAGGTGTTCCCCGAGCAATCCATACACCCCAAGTCGGGCCATGTATCAAAGAAGCCCCCGCCAAAAGTAGCAGTCGGACGCTCGTTTTCATCCATATAAGCCATGTGCAAAGCCGAAAATCCGCCCGCGCTCACGCCTCCCGCGAAGATGTAGTCTGGATCGATTTGGTATTCACTAGCGTTGGCCTTCATATAACGTACGGCCGCACTAAAATCCTGAGCGGCACGGTAAATGGCACGTATCGCCGAGTTTTCGTCCAAAACACTCAGTCCCATGCGGTAGTTAATGCTCACTGCTACATAGCCCTTGCGCGCCAGCGAATCACAGGTCGACCGAATGTCTTCATCTTCCTTGGAACCAAAAATATAGGCACCTCCGTAGGCAAGCATCACACACGGACGAGTCGCTAAAGCATCGTCAGTCGGCAGGTACACATCCATCGTCAAATCGGCGGCAAAAGTGACTTCCTCCGATACATAAACCACGGGCAATTCCTGCGCATTTCCGTATACGATATCCACCAAGGTGTCTGGTTCGAAAATACGGGCGCGATAACGATTGTCGTTGCAGTTTTGCGCCCATGCTTGTGAAGCCACACCGGCCAAAAACAAGGTGAAAAATAGAAGTCGGATTACTTGCTTCATGCGATGGGCAAGTTAAGATCAATTGTGTATAGCTACAATAGCAACCGTGAATAAACTTGGGGTATTTTAGTTTGCGGATGCACGATCTTGGGCCAACAAATATGCTACTTTTGAAGGGTAGGTAATATCGTCTACACAGAATAAACAATATGCTCAACCAGATTCCCTGGACCATTGATTTACTATTTCTAATTACCTACGGACTCGCCGTTGTTTTATTCTATGTGGCGAGTGGCAGACCAAGGCCAATGTTACTGATTTTACTGGGCTGGAGCATCATTCTTAGTGTCTTAGCCTTCAGAGGCTTTTTCACCAATACGACGTCATTTCCACCTCGTGTTGCCCTGGCTATGTTCCCGGCTATTCTTGTGATAATCATTGCCTTACTTCCCAAGAATCGCAAGCGCACAGAAGCCAAGCGAAATCGAGCGTTGGGTAGTTTGATGCATAGTATACGTGTGCCCATGGAGATTGTCTTGTACTTCTTGTTTGTATGTGGCACCATCCCCGAATTGATGACTTTTGCCGGACGAAATTTCGATATAGCCGCCGGTCTCACCGCCCCGCTGATTGCCTTTGTAATTCTCAAGGGGAAAATTGGACGAACTACGTTACTCGCGTGGAATATTGCATGTCTTATCCTCATTTTGTCGGTGCTTATCAACGGACTCCTCTCTGCCGAGTATCCTTTCCAGCAATTTGCTTTCGACCAACCCAATCAGGCAGTGATGTATTTTCCATATATTCTTCTTCCGGGAATTGTGGTTCCCTTGGTGATATATAGCCATTTGCACGATATTATTGTGCTTGTGAAGGGGGAGGATGTTCAGTAGTTGGTTTGTTATCCCTGGCTGAGATAATTCGTAGTAGACTATTATAATATGAGACTAATTTCTTCAATCACATTTCTTCTGGCATTTGTGAATCTGTATTCACAGAATAGAGTGTTAGATAGCTATGACTTCAACGATGATCTTTATACTTTGTTTGTGATAGACGTTGGAGAGCCCGATTTAATGTGGGAACGGGACAGTGGCGGAAACCTGCTCGAATATAATACGACAAAGCATTATTACACAGCTGACTCAACTATTTTGAACAGAATAAAGAAAACGTTGATCGGTGATAGAGTTGAATATTATTACGAATGTGGGTATGATTACTTTGTTTACTTGACGGAAAATGATTCCATAATCTTGGAAATGCGAATTAATCTTGAATGTGGGGAGCTATTGGTGCAAGGAGAGCCATTTAAAATTGATCCTGAGATTGTGACGAAAGTACTTCCTCAAATGGATGATTTGAAGAAAAGAGTTTTTAAATGTGACGACTTCCAAGATGGAAGAGATTTTTGGGATGAGGTGATTTTGGACAATCGTTTTGTCTTGAAAGAACTGACAAAACCTAAATGGGTAGACTATGAAGGTGATTTCATGTTCTTTTATCTTGATACGCTGAAAAGGGATGTTAATGTCGTGAAAGATGCTGTAAGTCAAGATGTTTCGGCAGCCTATCCAAATGAAGACTTTTCAATAAGTCTAGGTTGGCATCAATTTATTGAGAGATTCAATGGTGAGCACTATTCATTCCATGTAAGCTCAAGTGAAAACTTCTATAAAAGATTCGATTTATTCGAAAAGGAAGCCTGGAATGAATACAGTGATTTACGAATAACAACGTATTGGAAACAAGAATGAACGGACTATAAAACGTGTCGTAGATCCAGATCGTGCTGGTCTTTTTTACAGTTAAAAAGGATTAGGATTTTGCGAGCTACAGTCCATACAATTAATCATCATCATACCTTATCTTCGGTACGGAAAAGTTTACCATCAAGTCCCAAGAAATGAATAAATCCCTTTCCCTTTTACTCTTATTTTTTTTAGCATACGCAAATGTCGGTGCGCAGGAATACGAGCGCTATGTCCACCTATTGGACACGACAGTGTTCTCAAAGAATCTCGGATACGACAAGGATATTACCATTACCGTTCCTTTTGAATGGCAGGCGGGAATGGAGAAGTCTTATCCGATTATAGTGGTGTTTGACCGACAAAATCCAAGAAGTCACCAGTACATCATCAATACGATCGATTACCTTACTAGCAACGAGCAAATGCCCTCGAGTATCATCGTGGGAATCGCGTCTGAAGGCTATATTGAACACAACGGTGAAGAGATTTATCCGCGCTACTTGGAGACCTTGATAGAAGGGCAAAAGGAAAAAACCTTGGGTACCGAAAACGAAAAGTTCATTTTCGACGAGATTCTGCCTTGGATGGAACGCGATTTTCAAGCGAGCAAGTTCCGCACGCTGATAGGGCATTCTCGTTACGGCTATTTTACTAGTTACTGGCTCGCCAAACGGTCGCAGGATCTCAATGCGGTCATCTCAATGAGTCCTTTTATGTTGCAAAATGGAGTGAATCTTGTGGATACGATTAAAGAAACATTTGCGCTTGTCGCTGATCACACTACCTATTATAGATACGCCATAGGCAACGATTACCCAGAGCAATTTCCAGACTTGGACAGCACCATGAATGCTTTGGATAATCCTTCTTTTGACTCCAAAGGTTTTCTCTTCCCAGATGCCGACCACAATGCGACTCCCGGCTTGTTGATAAGCCAGGCTTTGTACGATATTTTTGCTTTTTGGGCGAGAGAGCAGCAGTCTCTTTTTAAGCGTGATCTTAGTCTGTTTGACCCAGAAAATACCGATTCGAAGGCGCATTACGGACATAGATTACCCCTGTCTTTGGGGATTTTGAATGGAGTTGGATGGGAGCGTTTCAACGAAGAACAATTTGATAAAGCGATTCGAGCGTGGACACTTTTTGCCGAAGAATACCCGAATTACTCCGAAGTATATTTGTCCATCGCTTTGGCCCAAAAGGAGATGGGGGTGGATTATTCGCAGGCTCTCGCACAATTTCAGAAAAGTTTCGCGACGACAACCATTTTAACTGAGGAAGAACGGGCAATACTTGAAATTGATTTCAACTCTTTTAAATGACGCGCCTCGAAACGGAAAGATTGTACTTAAGTCCGCTCGCAGAGGAGGATGTAGCCGAAATTCACGCGATGAATAGCATGGAAGAGGTCGCGCGCTACAACACGATAGGAATTCCTTCTTCGATGGAGGTCACCCGCACGATGCTTGAGCCAGTCATTCAAGGAAAAGGTCAAGGTAATAGCCTAGCTTGGGTGGTAAGATTGAAGTCTGACCGCAGTTTTGTGGGCGAAATAGGCATGAATTTGAAGCCCGAACGCTACCGAAGTGGGGAGGTGTTTTACAGTCTGCACCCCACACACTGGGGCCACGGATACGCCTTTGAAGCAGTGAAATCGGTCGTCGATCATGGCTTTTCCACTATGAATTTACATCGCATCGAAGCGGGAGTTGCGGTCGATAACCTACGTTCGATCAAGTTGTTGGAGAAACTGGGCATGACCTTGGAGGGGCGCCATCGAAAGATCTTACCTATTCGCGGAGAGTTTAGCGATAATTTCCACTATGCCGTGCTCGATATCGATCGCCAGTAGTTGCTTGATTTGATTTTCTATTCTCTGCCATAAAGGCAAATGAAAAAAATTAGAGCTACATCAAATTGAAAGCTACATTTGCCGAATGAATTATTTGTCCGTAGAGAATATCTCCAAAACGTATGGCATTCGAACTCTTTTTGAAGATGTGTCGTTTGGTATAAGCCGCGGACAAAAAATTGCCTTGGTCGCGCGAAATGGCACGGGGAAGTCGACTATCCTTAACGTCCTTGCCGGACTAGATGTGCCTGATACCGGTAACATTGTGTGGAACAAAGACGTGCGTGTGGGCATGCTTTCGCAAGAACACGGACTGGATGATTCGATCAGTATTTTGGACAACCTTTTTAGTGGGTCCAACGCCATGCTTACGGCCATTCGGGAGTATGAGCTCGCTTTGAAAGAAGGCACATCGCCAGAGGATTTTCAGCATGCCTGCGATGCCATGGACCGAGAGAATGCATGGGACTACGAAGCACAGTCGAAGCAGATTTTAGGAAAGTTGGGCATTCACGATTTGGAGCAGAAGATTGAGGTGCTTTCGGGCGGACAAAAGAGAAGAATTGCGCTGGCTCGGGTGTTGATCGAGGATCCTGAGTTTTTATTGTTGGATGAGCCTACCAACCACTTGGATCTCGACATGATTGAGTGGCTTGAGGAGTATTTGGCGCAGTCGAATAGAACGATTTTGATGATCACCCACGACAGGTATTTCCTTGAGGTGATTTGCGACGAAATTTTGGAGCTCGACAACGAACAACTGTACCGCTACAAAGGAAATTACTCATACTTCTTAGAAAAGAAGGCCGAGCGCGAGGAGGTTGAATATGCCTCACGTGATAAAGCGCGAAATCTCATGCGCCGTGAGCTAGAGTGGATGCGCAGCACGCCGAAAGCTCGTTCGACTAAATCAAAGTACCGCGAAGAACAATACAGTAAGGTTGAGGCCAATGCCACAGTAAGGCTGGAAGAAGACCAGATGAAGTTGGAGATCAATATCCAGCGATTGGGAAGCAAGATTATTGAGTTCCACAAGGTGAAAAAGGCCTACGGCGACATCAAAATCCTCAAAGGTCTTGATTACATTTTCAAGACCAACGAACGTGTGGCATTGGCGGGAAGAAACGGAACGGGCAAGACGACCATTCTGAATCTAATTACGGGAAAAGAGCAACCCGACGCCGGAAAAGTCGTGATTGGAGAGACGGTGGCTTTTGGCTACTTCTCACAGGAAGGTCTGACCATCAAACCCGGCCAACGTGTGCTCGAAGTCGTGCGAGAAATCGCCGATGTCATTCCGCTCAAAAATGGCAAGAAGATTACGGCCGAACAAATGCTCGAGCGATTCCTGTTTTCGCGTTATGCGCAGCGGGATTTGGTCGAGAAGTTAAGTGGTGGCGAAAAGAAACGCTTGCACCTGTGCTGCGTGCTCATGAGCAATCCCAACGTATTGATTCTCGATGAGCCTACGAATGACTTGGACGTATTCACCTTGGCGATTTTGGAAGACTACCTCTTGCAGTTTCCGGGCGTACTGATTATTGTGAGTCACGATAGGTTCTTGATGGACAAGTTGTGCGATCACATCCTCGCCTTGGATGGAAACGGCAACATGAAGGATATTACGGGCAATTACACGACTTGGAGGAGCGAGCAAGCCAGCATTGCGCGGGCCGAAAGGAAGGGAGCACAGGAGAAGAAGATCGCCCATGAGAAGCCCAAGCAAGCGGTTGAGAAGACCAAAATGTCTTTCAAGGAAAAATATGAGTTCGATCAGTTGGAGAAGGATATCCCTACGCTGACGAAGCAAAAAGAAATCCTCGCGGAGAAACTGAATTCAGGTGAAGTCGTTGACCACGAGGAATTGATGAAAATTTCGCAGGAACTCGGTGATATTAGTGAATCTCTAGATGAAAAGGAGATGCGCTGGTTGGAGTTGAGCGAGTATTTGTAGGCTTTAATTGATCGTGAGCCTTTTCGAATAGACCCCTTCCGACCATGTCATTTGGATGATGTAAATACCCCCACCAAGATCGCTGAGATCGAGAGGGAACACCCCTTCGTGGGCAGGAGGGACTCGTTTTCGAGTGATTAATAGTCCGGAAACACTATACACTTCTAAGGTTCTCTCTTCCAGCGTGTTGGGCATGCTCAAGTAGACCATTCCTTCCGTTGGGTTGGGGTAGGCCTGGAGACCCATTTGGCCTTGTGCCTCATGAATAGCCGTAACTTCTTCTTCGCTATCGGTACCGTCGTCTTCAATTCCAAAAGAGCACAAGAGGTCCAGTCCGATATCGGTGGCATCCAGGACAGTAACGTTGAAATCAGTAGGCTCTTCCTCCACTGGGTAAGAGTCAATTGTTGGAGTGGCTAAATCCAATTCCACATCGTCAATGGGCAACATTTCGGTCGCGCTTTGGTGACATGCACAATCGCCACGTTCATTGGTTTTAATGACCCAGCCATTGGAAAAGCTAGTCGTGAAACTTCGGTTGTAGCCAGAGAGAAGAAATCCATCATCGCTGGTAGGAATCACTTGGAAAAAGACATCCTTGCTCTCACCGCCGTAAGTTTTCATCCAGCCGATTTCTCCCGAGCTATTGAACTGAGCGATGTAGCCATCCACACCACCGGCACCAATGGTTGTGGTTTGTCCGCACACGGTAAAATTCCCCTCATCATCGGCAATGGCAGATGTGATATGTTCAAAGCCATCGCTGCCAAAAATCTTCTGCCAAATCACATTGAATTCGTAGTCGGTATGGACAAAGAAGACATCTGTCATTCCCGAGGCAGTGTTGTAGGTTTCTCCAAACACAAGCAAGCCCCCGTTGAGTTCAATAACCCCTCGAGGCAAGTCCATTTCTTCGCCATGTCCCACGTGGAGGGCATTGAGAAAAGTTCCGTTTGGGTCAAAAGTATAAGCCATCATCTTGAGACCTTGTCCTTCAAATGGCGAATAACTCGCGCTTACGAGGAAGTGTCCGTCTTCGGTGATAGCCAGCGATTTTGGATTATCGCCAAATTCAGTGCCGAAGCCAGTAGCCCACAACAAGTTTCCTTGTCCGTCGAAGCGAGAGAGCATACAGTCGGCGGTTGTGGCTTCATTGTAAGAATTGGCATAGCCGACAATGGCAAAACCACCGTCGCCGGTTGCGACAATAGCCTCACCCACTTCCCCTGCGAGACCACCCATCTGCTTCGAGAAGGCCATGCTTCCGTCCGGGTTGATTTTTTGAAGGGTCATTTGCATATTTCCACTTGGGCCATAGGTGTAGCCACAAGAAAAAATTGCCCCGTCGCTTCCTAAGGCCACGCAGCGCATGTCTTCGGAGTCGCCAGAGGTGTAGACTTTGGTCCACATTCGTTCGCCAACTGAATTGGTTCGAGTAGCCAACATATTAAGTCCGCCCTCGCCATAGCCGCCGGCTTGTCCGCAGCTGACGTACGATTTGTCGGGGAGTTGGATGGAAGAATAGATAATTTCGTTGAAGTCGGTGCCCAGAGAGAATTGGAATTCTTGGGCTAGACAGGAGTTGGCGACGAAGGTCCACAGAAGTGCGGTAAAAAAGTATTTCATGGCTATGGTTTTAAGGTGAACGAGTATGAGTCGTTCCAATGGTCGTGCAATAGACTTATAAGGGTATACGCGGGCTAGCAAGCGATCTGCGAAAGCGTGGAGGCGATATCATTGTGCGATTTTGGATAGCTTATTTGTAGGACGATGCCGATGCGGGGCGGCTTTTGTTATTTTTGTTGCAGTGTGCAAACCATGAATATATTTTCCCCATCTCCCACCAACCCAATTCTAGCAATTGGCCTAAGCTCCTCTCCGTCATGAAATTGACCCGAGTAGATATGTTTTTTTGCGGGATGATTCTGGCTATTGCCTTTGGTTTTGCCGGAGCGAAAATGTTTGTGCCCCTGCTTTTATCGATCATTATCTTGGTGGGAGCGGCCCGATTGAAGTGGAGAAAGCCGGTTACGACGACTATGGTGCTTAGCGCTTGGTACGGCATGTATTTGCTGGGCATGCTTTGGGCCGATGACCCGGCTTCATCGGCCAAGTTCTTGGAATACAAAGCTTCCTTGTTGGTTTTACCGCTGTTGTTCTCCTTGGCCCCGAGACAGGTGAATGGTGCGCAAAAGTGGATTATGACGGCTTTTGGTGTGGGTGTCTTGGCATTTGACCTATTTGCGCTTGTCGCTGGTTTTATAAAATTCCTTCCCGAGGGCAGCTGGCAAGAGTTGTCGTACAAAAGGCTGGCCTCGCATTTTCACCCTACCTACTTGGCGGTTTACAACGTTTTTGCCTGGGCGTGGTGCATGCTTACCTTGGATCGATCGAAGAAATTGGAGCATGCTTTCAAACTCGTTTTACTGGTCATTTCATCCCTATTTGTGGGCATGTTGGCTTCGCGAGCGGGATTGCTTTCCATGGGCGTCGTCTTGGTGTTTTTCTTGATTCGGCACTTCGTGCAAATGGATCACCGCAAGATCGTTCTGACCGTGGTCTCCGCCGTGTTATTTGCGGGCACCTTATTTCTACCAGCGACAGCCAAGCGGGTAGATTCGGCCATACGAACGGGAACGGAGCAAGTGCAGGTAGAAGTCAAAAAGGAAAAAGCGCTCACCAGTTCGCAAGTGCGCATCGTCACCTGGAAGAACTCGGTACAGCTCATGTTGGCCCATCCATTTGGGGTAGGGACTGGCGATGTGACCAATGAATTGGTGAAGCGCTACGTGGCACAGGGGGAAGAAACCGCCGCCGATCACCAGTTGAACTCGCACAATCAGTATTTGCAGGTAGGAGTGGAGTTGGGGTGGCTCGGACTGTTGGTCATGTTGTTTTCGATGGTGCCCTTGGCCCGGATAGTGTGGCAAAAGCGCCTAATTCTGCCCGGCGTATTCCTATTTCTGTGTGCTTTTAATATGTTATTCGAGTCCTTTATTGAATTGCAGACAGGGATTACCTTCTTCTGCTTTTTTCTAACATTTTTCATCTGGGAAGAAACGAACCATGCCTGATCAATACCTAGCCCCCACGCATTTCTTCGACTTCGAAGCCCCGGCCTTCACCGCGTTCGTAGAAAAACTCGCCGATCGCTTCAGCGAAAAGCAACTGGCGATCTCCTTGTATATGGCAGTGCGGGACAGATTTGATTATGTACCCTTCGATATACGATTGAAGAAGGAGGAATTGAGGAGTAGTCTGCTCTTCAACCGCACCTACGGCCACTGCATCGACAAAGCGACCTTCCTCATTTCATGCTACCGAAATGCTGGTTTACCCGCTCGTCTTGGCCTGGCAAAAGTCCGCAATCACGTGGGCACCGAGCGCCTGGAAAAGCTACTAGGCACGAATATCCTCGTTCCCCACGGCTACGTTGAGGTACAAGTGGGAGGGAAGTGGGTAAAATGTACTCCAGCATTTGATTTGAAGTTCTGCGAAAAGTTGGGAGTTGCCCCGCTAGATTTCAACGGAGAGGAGGACTCCATCTTCCAAGCCTACGACCGAGAGGGCGCTGATTTTATGGAGTATATGGAGGATTATGGGGTTTTCGGGGATGTTCCGCTTGACCTGATTATCAAATTAATGCGGGAGTATTATCCACGGTTTTTTGATGGGACGGGGATTGTGACTTGGGAGGTGTGAGTGAGATAGTGGCGCAGATATAAAGTCGTATCGAATAATATCAACCTCAGTTGATTTCCCGAGTATTTTCGTGATTGAAAAATCCGATCTGCTTGTCCCCTTATGGTATGTCTGCCAAATTTCAAAACAAATACCGCCAAGAATCTACCCGATTGCAAAATTGGAATTACGGTTGGAAAGCCGCCTATTTCGTGACTATTTGCACAAAGAATAGGTCCCATTTTTTCGGTGAGGTAGTCGACGGAAAGATGAGTCTGTCAGAAATCGGTCGCATCGCAGAATCGGAATGGATAAAAACACCCGGAATACGGCCTGATATGAATTTGAAATTGGGTGAATTCGTGGTCATGCCCGATCATTTTCATGGGATTATCATTATTGGGAAAAATGAATTTAATAGGTACGATATCACAACCCCTATCAATAAAACCCCTCAAAATAAATTTGGCCCACAATCTAAAAACCTGGCATCTATACTCCGTGGGTTCAAATCGGCCGTGACCATCCAATCCCGCAAAATTGATGCAGATTTCGGGTGGCAATCCAGATTTCATGATCATATTATTCGTGATGATCAGGCATTTGATCGTATTTCAAATTATATTCGCAATAATCCGAGGAAGTGGTCGGAGGATCGGTATGGTAAATAGAAAAAATATCCCAAATGCGCGGGTAAGAGGGATGGTATATTTCGATATAAAACAGGACATCCCCCAATGAAAAGAATCCAAGTCGTAGCTGCCATTATCTTCTACCAAAACCTAATCCTCTGCGTGCAACGGCCTAAGAACAAGTTCCCATACATTTCCGAGAAATTTGAATTCCCTGGGGGGAAAATTGAAGATGGTGAATCAAATGAAGAAGCATTGAGGCGCGAACTGTTGGAGGAGTTGAATATCAGCGTGAATATCAAATCGTTGTATCTAACTGTTGTCCATCCATATCCTGATTTTGAACTGACTATGCACAGCTTCATTTGTGAAGTTCAATCGAAAGAAATAACTCTGCAAGAACACATAAGTTTCAGGTGGTTGACTCGGGACGATCTTAAAAAACTCGACTGGGCTGCTGCTGATGTCCCAATAGTGGATAAATTAGCAGCGAATGGATGAGCTCAGGGATATATTTAATACCAGTTTACAAACGGGCTATATAGATAAGTCTATTTTGTCTAGTCTTGAATACCAGCCAGAGCTTCTTGTCAATCAAAAGAGACCACCGAAAAAGGTTCTTTCAACCATTATTCATGAACTAGAGAACTGCAAACAGTTTTTTATATCTGTGGCATTTGTAACCACTGGTGGGGTTGCGACAATCATTAACAAACTAAAAGAGCTAGAAGACCGTGAGGTAAAGGGCAAGGTTTTGGTTTCTCAATACTTGAACTTCACCCAGCCTGAAGCATTAAAAAGACTCTTACAATTCGAAAATATCGAGCTAAGAATTGCGACGATGGGAAATGCCCACGCCAAAGGGTACATTTTCAAAGGTGATGAACACTACAATTTAATAGTTGGCAGCAGCAACTTGACAGCTTCAGCACTTTCCACAAACAAGGAATGGAACATTAGGGTCTCGGCTTTGAATGAAAGCAGTCTGGTCGACAAAGTAATTGGTGAGTTCCAATCTGACTTTATAAAGGGAACACCAGTTACGGCTCAATACATTTCGCAGTACGAAGAAGTTTATAAAAAGCAGTTTCTATTAAACAGGAGTTACATTAACCAGGATAATGTCGAAGAAACAGAGTCAATAACTCCGAATTCAATGCAGATCGAAGCACTGACAAATCTGCATAAACTGCGGTCAGATAAGAAAAATAAGGCATTGATCATTTCAGCGACAGGAACGGGAAAGAC
>JADFAK010000157.1 GCA_015665315.1 Flavobacteriales bacterium | reverse complement strand
ACTTAATCGAGTGGGGCGCCGATCTTCAAAGTGAGCACGAACGATTCTTGGTCGAGAAGCATTTTAAGAAACCTGTTATTATTTACAACTATCCTGCAGGTATCAAAGCTTTCTACATGCGTCAGAATGACGACGAAAAGACAGTAGCGGCCATGGACGTGCTAGTCCCTGGAATTGGTGAGATTATAGGTGGTAGTCAGCGTGAAGAACGACTGGACATCCTTAAAAAGAAGTGCGCCGATTTCGACATTCCCGAGGAGCACGTGTGGTGGTATCTCGAACTACGAAAGTTTGGAACGGCCAAGCACGCAGGATTTGGATTGGGATTTGAGCGCTTGATCATGTTCGTAACAGGCATGGGCAATATCCGCGACGTCATTCCTTTCCCGAGAACACCCCAAAACGCCGAATTTTAGACTGCTAGGCATTTGCCGAAGGCTTAATCATTTTCCTTATTTCCCAATAGCAATTCGGGTGTGTACAGACATTTGCCGAAGGCTTGATCATTGTACAAAATAGTGTGTAGTTGATCCTTGCCCGAACGAACATTTGCCAAAGGCTTAAGCATTATCCATCATAAAAAGGGAAGGAAATAGCTTGGCGATAAACGCAAATGTTGGTGCTCTCAGACGTTCCAGTTGGGTCATAAAAAAGCAGCATCTCCAATCGAAATCAGAAATGCTGCCTATATGTTTATTCGGTGAAACCTACTTGATTACTTTTCCAGAAGCTATCATGTCGTTATCCGCGCGTACTGTCCATGTGTAATGTCCTGAGCGAAGATCCGAAGTGTCAATCCTTGTCTTGTTGCTAGTCGTCACTTGGGAGAAAACGATGCGTCCCTGAGCGTCGATAAGTTCAATAGTTGCATCCGAAACAGGGCTTTGAATCGTGAGCTCGTTGACCATGGGATTTGGGTAAACACTCACTTTTACGCCAGCGTCTACTTCTTGAATACCAACGTTGGTACCTTCCGTCACCGTCACAGTCTGATTAACAGCCACGTCATCGATAACGTCCACGATTCCCGAAGGCCACGTAACTGTAAGTTTGTCGATTGTATCGTTTTGACCCAAGCCAAAGTGAGAAATCATGCTGTTGTGAATGCCGTAGCTCTCACCGCTTTTCACGTCGCGAATCATCATGCCAAAAGGGCCTTCAATTTTAACACGGGCACCAATTCCATCAGGCGTGCTTTCGGTACCGTTGAGGTCGACCATGAGGTAGTTGTTGTCGCCTCCATTGTTCATGAGAATAGCATCGTTCTCGGACGACCAGCCTCCGTAACCGCCGGTCACCGCAAGGATGTCGATGTAGCCGTCGTTGTTCACGTCTCCTAGACCGAATGAGTTGATTTGGTAATCGAAAAGATCATCTTCAACCGTGTAAGTCCCATCGCCGTTGTTCATGGCTAGGTAGTGACTTCCGCCACCTGTAACCAAAATATCGAGGAAACCATTGTTGTCGAAATCGCGCATGGCGGTTTGAATGGTAGCAAAAGGAACAATAATTCCAACGCCTGAACTCACTGATATGTCGGTAAAAACACCCGTTCCATCGTTTTCGAAAAGCATGTTGTTGGTGTCGTGATTACCCGTATACATATCCATGTCGCCATCGTTGTCAAGGTCTCCAAAATCGGCCGACCAGCTTTGGGCTCCTACAGCGATTCCAGCTTCTGCGGCAGCCTCATAGTAATTTGAGTTTTCTGGGTCGTACAACCAAAGCTGGTTGATACGTCGTACATCGGTATTGTCTGTAACTCCTTGTCGGCACTTCGCAATATACAAGTCGCAATATCCGTCGTTGTTAACATCGGTGAAACATGATCCGTAGTTGCCAGCATCGTCTTCACCACCGCCGTACAGACTAGTATTGATAACAGCGTTTACGGCAGTTTCATCTTCCACAAAACCTCCGTTTCCATCATTGAAAATAACCAGACTCGGTCCGTCGTCGTGGCACGAGAAGATATCTGCATGTCCGTCGTAGTTCAGGTCGAAGAAGTTGATGCCTTGGACAAAAATATCTTCGCCATCGGCATGGGTTACTTCCATGCTCATTCCATCATCGGCGATTAGTCCGATTTTTATCGTGTCATAGAATCCACCGGCCATGATGTCGCACATTCCATTGCCGTCGACATCGGCAATGCAAAGACCCCAGGCATCATCACCGCCCCATTCGCCAACTTCGGCACCAAGGGCGCCCATTTCGACTTCAATGAAAGACCCATCATTTTGCTGGTAATCGACAAAAATCATGAGGCCTTCCCCCATTCTGATGACGTCATCGAGACCATCGTTGTTCATGTCGGTGATACCAACGGGGTGACTTGAGGCCACATCGAGATTGGTAAACACAGAACTAGAGGCTTCAGTAAAACCAATTTGAGCACTAGCATTCAAAGCCAAAGCAAGTCCCAGGATAAAGGAAAGTTTCTTCATAATACACTTTTAGATTTAGCGAGAAAAGACTGGTCTCACTTGGTTTGATTATTTCTTGAGGTTTGATTGACTCAAATATAACTATACCCTTTATATGCTAAAACCCCTACATCTGTCTTTATTTGGGAATAATGTACCATTCTAATATTCCTGAATTATGGGTGTTGTGTAAATATGCACAACGAAAAGAGATGAATTCCGTCTTTGAAGTTAGCTAGGAAGCGTATTTTTGTCGGACAAGGAAACCAACGAGTATGTTAAAGCAGACATTGCAGCAGCGCTTGCAGCAGAAGTTATCACCTCAACAAATTCAATTAATGAAGTTGCTTGAGGTTCCCACTATTGAGCTCGAACAGAGAATCAAAGAGGAGCTTGAGGCGAATCCTGCTCTAGATGAAGGGAAGGAGGAAGCGGATCCCGACGACGATTTTGAGGATTCTCAGGAAGAGGAGAAGAAAGATGACGATCTAGATTTTGACATCAGTGATTATATGTCTGACGACGATACGCCCGACTATAAATATTCGGTCCAAAATTCGGGGCCTGATGATGAATCGACGTCCATTCCCCTTGGCAGTGGTAAAACATTCCAGGAGATGCTTCTTACGCAATTGGGGTGGCGCGATTTGAACGAGCGCGAGTCGATGTTGGCCGAACACATTATTGGAAACTTGGATGACGATGGCTACTTGAGACGTGAACTGGGTGCAGTTGTAAATGACTTGGCTTTTACACAGAATATCGTGTGTACGGCCGATGAATTGGGTAAGGTGCTGAAGGTAGTTCAAGATTTGGACCCACCAGGGGTTGGTGCTCGGGACTTGCAGGAATGCCTGCTCATACAACTAGAGCGATTCGACGATCCTTCAGATGTTATAGTTACTGCTCATGAGATTATCGTCAAGTATTTCGACGAGTTTTCGAAGAAGCATTACGACAAGATCACCAAGAAGATGGACATTGAGGAGGAAGAACTCAGAGAGGCTATTGGAGAGATTGTAAAACTAAATCCCAAGCCAGGAAACTCCCTCAAAGAAACGACTAAGTCTTTGCAGCCGGTCATTCCAGATTTTATTTTGGTGGTTGAAGGCGATGAGATTCGAGTTTCCCTGAATCAACGAAATGCGCCGGAGTTGAAGGTGAGCAGAGAATACCGCAACATGCTTCAGGGCTATGCTTTGGAAAAGAATCCTGAGAAATCGCAGAAGGAAGCAGTTCTTTTTGTCAAAACGAAAATTGATTCGGCCAAGTGGTTCATTGATGCCATTAAGCAGCGACAGCACACCTTGTTGATCAACATGCAGGCCATCGCCAACTACCAAAAGGAGTACTTCCTCACTGGTGACGAGTCGAAATTACGGCCTATGATTCTCAAAGATGTGGCCGAGCTATCGAATATGGACGTGAGTACAATCAGTCGAGTGTCGAATAGCAAGTATGTCCAAACGCCCTATGGAACGTTCAAGTTGAAGAGCTTTTTCTCGGAGTCTATCACAACCGACGATGGGGAAGAGGTGTCGACACGTATCGTGAAGAAATTTCTTGAAGAAGCGATCGAACAGGAGGACAAGCGCAAGCCGCTAACCGATCAAAAGTTGGTCGAAATGCTAAAAGCTGAGGGATACACCCTAGCTCGTCGAACTGTCGCGAAATACAGAGAACAACTTTCGATTCCTGTTGCACGATTGAGGAGGGAGCTTTAGGATGCGCTCGGCTGCTGTCATTATTTCTTACATTTTTCATCCGCTATGGATGCCCTTGATCGTCTTTGGACTGGCCATGTGGGTAGATCCTTATCTGATTGCCCAGCGCGCGGTGATTCCTTTTATCACCATCGTTTTATGCGTGAATGTGCTAGCGCCAGGAGCGAGTATTTGGATCATGGTGAAACGAGGAATGGTCAGCAGTAAGGAGATACACGGCCGTAAAGAAAGACTAGGCCCATTCATCGTAGTGGCTACATATTACTTCATCACGTATTGGTTTCTTCGTCCGCGCACGATGATCCTTTCCGAATCACTCGTAGCCATGTTCTGTGCGGTTTGGGTGGCTTTGGTACTTACGATATTGATCAATCTAAAGTGGAAGATTAGCGTTCACATGCTGGCGCAAGGCGGAATGATAGGGTGTTTGGCGGCCTTGAGTAAGTTGCATTTTTTAAACATCGGACCACTGCTCATATTCTTGATCTTGATTGCCGGTTGGGTGGGGTTTTCTCGATTGTACTTGCAAGCTCACACACACGCACAGGTGTACGCTGGGTTTCTGTTGGGCTTTATCGTGAACTACACGATTGTTGGCTATGGATTATTTGTTTAGTCGGCCGTAGTGCCAGTTTCTTCCAATTTCAACTGCCAATTCCAAGCATCTGTAAGCGCGTCTTCCAAGCTTAACTCTGTCTTCCATTGAAGTTCCCTATTGGCTTTGTCAGCACTGGCATAAATCTGCTCCACATCTCCTGGTCGGCGCTCCCCCATAGCATAACTCAATTTCACACCGCTCACTTTTTCGAAAGTCTGGATAACCTCCAAAACCGTATTCCCTGTACCCGTTCCTAAGTTAAAGGCCTTGCACATTTTATCATTTTCGGCGAGATACCTAAGGGCTTTGACATGTGCTTTGGCCAAGTCTACAACATGAATATAGTCGCGCACGCATGTACCATCCGAGGTGCTGTAATCCTGACCAAATACGGTGAGGCTATCGCGTAACCCGGCTGCAGTTTGCGTTATATACGGAATCAAGTTTTCGGGCACCCCAAGAGGAAGTTCACCGATAAGCCCCGAAGGATGCGCTCCGATAGGATTGAAGTATCTCAATAGCACCGAACTCACTTGATTGTATTCGCCTGTACTTAAGTCGGATAACAACCTTTCACACACTTGTTTCGTAAACCCGTACGGAGATTGTGCTTCTTGCATCTCTGTGGCTTCGGTAACTGGAAGGATTTCTGGCTGACCGTACACGGTGCAAGAAGAGCTAAAAACGAGGTTTCGCACGTTGAATTCATTCATCAGACGTGTTAAAACCAGGAGGGAGTTGATGTTGTTGTGATAGTATTTGAGAGGAGATTGAACCGACTCACCAACTGCTTTAAAAGCGGCAAAGTGAATCGCTCCTTGCAGATCGGGATGGTCATTAAAAACCTGTCTTAGAGCAATTTCATCGGTGCAATCAAGATT
Source organism: Flavobacteriales bacterium (assembly GCA_015665315.1). GTDB lineage: Bacteria > Bacteroidota > Bacteroidia > Flavobacteriales_D > Sanyastnellaceae > JADFAK01. The sequence continues at coordinate 9,169 of JADFAK010000157.1, read as the reverse complement.
ATAGGACACCAGATTTTGGTTGGTAATAGTCTCGATGCGTTGGATAACACTAGGGCGACTATTGCAAAAATTGTCCACAATTATTGGTGTGAACCCACTGCTAATTAATTCAACTGCAGTGTGCGAACCAATAAAACCGGCTCCTCCAGTAACGAGAATCTTCGACATAAACTTGTAATGATAATGGGTACTAAAGTAGAGATAATTATTGCGATCAGAAATGGCTTACATGTGAAAACAGACAATAACTCACTTCGTTCGCTGGCCTCGCCCGTTAGATTTGCTTAAAATCAGAATTATGAATGAACCAATAGTGTTGCTTCTCGAGGATTGGGAGCATGATGGTGAGCGAGTGAGTGAGCTTTTGTGGATGCTTGAGGAAATGAAGATCATTTCGGTCAGGTTTGAGAACAAGAACACCCTCGACTTCGGTGCAAGTGATGAAGAAATGCCTTCGGTATTGCTTATGTACTTGAATCGAACAGAGTACTATGCAATAAGCTTTCTTGAAAATGCGTACATCATTCAATTTCAACAATTTGGGTTAAAGGTACTTGAGCGAGAATTCAATTGTACTATCTGTCCAGCGGGTACCGAAGATCGAATTTCGATTCTGGACTTCCTCTCATCCGTGTGTGCGTCATCAGGCCCATTGTCTTGCACAGCCAATTAATTTCCGAAAGTCGGATATAGGTCAATTCTGACAGCCATTTGAGGTGTTCCACCGACAAACTAAATTTATTAGAAATAGGTATAAGAAACTGAAACTTTTTCCAAGTTATCCAGTATAAGAAAGAGACTAACTAACCTAACCTAATTAATTAATAATGGACACTCATAACCATGAACAGTTATTTGACTTAAGTTATTTGAACCAAATTTTCCAAGGAAACCAAGAGATGATCAACAGCATTATTCAGCTGTTCCTCGAACAGGTTCCCGAATACATCAAGGAAATGCAAGACTGTGTAGATCGCAACGATCTGCTGTCATTGCACCCACTGGCCCACAAAGCCAAGTCCTCGGTGGCCATGCTCGGACTCAAGAGTATGGAAGGAAACATTGTGAAAATAGAACAAGACTCCAAACACAATCAAAACCTAGACAATCTGCCATCCTTGGTGGGAGATGTAAGATCTGAATGCGATGTCGTTTACTCCCAATTACGGCAAGTACTCACGGGTGCTGCCTAGGGATGCCGATCATAAAACTCAAAAGCCTTTCACGCATGTGGGAGGCTTTTTTTATGGGCCAAATTCTCAAGTTGTCGAAAAGCAACTACGCCACGTGCAAAACCCCTTTCCAGCCATTGGAAATCTGTGATCAGATTGGTTAATTTAGCTCGAAAGCTATTACATGGAATGGACATCTGATGATCTAAAATCACTCGAGAAGCGCGGCGTAGATCTAAAAAATGCCGAGTGGCAGGTACAACATTTGAAAGCAGGTTTTGAACCGGCCAATCTAGTCGCTCCCTGCACCCCTAAAAATGGAATTGTTCAGTTGTCTGATGAACGAGCCGAATCCCTCGCCGATTTTTTTGAATTCACCGCTCCCGAATTACAACTCATGAAGTTTGTCCCAGCTTCGGGTGCCGCAAGCCGCATGTTCAAGCACTTATTTGGGACTATGAACGGTGAAAACTCTGCGCTTTCGAAGGAATTTTTCGAACAGATTTCCGCAATGCCTTTTGTCGATGAACTTCGCTCGATAATGGAGTCCAAAGGCCTTTCGCTGGAGACTGAACTAAAAAGCGAGAATTGGAAGAAAATCGCCGAGTTGATTCTTGGGGAAGACGGACTGGGTTATGGCAATTGCCCCAAGGGATTGGTGTTGTTTCACAAGTACTCGAAAGATGTTCGTACAGCCTTTGAAGAACATCTTATGGAGGGTTTAGCATACGCAAATGGGGAAGGTGACCGCGCAAAAATTCACTTCACTGTTCCAGCCTCGGCAGAAGGCCAAATTCAAGATTTTTTAGCCGAGCGGGCAGCTGTCGAATTTCCCGATTATGAATTTGACTTGTCCTATTCGATCCAGCATCCGGCCACAGATACGCTGGCCATGGGTGAGGATGGTCAATTGTTTCGTGAAAATGGAGGAGAACTTGTCTTTCGTCCCGGAGGTCATGGCGCACTTATTCATAATCTCAATGACTTAGAAGCTGAGATCGTATTCGTAAAGAATATCGACAATGTCGTCCCAGAAAGTAAGGCGGAAACCGGATGTTTTTGGAAAGAAGTTCTCGGCGGATTTTTACTCGAAATCAAAGGAGTAAGAGATGAAACACTCCTCGAGCTTGAAGAAGGAATGTTGCCCATTGGACCGCAACTAGAATGGCTACTTGATTTGCTGAATTACCAGAAAAAACAAACGATGGGGAAAGAGGAACTCCATGCATTTCTCAATCGGCCTATTCGCGTATGCGGCATGGTGAAGAATGAAGGGGAGCCAGGTGGTGGTCCGTTTTGGGTCAAAAATGCCGAAGGTCAAATTCAGGCTCAAATCGTCGAAAGCGCGCAAGTTGATTTTTCCAATTCGACCCAAAGTGAACTGGTAAAACAAAGCACTCACTTCAATCCAGTTGACTTGGTTTGTTGTTTGGTCGACCACCATGGAGTTAAGTTTGACCTGCTAAAATTTGTCGATCAAAACACAGGATTCACTACTTCCAAGTCGAGCAACGGTAAAAATATCAAGGCCTTAGAGTTACCTGGTTTGTGGAACGGCGCAATGGCTCAGTGGATTACGGTTTTTGTTGAGGTTCCACTCGAGACATTCAATCCGGTGAAGACCGTGAATGACTTACTTCGACCAATGCACCAGGTGAATTAGAAAATGCCTGAAATGCGAAGAGGCCATCTCAATTGAAATGGCCTCTTCGTCTATGTTGGGGGGTTAAGCTCTATTGTTTGATAACCGTATCGAGAACAATATGATCACCGTACTCAATGCGCAAAGTGTAATATCCATTGCTCAATTCTCCTTGTGGCTGGATCATGAAGTCATTCACTTCTGAGATGTTTTCCACTTCTGTTTCATACACCTTGGTTCCCATGAAATTGTACACCGATATGATCGCTGCTTCCTTCGAGTCAGTGTCTACCGATAACCTGAAATTGCTTCCAAATGGATTCGGATAAACCGTGTGACGAAGTTCTTCAACTTCTTTGGCATCTTCTACGTGCAGACTAGTGCTATAGGTATGTTCTTCTTCTGTCTCTCCACCGTTGTCATCCTCTGTTTCCGTATCAGCATTTCCAGAGATGATGGCATACATACACATGTTCTGTGCAACGGCTTGGTGGCTCATCGTCATTTCACCGATAAAATATTGTGGTGAGTCAACCGTGTTCAACACAAGGTTCTGATTGGTTGCCATGGTGATGTCAAGTTGATACACTTCACCTTCGTTCACCTGCACGTTTTCAAATTTGGCGGCGATGAAAGTCTCAGGATCAGCACTTGGGTCATAGACGGTGTGTCCGATCAAGGTACCCGAATCGTCATGCAAGAGCAGGGTAAGATTGCCTGTCATTTGACTCCCGAACGTAGCGTTGATGTATAGATATGATAATTCACCTGTTCGGCAGGCAGTGAATGTCTGCGTTGCATTTGACTCCATATTCGTTTCTGTGTTGAAGAAGCGCTGGGTACTCACACAGCCCATGTCGTGAGGCATGTCTGGAGACCATAATTGAACTTGGCTTCGATTAGCCTTGTTGCTTATTTCGAACATAGCCTTTTTATTTATGCCATATTCGAAGGCCAAATCTCCGCTTGTGTTTTCCTTGTTGAGGACAAAATTCCCTTCGTTATAGATGTTCTGATCGCTGTGGTAGAACATCACATCTCGGTTCGAAGGTACTTCGATCTCCAAGATATATTCTGCTCCTGCCTCAACAAGAACGTCATGACTAAGCCAAATTTTGGCATACGGTTTCTGATACGATGCAGGCACAACTACTTGTTGCGAATGAACCGGTGTGGTCAAGTCTGTCGAACTATACACATTCAGGTAGGTTCCAAAAGGTGTTTCATCCAAGCTTTGCATAAAAACGGAAACATAGGCGAGTGAGCCCGATTGGCAGCTCACAAAACTTTGGGCGACAGTACCATCAGTTACAAAGGTCGTTTCGGGACCAAATTCCTGTTGAAATACGCAGCCTTCTGCTTTTGAGGTAAAAGAGGTTACAGTGAAAACTGCACCTAGGATCAATCCGAGAACGGACATTTTTACATAATTGTTTTTCATTGTTGCGAGTATTAGTGTTGGCGTCGTTTACTCTCGCAGTTCAATGAATGTTATGGGGCAGGGGTGCTTACTTTCTGTAGGAGAATTCCTAAGACTAGTTTTTAAACTCAAGGATATTTATTAGCCTATCGGCAAATGGTGCTTCTTCGGTCCTTCGGTTTGAACACACCACGACCGTCTTCTCACCTGAGTACGTTTTTACCAAATCTTGATACCAGCTTATTCCTTGGCTATCCAAGTTGGTACATGGTTCATCTAGAAATACCACAGGGACGTTTGAAAGTATGGCGAAGGCTAGTTTTACCCGTTGCTTCATTCCACTGGAATAATTCGAAATGGATTTGTTCTGATGGTCAATTTGCAACAACTCGATAACCTTGTTCAGATCGATCTGAGAATCAAAGGGCTTGAATTTTTGGTGAAATACAAAGGCTTCTTCCAATGTGAGGTCCTCCGGTAAGTCTAAGTAAGGAGCGGCTATGGAAATGTGCTTATAAAGTTGAGCTACTTCGAGCTCTTTGTCGTTCAAGGATATTTTTAGTTCTCCCTCATTCCAATCCATGTACCCACACATGACACGCATCAAGGTAGATTTTCCAGATCCATTGGCACCTACCAAACAGATTTTGTCACCTTGCTCGACAAGCAGATTTACCTTTCGGAAGATCCAATCGCGGTTAAAACGCTTGCCAATATTTAGTAACTCAAGACGCACGATTACTGCGGTCCTCGAATAATGCCCTTGTCTGATAAGCGAATAAATTCCAGAATAGATTCCTTTTCAGGAGACGAAGGAAATTCTACTTCCGCAGCTTGCAAAGCCTGCGTGAGATTGTTGCTGTGAACATATATTGCTCTGTACAAATCTTCAATGGCCGTGATCGAACTATTGCTAAAGCCTCTTCTTCGCAGTCCGATCGTATTCACGCCTACGAAAGAAAGTGGTTCACGTGCCGCTTTGATGTAAGGGGGAACATTTTTACGTACCAGAGATCCGCCCCCAATAAACGCATGCTGACCGATATGAACAAATTGCTGAACGGCAACAACTCCCTCGATGATGACGAAATCCTGAATGGTCACGTGCCCTGCGATATTCGCGCTGTTGGCAATAATACAGTTGTTTCCCACCTTCACGTCGTGTGCAATGTGGGTGTAGGCCATGAGCAGACAATTATTGCCGACTTCAGTCGTCATACGATCTGTGGTTCCACGGTTGATTGTGCAACACTCACGAATAGTGGTAGAATCTCCAATGACGGTGGTTGTGACCTCTCCGTCAAATTTCAAGTCTTGTGGCTCCGCACTAATCACTGCCCCCGGAAAGATTTTGCAATTTGCTCCTATCCGAGCACCATCCAAAATGGTAACATTGGGACCGATCCAAGTGCCCTCACCGATAGTGACATCAGCCGAAATTGAAGAAAACGGACCGATTTTCACGTTCGCCGCAATTTGCGCATCAGGGTGAACAGCGCTTAGTTCGTGGATTAATAATTCAGTATTCATCTTATGCTGGAGTCAAGGTCGATTCTTTTTCTTTTACAACTTGGGCAATCATTTCTGCTTCACATACCGACTTGCCATTGACATAAGCGATACCGCTCATGTGCACCAGTCCTCGACGTATTGGAGATTCAAGTTTAAGGCTGAAAACGACTGTGTCTCCAGGAATGACCTTTTGCTTGAATTTCACCTTGTCTATTTTCAGGAAGTAAGTGCTGTAGTTTTCGGGATCAGGAACCGAGCTCAGGGCAAAGATTCCTCCTACTTGGGCCATAGCCTCAATCTGAAGAACGCCTGGCATCACAGGGTTTCCTGGAAAATGACCTTGGAAGAAAGGCTCGTTCATGGTCACATTCTTCACACCAATGATGCTCTCGTCGTTCTTTTCCATGATTTTGTCAATCAATAGAAAAGGGTACCTGTGAGGCAACATTTGTGTAATCTTGTTCACATCGAAAAGCGGTTCCTTAGCCAAGTCAAATTGGACGGGAGCCGTTTTTTCTTCTTTAATTTTCTGCTTGAGCAACTTGGCAAACTCAACGTTGCCAAAATGCCCTGGCCTAGCGGCCAATATATGTCCGCGGATGAATCTACCTACCAAGGCCAGATCTCCAACAATGTCCAATAGTTTATGACGTGCTGGCTCATTTTCGAATTGAAGCTTGACCGTGTTCAATACACCAATGCCTTCAACTCGCACACCTTTGTCTTCTTTTCCAAGAAGTCCAAGTATGTTTTGAATTTCTTCTTCTTCGTACTCCCGCTCAACGAGTACGATGGCGTTGTCTAAGTCACCACCTTTGATCAAACCAGCTTGCGCCAGTTGAGCAAGTTCTTTTAGGAAAACAAAAGTTCGACACGAAGAAATCTCCTTCGTGAAGTCATCCAAGCAATACATGCTCGCATGTTGGGTGCCCAATACTGGAGAGTTGTAATCGACCATGACGGTGATTCTAAATTCTCCACCGTGTGTTGGAACAGCCAGCATCTCAACGTTCTTATCCTTGTTCTCGTAGGCCATGTTGTCAAGAACCAAGTATTTGCGATCGGCATCTTGTTCTTCAAAACCAACTGCTAGAATCGCTTCTACAAATTGCTTTGAGCTACCGTCCATAATCGGAATCTCGCCACCATCAACTTCAACCAAAGCATTGTCAACTTTGCATCCGTATATCGCGGCTAGCACGTGCTCCGTCGTGTGAACAATGGCATCTCCTTTTTGAAGCGTTGTGCCGCGCTGGGTGGATATGACGTTGTCAGGATCTGCAGCGACAACCGGCTTGCCTTCAATGTCAGATCGTTGGAATTTATATCCGTGATTCGCTGGTGCAGGGTGGATAGTGAGATTTACCAATTCACCCGTATGAAGACCGATTCCAGAAAGTGTTACTGCTTCTTTAAGTGTGCGTTGTTTTGAACTCATGCAGACTGATTTGAGATTAGGCTTTTGGGCCTTTTTCAATATTCTTTATTTTCTTTTCAAGCTCTGAAATCTGTCTCATGAGTTTGGGAAGATTCCTAAACCCTACGTACGACTTCTTGTAATCACCAATCCCAAAGGCCGGTGAACCTTGAACAATAGTTCCTTTTTCTGGTATCGAATGGCCAATACCCGATTGCGCTGCGATTTTTACCTCGTCTGCAATTTCAATATGACCAATAATCCCCACCTGACCGCCGATCATGCAATTCTTCCCTAGCTTGGTCGAACCTGCTATACCCGTTTGCGCAGCGATAACCGTATTCTCTCCAATCTCCACATTGTGTGCTATTTGAATGAGGTTGTCCAGTTTTACGCCAGCTCGAATAATAGTCGAACCTAAAGTAGCACGGTCAATGGAGCAATTTGATCCAATCTCTACTTTGTCCTCCAAGATGACATTGCCAATTTGAGGGACTTTCTCGTAATTATTCTGATCGGTAGGAGCGAATCCAAAGCCATCACTTCCTAAAACGGTCCCGGAATGGATCGTGCAATGATCACCGATGATAGTAGAATGCAATACCATCACGCCAGCATGAAATAGGCAACTTGAACCAACAACTACATCGCGCTCAACCGTGCAGCCTGCACCTACAATTGTGCCTGTTCCTATAACACTACGAGCTCCAATATTTACGTTTGGCCCGATATGCACGCCTTCGCCGATAGTTGCGCTCTCGTCAATTACGGCCGAAGGGTGTATGCCTGGTGCTGGCTTTGTCATTTCTCCATAAATATGAAGAAGTTGGGCAAAAGCAGCGCGAGGATCTGCCACACGCACCAATGTGAGCGTAGACGGTAAATCTTGTTCAGCATTGAAATCTTCTCCGACTATCGCGATACTGGCGCCAGTGGAATAGATAAATGATGTGTATTGTGGGTTAGCCAAGAATGTCAGTGAGCCTTCAACTCCTTCTTGGATCTTCGCTAATTTACTCACCGAGGCACTTGAGTCTCCCTCAACAGTACCTTGCAGTAATTCCGCGATTTGTATGGCAGAAAATTCCATTCTGGCAAAAGTAAGAAATTACAAGGCAGAGCACCACCAAATTGACCACACTATTCACACGTATTTATTGAAAGCGTGAAATGGCTGTCTTGCACCGAAGCTTGAAGCGACTTGAAAAGGACTTAAATCAAGCCTCGGCTCTTCAGTTCTAAGTATTTGTTGACCGAGTTCATGGAGAGGTTTTGAGGTTCCGTATACAAGGTTTGAATCCCTAACTTCCTCAGCTTGCGCACCATGTTTTGCTTGTCGTGTGCCAGTTTCCGGCCAATGGTTTTCACATATATATCGCGAACAGTTAACGCATCATTCACCGTATAAGCCTCGAGCTCCGTGTTTTTGAATAGTACTACCACCAATAAATGATGCTTGGCGATCTTTCTCAAAATCGGCAATACTCGGTCCAATGAATAGTCGGTTTCAAAGTTCAAAAACAAGAAAATCAAACTCCGTTGCTGGATCATGTTCTTGATCGCACGGTAGAGCATCTCATAGTTGGCTTCCTTTTTATGTTCCTTCTCGTTGTAAAGGGCGTGCATGATTTTCTTGAGCTGACCATTGCTCCGATCTGCTTTAAGCGTTGTGCCAATGCGGTCAGAAAAGGAAATCAATCCCGACTTGTCATGTTTCTTCAGAGCGATGTTGCTGATCACCAAGGAGGTGTTTATGGAGTAGTCGAGCAAACTGAGCCCGTCAAAGGGCATTTTCATAGTCCGACCTTTGTCGATGATGCAATATACTTGCTGCGCGCGCTCGTCTTCGTATTGGTTCACCATGAGTGTCGATCGCCTGCTGGTCGCTTTCCAGTTGATGCTTCGCACATCATCACCACGCACGTATGACTTGATTTGGTCAAATTCATAACTGTGTCCCAGTCGGCGCACTTTCTTGATCCCATGAAAATTGGAAACATGTGCAA
>JADFAK010000044.1:3050-15152 GCA_015665315.1 Flavobacteriales bacterium | reverse complement strand
CCGCAGGATAAGCAGTAACTTCAAAAACAGTTTCTCCGTTGACTTGAATCACATTCGGTGTCGGACTGTTTGCATCATCTAAATTGGCAGCTGGAGTCCATTCATACTGAATCTGACCATCACCTGTGCACAATACAGCCTCATCGAAAATAATTCCATCGGCAGGATCATCGGCAGAAGAAAAGATCAGGGTTCCGGCATCATCGTAAATATTGATGGCGTTCCCTGCTGTAGCACCCCATGGGCTATTGAGGTAGCTTATGGTTAACGTTTCACCAGATGTGATAGAGATCGGCTGTTCTGTACTACTGTTAAAAGTCGTGTAGTTACCTTGGAATGTTCCAGCAACTGTAACATCAATACTTGCTCCGTCCCATCCAAAGTTGTTATTGTCATTGTACATTTCAATGATGAACTCACAAGGAGGAGCAGGAAAGTCGTTCGATAAAATAAGTGCCTCCAATTCAAGGTCACCGCATAATGTTTGATCCAATCCGGCATCAACTACAGGACCCGGAACAACTTCTACAGTTACCGTTGTATCAAAAGTACAATTGAAGTTATTCGTTGCAAAGAAGGTGTAATCGTAGAATCCCAAAGCTGGAGGCTCGATATAAGCGACATTACCATCGGCACTTGTCGAATTAATAAATGGTCCTTCCCACCAAGATGAATCGACACCTAAACCAACTTCAGGGGTAAAGGTCGTCACGTCTGGATACAGATAAGGATTGAATTCCATACCCCATTCGAAGATATAACCATTGTCAATCGCAAGATTATCAACCACGTTGAAGGTCCAAGTTCCATTCAATGGGCAACCCACTAAGTTGCACATGTCTTCATCACTTTCATAAAATCCCGGGTCAACAATATTGCCCGTTACATTCTGACCCGCGTTGTTTACGTAGGATACAGAGGTACTATTGTTGTCGTCAAGGTTGCCATTGGTCAATCCAGGTTGCCAACCGTAATCGTAGCCTGTTCCAGCGATAGTTGTTCCGTCGTCGACGCATTCTCCAAGAAAGGTTCCTCCTCCTCCATTCAATCCCCAATCGATGAGGTTAACAACAGTTCCGTTCGGACATTCAATATAGATTCCAAGGTCACCCAAATAGGAGTGCTCCATGTTTACGAACACAGATATGAGATCATCGCAGTCCTCAAGCACCGCATCGGCCTCAAAGAAATCGAAAGTCAATTCACTTGAATAACTAAATCCCGCACCATCGGCCAAATAAGTCTCGCCGGCCACAACTTGCGGAGGCAGGGCTGTCCATGTGACATTTTGGACCGGATTTCCATCAACGTAGCCTTCACCACCTAGACAGATGACCGGAGTAAAATCGGTAATAAATATTGGTATGGTGGACACCAAGACCTGCAGAGGGTCTAGGTTTAGACTGTAACAGCCATTATTATCCTGTACCGTGAGGGTGACAATGTACTCACCAGGCTCAGAAAAATCATGTACGATATCGGTTAGATTCGCTCCTTCCTCAATGGTTCCATCACCAAAATCCCAAATGTAATTTGAAAGTGTAAAACCTGATTCGGCGAATGATCCGTTGTCGCTAAAAGAAATCGGCTGTCCGAGACAAACTCCGACAGACATTTCATCACCTTGAGGCTCTGGATCAACAATTGCACCGACAGATGTGGGAGGTGCACAAGGAGTTGTACAAGATATTAAAGCTTCCCAACCTGGAGCACCAGAAGTATTTCCCGTATTGCAGGTAAAAACAAATGTGAGACAACCGGTGGTATTAGCAATTGTTCCAGTTACTGCTAGACCTTGGAGATTAGTTCCAGTATATGACCCCAATGAGTTCTCGCCAGTATTATCACCATCGTATATTGTCAGATAATCACTATTGTTCGGGTTCGGAGAAGTCTGCAGATTAAAAGCCACGAACTCCACTTGAACCACGTCCCCCGGTGAATCGGAACAAATGGTAAAAGTATAGTCAGTATCAGAATATGGAGCACCTTGTGATCCACCGCTGTTGTCGTCCTGAAAACTTCCAGAACAGGCTGTAACAGATCCATCCTCCATGAAAATATTTACTTGCCCTTTTACAGAGACAAAAGCAAGTAAACCTAGAATCGATAATGAAATTGCATAGAGTTTCTTCATCCAATTATTGATTTTGTTGCTCGTAAAGCTTCTGTATTAATACTTCGGGATAGACAATAAAGAGAACCCCCGTGTCGCCTAGTTTGTAATAACTGTAGCGATCGTTGTCTACGGTAAGATTGTATTGAGCCAAGAATATGCCATTTTCAATTTTATCGAGATCGAGCACGCCTAGATCATCTGAAATTGGTAAAAGAACTGAAACATCGGCAAATTGTGAAATATCCTTTTTGCCGTTTAGGTCTTGCGTATAGAAGCCTTGAGTCTGGCGAAACACTTCATATTCCCAAGTGCCGTTGTCCATCATTTGCGCGACTGCGCTCTCCCCAAAAAACTCTTGCAATTCACCCTCAACAGATTGGGCTTGGGCAACCAGTCCAAACGAAAGTAACGCACTCATTACCAGGACAATTCCTCTTACTAACTTCATAATTCCTTGTTTGATATCAAATATAGCCATTAGCTGGAACTCACGGACATAAGTTTCCCACCGAATTCAAGACGCATTCGTTGATTAGATAGTTGCATGAAATTGATAAGCCTATCGAATAATAGTAACCGAGCCAGATATTTTCTTTAATTCGCCCGTAGTGAGGGAGTGGGCAACGATGAGGAATGGATAGACGCCATCCGGAACAAAGTAGTCACCGCTTTGATCGGAACCATCCCAAACGGCGTTCAGATCATGGGATTGAAACACAGAATCACCCCATCTGTTGAATACATTGATTTCATATCGGTCTGGATCGACATCGATGCCCTGAACAAACCAAAAATCATTGAATCCATCGTGATCTGGAGTAAAGGCATTCGGCGCATAGATCACGAAATCTTCCAGAACAGTAAGCTCTTTGGAGATGGAGTCTTGGCAACCAAATTCATTCGTTACGATCAAGGTTACTAGGTATTCACCAATGTTGTTTCCTGGGAAAGTAATTTCCGGTTCTTCTTCGGTCGATTCTCCATATTCGGCAAACTGCCAAAAGTTTAGATCATTGTCGTGGGACAAGTTGATCATCTCGAAAGTGCTATTCGGCAAGATAGCCAGCTCGGGATTGCTGGTGAAATCGGCAATTGGATACGGGTAAGCATGAATCATGTCTACAACTGTATCGCTGTATACGCAACCGTCGACCGATGTAATCGTGTATGACACAGTATATTGACCAGACTGCCAGAAATTGTGCGCAGTCATATCAATCGCTGAAGAATGTGTACCATCGCCAAAATCCCACTCGGCACTCGCAATTATGTTGGTATTATCGGCCACCCCGTTGAAATTCACTAAAACTGGGAAGCAATCGGCCAAGGTATCGGCGACAAAATGGGGGTCTATTAATTCTTCGATGTCTATGAAAACACAGTCCTCATCCATTGGTGTTTCGCAAGCATCTGTGAGTTGCACGCAGTAGGTAGATGGCATGGTTGGTGTTACATCGACTTCGGCTCCATCCATCGTCACGCCCGGAAGCTGCTGGTTGTACCAAGTGAATGAATAAGGTGCCAATCCGCCACTGGCTGCTTCATCGAGTGTGATTTCGTCACCCAAACAAATGATGTCGTCATCCATGGCCATGACCGACAACGGATCATATAAGTCGACTTGAACAAGCACTGGATCCGATTCGCAGCCGAGGTTGTCGATCACATAAACGCTGTACAATTGATCAACAGCAGGATTCACGTCGATCGTACTTCCGACACCTAAGTTATTGTTCCAGAAATAGGTCCATGTTGTGTCGGCATCTTCGGTAGCCCAAGCCGACAGGGTCGCTGTTCCATCGATGCAAATGGTTGTGTCTGGACTTGCAATAAGTTGATAAATTGGGGGAGCACTCACTGGAACCTCCGTCGTATAGGAGCATGCATCGTTTGAGACGCTCACAATAAAATAACCTCCATCTGCAACTTCAAATATGTTTGTTCCACCATTGGTATCGATGGTCTGTAAGGTATCGTTGCCAAGAATGAGGTTGAGTTCCCATGGAGCGTCGTCTGGCTCTCCGTCGAGTTCTACTTCAATTTGGGCAATATCACCGCTACAAGGAATATCCTCTCCAGTAACTACATAAGTATAGGCCAGTCCGACCGTCGTTTGACTCGTTGCGGCACATCCTTCATATCCCTCGGGATATACAGTTACTGTATACGTAGTTTCTTGATTTACGTCGGCGATAGGATTCGGGACGTTGGGGTCGGACAGTCCGTCGGCCGGTGACCATTCGAAGATATAGTCTCCGTATCCACCGCACAGACCTTCATATAGAATTTGTCCATCGACAAATCCACCTGGACCTCCCGAATAGATGACATTGCCTCCATCATCGAAGAGATTCATGGAGACTTCATTGATAAAACCTCCAGCTACAAATACAGCCTGAAAGGTGGTTCCACCAGGTAGTACAACAGAGCCCATATCGGCATCTCCTCCATTCAAAGTAAGCGTTTCGATCACTACTCCATCCACCACGAAGTCGACTGCACAGCCGTTCCATCCATCACCGAATGTGTCTAACATTTCAAGAGTAAGAATGCAATCGGCATCTACTCCATCGACAGTTACGTTGGGATCGAGTTGGACATTGTCATCGCAAATTGTCCAAAAGGCGCCCGCATCAATCTCAGGTCCAGGGACAACGCTCACTGTTATCGTGGTGTCAAAGGTGCAACCGAAGTTGTTCGTGGCGTAGTAGGTATACTCGTAATCACCGAGTGCATCTGGCTCTATGGTAATGATATTACCGTCAGGCGATTCAGTAACGACAAATGGTCCGTCCCACCAAGTTGAGTCAAGGCCTAGGCCAATTTCTGGTGTAAAAGTGGTCACATCCGGATAGAGATTTGGATTGAATTCCATTCCCCATTCGAAAATATATCCGTTATCGATCGCCAGGTTATCTGTTACATTAAAAGTCCACGTTCCATTCAAGGGGCAACCGACAAGGTTACATAGATCTTCGTCACTTTCGTAAAAGCCAGGATCTACAATGTTACCTGTAACTACTTGTCCGGCGTTATTGGTGTAGGTGACGGACGAACTGTTATTATCATATAAATTACCATTTGTTAGACCAGGTTGCCAACCGTAATCATAGCCCTCTCCTGGTATTGTAGTTCCGTCATCCACACATTCACCTAAGAAAGTTCCGCCACCTGTATTATCTCCCCAATCAATAAGGTTTACTGAAGTGCCATTTGGACACTCTATAAACATGCCCAGATCACCTAAGTAACTATGTTCAATATTAACAAAAACGGAAAGAAGATCGTCACAATCTTCGAGCACCGCATCGGGTTCAAAATAGTCGAAAGTCAATTCGGATGAAAAGCTAAATCCTGCTCCATCGGCCAGGTAAGTCTCTCCTGATACCACTTGCGGTGGCAGCGCAGTCCATGTGACACTTTGCAAAGCAGTACCATCAATGACACCTTGTCCGCCTAGGCAAAATTCTTCGGTAAACTCGGTACTAAACAAGGGAATAGTTGAAACGAGTACTTGCATGGGTACGACGTTCAGACTGAAACATCCGTTGTTATCTTGTACGATTAGATTGACGATGTACTCGCCCGGCTCATCAAAAACGTGCGTTACTTCGGTCAAGTTTGCTCCTTCCTCAATGGACTCATCGTCAAAATCCCAAATGTAGTTGGCCAGAGTAAATCCGGGTTCAGAAAAAGAACCGTCGTCTCCAAAAGTCACTGGTTCACCTACGCAAACACCGACATATTCTGAGCCCGCACTGGGAACAGGATCGAGGATTTCGGCTCCGGCTGTTGGAGGTGCACATGGTGTTGTACATGAAATGATAGCTTCCCATCCTGGAGCACCAGAAGTATTTCCTGTATTGCTGGTAAAGACGAATGTCAGACACCCACTAGTATTATTTACAGTTCCTGTTACTGCAATTCCTTGTAATGCGGTACCGGCATAATCACCAAGTGAATTCTCACCTGTATTGTCGCCGTCAAAAATTGAAAGGTAATCGCTGTTGTTCGGGTTTGGAGAGGTTTGCAAACCAAAAGCCACAAAATTGACTTGGATTACATCTCCAGGGTTATCGGGACAAATCGTGAATGTATAATCTGTATCACTGTATGGTGAGCCTTCTGCTCCCCCACTATTGTCGTCCTGGAAACTTCCTTCGCAGGTTGTCACTGAACCATTGGAAATGAAAATATTGTCTTGAGCGACACTTGTCAGACCTAAAAGGAATAAAGTGAAAATAAATAAGGCCGATAATCTTCCGAACATTCTGCTAGGTTATTTGTCGCAAAAATACGTTTTGCTAGTTTCAATTCTTGCAATCTTATAACCTATTGTCCACATGGAAGGACTCTCATCCATTCCAAGGGTTACCGAATAATGGAAACATGACCGGTAAACTTCTTGGTCTCAGCCGAATAGGCATCGTTGACTACAACTTGCCATATAAAGACATCATTCTGCACAAAATGGTTGCCTTGTTTATTATCCCCTACCCAAGGCATGCTTGGGTCTGTCGTTGAGAAAATCAATTCACCCCACCGACTGAAAATACTGAAGGTGTACGTTTCGGGATCGTATCCCCGCACGATGGGAATGAAGACATCGTTTATGCCATCGCCATCCGGAGTAAAAGCATTGGGTGCAAAAATCCAAAACTCTCCTGGAATGAAGATATCACGGCAAATACTATCGACGCATCCAAATTGGTTGATTACTTCTAGGCAGATGTGGTGAGTAGCATCCGGTGTGGATGGGAATTCAACAATTGGCTCAAATTCCAAGGAGTTTCCCCATTCGGCGAAAGTCCAGAGATAGCCCGTAGCACCGACAGACAAGTTGTCGAAATACACGATTGGATTGATCACTGTTTGCTCATCCAAATTGGTCTCAAAGAAAGCCAAGGGCGAGGGATGAACCTCGATGTAATCGAAATATGTGAGCGACTGAGAACAGCCATTTGCGCTTGTCGCTATTAAAGAAACGTCATGTAAACCCTCTTCTAGAAAGACAAAGGAAGGATCTTGTTCTACCGTGGAAGTCCCATCTTCGAAAACCCATTCATAGGTTGTAAAAGCATCATTTTCGCTTGTATTGAATAGTTGAACGGTCAGCGGAGAGCATCCTTCAATGGGATTGGCATCAAAACTAGCATGCGGCACCTCCAAGGCCTCAATAAATACCTGGTCTGCAGAAACACATCCCTCGCCGTTGACTACCTGTACTTCAACGGTTCCAGATTGGGTCAATTCGAAAGTTTGTCCGACTGCATTGGGATTCGCAAACCACAAAGCGGGTGTCCACGAATAATCGACCCCGTTGCTATTGGCCGAGAGTGTGATTTCAACTTGCTCGCACTCCGTGATATCCGGACCCAAATCGACTGGGGGCAGGCCAAATATTTCAACTAGTACAGTATCCTGAAGATCACATGTTCCATTGCTCGCAGTAACGACGAACTCAATAAACTCAGAAGTATAGATGTCGCCGTCGTAGCTAAAAATGGGGCTAGCCGTTGCATCATTACTTAAATAAAGTGAGGGTGACCACTGATACGAATACCCTGCATTGGCCGCCGCTCCGAGTTGCACAGGAGTTGCCGAAGCACAAAAAGAAGTGTCGGCCCCAGCGTTCACGGCGACTCCCATATCGACGCTCACATCGACACTTACTTCAGTCCCTGGGCAGGGGCCAAAAGCAGGAATCTCATAGACGTAGATTCCCGGTTCGTTCGATGTAGGATCAAAATTACCGTCCGTTCCATTTCCGTTGAAAGTCCATTGTCCGCCATCCACATTCTCGCCAGTCAAAGTAGATTGCAGATCCACTTGATTCGAATTGACGCACATGGAAAGCTCTTGATCCGGGCCGACGTTGGGAAGTTGTACCACTTGAACATCGATGGTCGCCAGACTGGGAGGGCAAACATTGCCGTTGTCGACAATAAACAAAGCAGTCAATGAGGAATCTGTCGCAGGATTGAACACCCCGTCAATAGGCATGTTGTCCTCATCGTACCAAGAGCCAGCCAGTCCGTTCAATTGCGCAACCTCGTCTACCAAAATGACTTGATCGTTTGATGAACAAAACTCCAATTCTGCATTGAAATTCCCGAAAGCCAAGGTTTCAACCTCAACATCCAGCTGGATCTCTGAATCTGGGCAAGTATTTTCCGACAGCACGGTATACACGAAGGCTCCGGGTAGTCCAACGGCTGGATTAAAAATTAGCGGGGCTGCCACACCATCTGGATCGGTAAAGGAGGAGTTGAAACCTTCATCGTCAAAAAGAAATTGACTTAGATCGACTGGGGGCTCAGATTCGCAAAAAACCAGATTCAAATCGGAACCCGAAGGAGGTTGTGGATCGGTCGTTATGCCATACTGCGCAATGCTATTGGGGCAAAGCGGATTGTTTTGATTGTAGTAATAATAGACCACAGTGTTGGGGACTAAATCGACTACGGGATCTATGATAGCGTTGTTGATATTCGTCCATATTCCTCCAAGATCGGCATTGGCGTGGAGCAAATCACCCAGGTCAATGGAGGAATTAGGTTCACACAGACTGAGGTTCTGGTTCGGTCCGGCCGTAAGTTGATTTTCTATTTCGACTGTAATTACGGCAGCGTCGGGCTGACAACCAACAGCGGAAACTGTGTAGGTGTACTGGCCATCATCGGTGTTTGAGGGATCAATTTGAGGATCTATCACATCACCGTTGTCATCGGTCCAGATTCCACCGGCGGTTGGGTTGCCGAGTAATTCATCGTAAAGATCTACGGGAGCTCCGGCTGAGCACAGCGTAACATTGGCGTCGTCACCTGCAGAAATCCCCAATGTAAAAGTCACATCGAGTGTTGCTTCCAAGCTTGGACAAGGAGAATCGCCTGGAACGAGGTAGGTATATTCGCCTGGTAGCATGGTCAACGGATCGAAAATTTCCGAAACGGGGTCAAACGAATCATCATACCAAGAACCACTTTGATCGGGGTTTCCATCGAGGGCTGCGGTCATATTGAAAGGCAGGGCATTGGGACATACCTGCACTTGGCTATCATCACCTGGGTCGAGGAGTTGGTTTTCGATGACGTACATCGTGCTAAACTCAGCGGGACAACCGGGGACACTATCTATGATATAGGTAAATAGCTGAGAATCCATGGTATCGGGATCATAAAACCCGTCGACTACTTGGAAAAACTCATTGTACCATGTACCTCCATAATCGGGCGAACCACTCATCAGGTCGGTCAAAAAGAAAGTGTTGTACGTTTCACAAATAAGATACGTAGTACCCAATCCAGCATTGGCGGGATTATTCACGTTGACAATTACGCCCGTTGAAACGTTGCAACCATTTTCATCGACTACAAAGGTGTAGAGTCCACCAAGGTCAACATCAGGGTCAAACATCCCATTATGCGGCTGCAGCAGAGGATCCAACCATGAGCCAGCCTCTGCGGTATTGAGAAAGGCCAAAAGACTCTCTGGATCTTGTTCGGCACAGACATCTACTTCTACGACTTCTGGTAAATTGGTGAGATCACTACAGATGACGAAATAATTCGATACAGATTGATCGAGAAAACTCTCTGTAACAAGGTAGACTCCGGGACAAAGACCAGCAATTGTCGAATTGGGGACATTTACTTCTTGGGAGGCATAACCAGTCAAATTAGACCAATCGACAGTCGAGGCAGGTGATAAAACGCAGACATATTCGGCCTGACCATTACAAGACCCACAATCGGTGGCATTTGTAACAGAGACCTGAGCTCCTACCTGAAAGCACCAGCACAGAAGGCAAGTGACAATCAGACAAAGAGAAATGTTGGGCGACAAACTGGTTAAGTTTCTTCTCAAGGCCTAACGCCAATTGGCGATCATTTGGTGAGCGTTAATACAAAAATAAAAAAAAGGCCTGAATCAATTGAAACAGACCTTCTCAGTTATGAGTTTGTTTTGGTTAAGGTGTAATTGTAATTGTACCGCTGTAATACTTCTCTTCTTCTCCGTAGCGGTTATAAATGATAACTACCCACGGATAAGAACCGCTCTCAACAAACTCACCACCAGGGAGTTGACCATCCCATGGCTTGAACTTGTTGGTGCTCTCGAAGATGGGTTGCTTGTTGTCATAGACGGTAAGCTTAAAGTCCACATCTTTCTTTTTCAACCCTAGAGGCATGAAAACTCCTTGCGGACCTTCAACTCCGGGTGTCATTGTTTCTTGGGCTAAGAGGTTATAATCAGAATCTATGCTGATATAAGCATACTTCTCGTCGATACATCCGAATTCATTTTCGGCAGACAAGAGGACAACATGACGACCTTTCGAATCGTATGAAGTAGATGGATTAATTTCTGTGCTTGTGTCTTTCTCATCAAATACCCAGAGACAATCAGTTGCCATTTCACTGGTGTTCTTGAAAGAGACTTGCGGCTCATGTCCTGGTGAATTCACAAACTCCCATTCGAAATCGGCGTTTGGTTTCGGATTGATGAGGATCATTTCCTTCATGGTAGTAGAACGAATCTTACCATCACTTTTGGAGGTCACGGAAAGTGAAATATCATAGCTACCAGATTTGGCATACTTATGTGTTGGGTTTGGGGCGTTGGAGAAATTTCCATCTCCAAAATTCCACAAGTAATTGCCATCGACATCTCCGGTCTGCAAATCAAAAGTAACCTCAACTCCAACGCAGGCCTCAGAAAGACTAGGAGCAAAAGCAAGCGCATTTTCACTAGACCCTTCGTCGTCCTTAGACTTCTTACCTTCTGCCTTATCAGCAACAGCTCCTTCGCTGTTTTCAGTAGAATTTCGATCATCAATCACCGACCAATTGGCATTATTAGGATTGTTGAGATCGGAACCTGGCTTTGAAGAGATCTTATTGGTTGTAGAATTCACATTTGAGTTGGACTGAGAAACGTCGTTTGCATTCATTGCAAAATCTTGTTCTCCAATTGATTCATCAAGAGCAAGTGATTCATCAAGCGTGGTTTCAACATCAATACCTTTAATAGCACCTGCATGTGTAGAATCATCCATTTTCATGAACACACCGTCATAAGCTGTACCCCGTTCGATTTTCATCGTTGTGCCTACGAGAGAAGCTTCACAAGCGGCATTTTGGACATGATAGTAAAGGTATATTCCGGTTGCTGCGAACAACCCAGCTGCTGCGAGTGCGGCCCATAAATAATTTGAAGAGGATGAAGATGATGCTGCATCAAGCTTGCTCGACAATGCCGACCAACTATTTGCGTCATAAGGTGCATCAAAGCCCTCAACTGATTTACGGACACTTTGATCGAAGTTACTAAGGTTATTGCTCATCTGCGTTTCGATACTCGGTTAGTAATATTTGTTTCAAGTTCTTTCTTGCTTTGGCGAGATTGGACTTTGACGTACCAACACTCACTCCAAGCTTTTCAGCTATCTCGTTATGTTGCAAGTTCTCAAACACATACATATTAAACACCGTACGATAAGCCGGTGATAATTTTTGCATGGCTTCAATGACTTGATCCGAATCAAAATCCCTTGAGGGCTCATCATCTTCGTCTTCTTCTACTTCTGCAAAATCCTCTGCAGATTGGTTGTCACCAAGAAGAATCCAGTCATTCTTGCTTTTCCGAAAATAATCGATGGTCGTATTGACCACGATTCTTCTCACCCATCCTTCGAAAGAACCACTTCGGTTGAATTTGCCAATGTTCGTAAAAACCTTGATAAACCCATCCTGTAACAAATCCTGAGCCTGACTCATGTCTTTGGTATAACGTAAGCATACGCCGAGCATCTTACCATAAAACATCTGATAAATGCGCTCCTGCGACTTACGGTTCCCTTCAACACATCCGTCGATCAATTCATTTAGATCAGGATCGTACATGTACTTTAACTTTAAATTAGACGGAGTACCACATCAATGGTTGCCAATCTAAACCGAAATAACCGATTTTTTTTTGAC
>JADFAK010000044.1:0-3040 GCA_015665315.1 Flavobacteriales bacterium | reverse complement strand
ATGTTTTGCGGAAAAACCAATCGCAGAGGGAAAATGAGCAAGTTTGCGGAATTGTTAAACGCAGAAAATCACTCAAAAAAAGGAGAAAAAAGAAAGAAAAAACGCTACTTTGTTGATTTTCAGGCGACTGCCTTTATCAAAGAATTTCTGAGAAAATGATCAATATCATTCTTAGAAACGAAATCCCGCACACTTTGGTATGTCATCGCATGGTTTTTGTCCTCGAAGCGCAATGAGGAAGTGAGCATGAACAGGCGACAATGCGGATAATGTTCAAAATATCGTCTTTCAAACACTTGAATAAAATCGAATCCATTCTGGACAGGCATGTTCAAGTCGACATAAATAACATCAGGGAAAATAATATCTGGATCATCAAGAATTTCCAAAGCTTCTTGCACGGATTCGGCAGACAAGATTTGAATGGAATCATCGGCAAGCTTGATAAACTCTCCCATAATGAAGTTACAGCTGGGGTTATCATCGAGCAAAAGCACTGTTTTAACGAATTCCATTGTAGCGTTTGATAAATTAGAATTACTGTAAATGTAGATTCGACACAAGGGAATTGCTGTAGGTGAATACCCCATTCACCTTGTAAGAAGTATCCTACACGCATTTCTAAACTTTTCACAAAGCCTAGGTCTACTCCACCATATTGCACTAATTTTGCAGCATGTCACGAGTAGTTGTTGGTTTGTCAGGTGGGGTCGATTCAAGTGTTGCTGCGGCCCTATTAATAGAACAAGGTCATGAGGTCATTGGCATGTTCATGCGCAACTGGCACGACGAGTCTGTCACTATCAACAATGAATGTCCGTGGATTGACGACAGCAATGATGCGATGCTCGTAGCTGAGAAATTGGGGATTCCATTTCAGGTTATTGATTTGAGTGCCGATTACCACACGCGAATTGTCGACTACATGTTCGACGAATATCAAAAAGGTCGGACTCCCAACCCAGATATTCTTTGCAATCGCGAAATCAAATTTGATATTTTCCTAAAGGCCGCGCTCGAACTAGGAGCGGAATTTGTCGCTACTGGACACTATTGCCGTAGGCGAACAGTGACGGACCCCGAACTCGGTGATATTCATCAACTCTTAGCTGGTGTCGACGACAACAAGGATCAAAGTTATTTTCTCTGTCAGCTCAACCAAGAACAATTAGCAAAGGCCCTTTTCCCTGTTGGAGATCTCACAAAACCTGAAGTAAGAGTTAAGGCCAAAGAACTTGACCTCGTCACGGCAGAAAAAAAAGACTCGCAAGGCCTTTGTTTTATTGGTAAAGTCAAGCTGCCTGTATTTCTTCAACAACAACTTTCCGTAAAAGAAGGAAAGGTGGTGGAAATCGACCCTGTAGTTTCACAGGACCAAAAGACCACAGCGCTTCAAAACCTTTCGGACTTAGAAGGCAAATGTTATGTTCCAAATTATACGGCCGACATGGGGGCCGTGGTCGCTGAGCATCAAGGAGCTCATTTTTATACGATCGGTCAGCGCAAAGGTGTCAACGTTGGCGGACGACCACTCCCCTCATTTGTGATCGCCACTGATGTTGAAAGCAACATTGTTTTCACAGGCCAAGGAGACGACCACCCAGGGTTGCATCGCAGGGGGTTGAAAATCCACGAATCTGAGGTGCATTTTATCCGACCAGATCATATCATGCGAGAAGGAGATCATAGGGAGTACATGGTTCGCATCCGCTATCGCCAACCTCTGGTAAAAGCCAAGTTAATTTTTCAGGATTCCTATTTATACATCCTTTTCGAAAAGGAACAACGCGGTGTCGCAGCAGGGCAGTTTGCAGCATGGTACGATGGTGACGAGTTGATAGGCAGTGGTGTGATTCAATGATTTACGAAGATTAATTCGTTGTTTTTGAGAGAATTGATTAATTTCCTCGGCATTACTAAAACACCATTAATCAATTACCGTAAACCAAAACCCTCACCTATGCAATTAAAATTAGTTACCAAGATTTTTCTGGTACTCTCGTTTTTCTTCTCGGTCAACTCATTTGTCGGACAGGATTGTCCGGACAATGAAGTTACGATCGCTCTTGTTACCGGAGCTTTCGGCTCAGAAGTTTCTTGGGATATCACAGATTCAAATGGCGTAATCGTAGCCTCAGGCTCTGGTTATGACAGTGACGCGGCTTATACTTCGACTGCTTGCCTGGCAGACGGTTGTTATACAGTTAATATGTACGATTCATTTGGCGACGGATGGAACGGAGGTTTGATCACCGTAGTAACCTTTGATACAGTATTGGTTATCGGTCAACTCGAAACAGGAAGTATCGGATCTGCCTCATTTGGAATCAACGATCCGAATTGTGCGCCTGATCCTGAACTCGGTTGTACAGACCAAGCCGCGTGTAACTTTGACCCGAATGCCGATTTCGATGATGACTCGTGCACCTACCCAGGTTGCCTCGATCCAGAAGCATCGAATTATGACAGCACTGCTGGATGTGAGGACGACTCATGTGAATATGCAGGGACTTGTGAATTGAATGAAGTTACTTTAAGCATGTACGATACATTCGGCGACGGATGGAATGGTGCATCTTATATGGTGATGAATGAAGAAGGAGTCTTTGTTGCCGAAGGAAGCATGGCAACCGGATCGCAAGAAATTTCAACGCTTTGTCTGGCCGATGGATGCTACAATATTTTTGTTGGCGGAGGCTCATTCGACAGCGAAATTGAATGGACTGTTTCTTACAATGGCAATGTTCTAGCATTTGGCGGCGCGCCTTCGGAGGCTTCATTTGGTATTAATGCCGATGGATGCAACAATCAAGTATTCGGTTGTACTGATCCGGAGGCTTGTAACTACGATCCAAACGCCAATACAAACGATGATTCATGCACCTACCCTGGTTGCATGGATCCGAATGCGATCAACTACGATTCTACTGCTGGATGCTCGGATGACTCATGTGAGTACGAGCAAGACTGCGACTTGAACGAAGTTGTGATCGATATGTACGATTCATTCGGCGACGGATGGAACGGTGCTTATTATATG
>JADFAK010000038.1 GCA_015665315.1 Flavobacteriales bacterium | reverse complement strand
TAGTCCCAAACGCAAAAAAGACATCAACGACCGCAGGGAGTCGGCTTTGATATGGGTACCAGGGCTTTTGATACATATGGATCATGGAATAATCCAGGTGTAGAACTATCGTTGATTTTAGCTCGATTAATACGTTCAAGGGGTCAAGCCGAATCCATTCGAGATAGTCCCAAACGCAAAAAAGACATCAACGACCGCAGGGAGTCGGCTTTGATATGGGTGCCAGGGCTTTTGATACATATGGATCATGGAATAATCCAGGTGTAGGCCGTTATTTTGGAGGATTAGGCGCTTTGCTTGTGTCGAAGGAGATTTTCTGTGGGGTGGTTATTATGACGTCGGAGTGCTTTGTTTCTCCATAAGCTCATTGTTCAACACCAAATTCATTTTGTTCAGAATGTCCTGGTTGAAGTTAGAACAATACGTGTTGGTGTTGGGGTCGAACTTTGCGTTGTAGCAGTGGGTGGGACTTATGTGCAGACAAATAGTATTGGGCAACATGGTGTGGATCGCTTCCAGGACTACTATGGCGTCGGGGTCTCCTTCTTTGGTGTTTGAGAAATAATCGTCGACGATGACCAAGTCAGGTTCGCAGTTCATTGATTTTAGGCAAGTTTCGGCAGAAGTGAATTGGTAGATACGTTCTACATTTTGAATTTCTAAATGCTTCTTCCAAAAGTCTAGACCGAGATTGTTGAAGGAAAGGACAAAAATGTTTTTCATGGCTGCGAGATTAATGTACGTCTCCAAATTAACTCTCAAAGTCGGCTTAAGGTTATCAGATTTCGACGTAATCTTTTGTAGGAAAAGCGACAGGTTTGCGAAGATTCTTGGGGCTATTTAACTTTTTGTTAAATCATTTAAGTCCACATCTTCGTATCTTCGCCCAACTCGAATTTAAATGCTTAGAAATGAAAAGACTTATTTTAATTGTTTTGGTATGTGCGCCAATGATGATGATGGCACAAGGACGTGACGGGGGAGCTACCAAACCTGGAGCGAAAAACACCTCTGAAGTCGATATGACTGGAAACCGATTTGTATATGCCGAAATAGTGCTGACTACAGGCACAGGTACGTCATCTGCACGTATTGAGTTTGGTACTAATTTCAAGGAAATCTTGGCCGACAAAGAAGCGGTTGTGAAAATGGAAGCCTTGAGAGCAAAGCGCTATACATCGGCTGTAGATGCGATCAACGCCCTCAATTCAGAAGGTTTCAAAGTTGTTACTTCGTTCACGACGGCTACTCGTCAGGGATCGGAAGCACACATCATTATGGAAAAGCCTAATCTTCCGCAAGGAAGCACTCAGCCCGTGCGTTCAACGCGAGGAGGGAAGTAATTCCATTACCAACATATTGAAAGGGAAATTCCAAAGACAATGAACATCTGAATTGATGGGCATGGCTTTGAAATTTCCCTTTTTTAATTCCGATTTTTGCCCAATGAAAACCCAAGGACGCATTCTCTTCTACCTCCTTGCCGGATATGTCATCCTGCAGTTCGTTTGGTGGGCATTTACCTTGATTACCCTCAATGAAGAACTGCGCATGTTTTGGGAAATTAACCAAGATCTCGGCGGTACATCTTTGTTGGATGAGAACTATTTCTCAAAACGTTTTTACATGATCATCGGTGAAGGGGTCGTTTTTCTGACCATCCTTATCGCAGGGATGATCTTTGTCCACCGCTACATGAGGCGTGAAGCTCTAATAGCCAAGGCCGAACGAAACTTTGTCTTGTCGGTCTCCCACGAATTAAAAACGCCACTGGCCTCTGTTCGACTTATGTTGCAGACATTGCTAAAGAAAGATTTGCCGGAGGCTAAAAGAGTCGAAATAATCAATACGGCCATTGCTGATAACAAGCGACTGAGTTCTATCGCAGACAATGTACTTGTCGTTGCGCGCATGGAGCAGGGGGATAGCTTGTACGTCAAGGAAAGTGTTGATTTTAGTGCGCTGGCCAAGCGAAGTCTCAAGTCTCTTCACGAAACCGTCATGCGGAATCATCAGGTGAAGTTTGATCTAAATGAAGATATCCATGTTACAGGAGATCAAGATTTGCTCGAATCGGTGATCATCAATTTGGTGGACAATGCAGCGAAATACAGTGAAAAAGGAAGTGAAATTCATGTCGTGCTGAAGCAAGAAGGTGGCAGTGCAATTTTCGAAGTGCGCGATCAAGGCTTGGGGATTTCCAAAGGTGAAAGACCGCACGTATTCAAGCGATTTTACCGTTCAGGCGAAGAGTCGGTACGCCGTTCCAAAGGCACTGGATTGGGTTTGTTCATCGTAAATCAAATCGTCAAAGCTCATTTGGGAAAAATTTCAATCGAAGACAATCAACCACAGGGAAGCATCTTTCAGGTGTCACTCCCGCTAACTTCTCGTTAAATGGATAAAAAAGTTTGCTTAATCATCATGGACGGCTGGGGGAAAGGCCGCTTGGACGATTCCAACGCAATTTATCAAGCGAATACACCTTTTGTCGACTCTCTAGACTCTTCAGCGGCAGTTGGGCAATTGCTCACTGATGGCGAGAATGTCGGTCTGCCAGCTGGTCAAATGGGCAATTCGGAAGTAGGGCACATGAATATCGGAGCTGGACGGGTGGTGTATCAAGATCTATTGAAAATTAATAGAGCAGTTGCGTCAGGAGACTTTATGAAGGAAGGTGCTTTGGTCGAGGCCATGAATTACGCCAAGGAAAACAAGGTTTCGGTTCATTTTATCGGTTTGGTTTCAGAAGGTGGTGTGCATTCAAGTCAGGGTCATCTTCACGCTTTATGTGATTTAGCTGCGCAAATGAATATCCAAAAGTCCTTCATTCATGCTTTTACCGATGGAAGGGACTGTGATCCGAAGTCGGGCCTTCAGTTCATCGAACGGCTTGAGCAGCATATCCAAGGCAGCCCAACCCGAATTGCATCTGTGATCGGTCGTTACTACGCTATGGACAGAGATAAACGATGGGAGCGCGTTGCGAAGGCGTACAATTTACTCGTTTCCGGAAAGGGTGAACATTTTACGCGTGCAAGTGATGCCATCAGACAATCGTACTTGTCGGGTGTGACAGATGAGTTTATCGAGCCTTGTTCTATTCGCGATGATCAGGGCCAAGTGCAAGGGGTGATAGCGCCTGGAGATGTGGTGATTTGCTTCAATTTTCGGACCGACCGCTGTCGAGAGATTACAGAGGTGTTGACCCAAAAGGACCATACGGATCACGGGATGAAGACCTTGGATTTGTATTATGTAACGATGACCAACTACGACCGAACATTCAAAAATGTGCGCGTAGTTTACGACAAGGAGAATTTGAAGAATACTTTGGGCGAAGTGTTGTCCCATGCCGGAAAGACGCAGGTAAGAATTGCAGAAACTGAGAAGTATCCGCATGTAACATTCTTCTTCAATGGGGGAAGGGAGCTTAATTTCGAGGGCGAGAGTCGAATTATGGTGAATTCTCCCAAAGTGGCTACCTATGATTTACAGCCTGAAATGAGCGCACCCGAAGTAACTCAAGCGATTTGCAAGCGCATGCAAGAAGAACAGCCTGACTTTATATGTCTGAATTTTGCAAACCCCGATATGGTAGGCCACACCGGCGTATTTGAAGCGATTAAAAAAGCTTGTGAGACGACAGATTCGTCTGTACGGGAAGTGGTGCGCGTAGGAAAGGAATTGGGCTATTCATTCATCATTATTGCCGACCATGGCAATGCCGATTTTGCAGTCAATGCCGACGGCAGTCCGAATACAGCCCATAGTCTGAACCCCGTTCCAATGTACATTCTTGATTCGGAAACGACCCAGGTTAAGAACGGAATTCTTGCTGATGTTGCGCCAACAGTTTTGGCTCTTTTGAACATAGAAAAGCCAAAGGAAATGACCGGTGAAAACCTTGTGGTGTCCGATTAATTTCCTTTGGCTCTGCTATGCATTTGCCGAATGGCTAATAAAAAATCTCTTATTTCTTACCGCGAACCACCGAGACATGACCGCTGAAACTCTCACCATCTGATCTTTCGAAGATGTAGTAGTAGGTTCCATCCGATTGTCCTGTTGCGTCCCATTCGTTTCTATAGTTTTCACTTTCGAAGATCAACCCACCCCAACGGTTGTAAACGCGAAGTGTAGAATTCGGGAAACCAACGATTCCATCAATTTCAAACGAGTCATTGTAACCGGGGCTTGTATCTGGGCTAAATACGTTCGGGATATGGGTGTCGCATACGATATAATTGAAGATCACAACATTCGACTGATCGCATTGATCGGTTATGAGGACTGGGTAAATACCTGGGTAGAGTGCCTGCCAATATTGCCCGCCATCGCCTCCAATGACAAGCGAATCCATGTTGTAGTTGAAGCTATACGGCTCGGCACCACCGGATACCATATCGGCCGTAGATTGTCCGACGCAATACTGTTCAATAGGCTCGTTCCAAACAATTGGGTCTGGCTCAGTTACAAGAAAGTCTTGTGTAATGGTGCGGTCACAGAAATCCGTGATTGCGACATTGTAGGATCCGGCATCGCCTGAATTGTACGTTTCGCTGCTCGACTCGCCACCTGAGCTCCACACGTAATCAAAGGGTCCTTGTCCGTTGCTTGGGGTTCCGTTTTGGGTTGCACTGGCATCGGGACAGATGAAAAGATCGTCCAATTCGAGTTCCATATCTATGTAGTCCACGATTTCGATCGAGGCGCTAGCTGTGTCTAGGTCACCGCAAGTATTGTAGTAGGTGTATTGCAGCGTAAGCGTTTCAGTTCCTTCGGTAATTTGATCGTAGATAGGAACAAGAGGAATTTGAATAGGATCTTGCCCAGGCTGGAAGATTACCTCTGCTGGAATTTCCTCGACATCGATGATGTTTTCTGCCGTTCCGAATACGTTGAGTTGAATTGTATCGGCCTCCATAAGGTTCAATGGAGGGTAAATAGTAAAATATCCGTCTACACAACCTTCGAAGACTTGGTTCGAAGATAGAAAAGGAGGAGGGTTGTCAACACCTGAAGAAATGCTCACGGCGTTTGAAGCAAAAGATCCTGATTCGAGGACAACGATGGACTCCAACGCGGTATCTGTACCATCACCAATAGCCAGTTTAATATGGTAAGTCTCCCCGCAAATCACTTGCGCTTCGGCGGTTAGTTTTACCGTAAAACCGTTTTGCTGAATATCGGTGCCACTTGGATTGTCAATGTAGTATTCATCGTTTAGAACGTTGTTTACCGAACTGATCGTAATGGGCAAGACAGGATCTGATTCAGGAACGAAGGCGATGTTCACTGCGCCATCAGGAAATCCTGCTGGTGCGTCATAAGGGCCAACAAGACCAGGTCCAGATAGGAAGAAAGCGAATACATCGTTGTAAGTTGTATTCACAAATGTCAGGTACTCATTGGATCCAAAAATGTAGCTAAAGTTGAGAGAATCACCACTTGGAACAAAGTCAAATTCGAGAACCGAAATGTCGTTTACACTTCCAACGGTAAAGTTTTGTCCGATAAGCGGCGGAACGCTATTGGCTATTGTGAGCAAGTCGGCATCACCAGATACACCTTCGCCAAATGGAACATCTCCAAATCCTCCTAGGATGGGATCAATGTTGAATACATCGGCCGATGAAAGGATGATGCCTTCGTTGATCTCAAAAATGGTTCCTTCACCACCAGTCATTTCTCCTAGTTGAACAGAGGAGCCAGTGAAAGTAATGTTCTCCACAATGATACCTTCGCCCACCAAAGCAGCAACTGCTTCTTCTGGAGTAACGTAAGTAGCTGTAATTTGAGCACTTAAGTGCGCGGTAAAAAGACACGCTAAACCTGCCAAAAATATCCTCATAACTTCGATTTTATCCTACAATTTTAATTTAGATGCAAGACAATACCTAAAAGTTGCTTGGGAATTCTCAGGAATCGGTCATGAGAACGCACGCATCGACCGGCCAGGTAACCGAATTATTCTCCCCGGATCAAGGTTAAGTGACCACTGTAGTCTTTGCCATCAGATCGCTTAAAGATATAGTAGTAGGTACCTTCTGAGGCTCCTTCTCCATCCCAACGGTTCTGGTAGTTGTCCGATTCAAAGATCAGCAATCCCCATCGGTTGTACATTTCCAGACGGCTATTTGGGAATCCGGCGATACCTTCAATGGTGAAGAAGTCATTGGATCCCGGCGAAACTCCTGGTGAAAATACATTCGGAATATGGGTGTCACACACTTGAAAGACCAGTTCAAACGTTTGCGATTGATCGCATTGATCGATGATGACCACGTCATACACACCTGGGTATAAAGCCGTCCAATTGACCGGATTGTTCATGGTACTCAAGGAATCTTGATTGTAGATATAGGTGTACGGTTCTGCACCTCCGCTCACCAAGTCTCCCGTGAATTGTGCCATACAATAGAAGTCGTCGACTTCAAAGAAGTTGATGGGGTCGGGTTCAATAACGGTGAACTCTTCTTCCAGACTTCTATCACAGAAGTCGGTAATAGAGACTGTATAGACACCTTCATCGCCTGCGTCAAACGTTTCTGTGTTCGATTCAGATGAGGTGCTCCAGAGGTAGTCAAAGGGCCCTTGTCCGAACTGAGGAGTTGCGTTTAACACCACGTTGCTTCCCGGGCAGATGAAGGGATCTTCGATATCCAATACCATGTCTACATAGTCAACAATTGTCATGGTAGCACTGGCTGTATCTTGTTCGCCACAGCTGTTCAAATAAGTGTATTGAACGGTAACAGTTTCATTTCCCTCGGTAATACCATCGTAAAATGGGATCAATGGAATTTGAACGCTTCCATCGTCTGGATTGATAATCACTTCATCAGGGATCAACTCGTAGTCGATACCGTTTTCAGCAGTTCCGGAGACGATCAAACCGATCGTGTCTTGTTCAAAAATATTGGGGCGGTAAATGGTGAAAAAGCCGTTTACGCAACCTTCAAGAACTTCCTGATCAGATAGAAATGGAGGTGGGTTGTCAACACCACTTTCAATGTTTACGGCATTCGAGCTAAAACTTCCTTCTTCGAGAAATACACCAGAATCCCATGCTGTGTCACCCCCATCGGCAATAGCCAATTTGATGTGATAAGTTTCTCCGCACTGGACTTCTAAAACGGCTTCTAGGGCTACGGTAAATCCGTCGTATTGCACATCGCTTCCACCGCCGTTTTGGACGTAATAAATGGTGTTGTCTTGCCAGTTGGGGTCCAAATTTGAGCAATTTTCGGCTCCACAGTTGGCGTTTCCACTATTCACTGTGTTGATACTCACACCAATATTCGTTTCAGGAATGAGTG
The DNA here is from genome assembly GCA_015665315.1 of Flavobacteriales bacterium. Classification (GTDB taxonomy): domain Bacteria; phylum Bacteroidota; class Bacteroidia; order Flavobacteriales_D; family Sanyastnellaceae; genus JADFAK01. The sequence continues at coordinate 7,857 of JADFAK010000038.1, read as the reverse complement.
CAATATTCACGGAACCATCAGGGAATTCGGTTGGCGAACTATAGGGACCTGTGAGGCCTGGGCCAGAAATGAAGAAACCAAAGGCGTCATTTACTGTGCAACATTCAAAGTCATCGTATTCTTCTGAACCAAAAATGTAAAAGAACTTCAAGGAGTCACCTGCTGGGACGAAGTCGAACTCGAGTACTGCATTGTCATTGGTGTTCACGCCGGCAATTAAATTTAGGTCGGGATCTCCCGGATCACCTGGTGTATTTGGGTCGATTGATCCATTTCCACCACCAAGCGTACTTGCCCCAGCGTTATTTGGTCCCACCGCAAGCGCGCAATCGCCAGTTGCAAGTATAACACCCGAAGGCATTGACAGCTCGTCACCTGGGTTGGTAAATGATCCGAATTGGTTCATGTCTCCTTCAAAAGTGATGTTCGAAACAGAAACACCATCTCCTACGAGCAGATTGACAATGTCTTCCGGTGTAGGTGAGCTATCTACAACAATTTGTGAAGTACCTAGGTAGGTACCCATCAAAAGAACTAGAGAGAGTGTAAGTTTTTGCAGGTTGTACATCTTGTTCAATATTTTGACGATTCATCTTTCCAGGTCGTCGTTATTTACATATTGTAAAGATGCAAAAGAATACAAAAGGGTTGTCTGAGTTGGCGATTAGATTTCACCGACGAATTGTCAATTCACTTTGTCGGTTCTCCCCATTGCCCAGACTTAGCGTGAGATAATAGACTCCATCATTCACTCCATAGCCGTCCCAACTGTTGTTGTAATTGGGGTGAGCATAGACCAAGGTTCCCCAGCGGTTGTACACTTCAAGGGATGAATTTGGATGCGATTCCAATCCTTGAATGTAGAGTAGGTCGTTGGATCCATCGGCATTCGGGGTGAAGATATTTGGAATGAGGAGGGAGCAATCTACTACTTCTACATCCAGACTTGTGCTTTGATCGCAAGCATCTGTGATCTCAATTGTTATGAGGTCTTCCGAATATGTGGTGAAAGTAGTTTCGTTGATCCATTCAAGGTCGATACTACTTTCAATGGAATAGGGTGCTAATCCGCCTTCGATGATTAGGGTTCCATTTTCATCCGAGCAGATCAGTGAATCGGAGGAAACTTCTAGATCTTGCGGTAATTCCACAAAGGTTAGACCTTCGGCGCTATTCGCACAGAAATCCAACAAGACCACTGAAACCTCTTCAGATTGATCGGGGGTGATTGAGTACGTGAATTCTGAACTTTCATCGGGCCACATCCATGAATAGGGTTCCATCCCGCCCGAAGCTTCGAATGCCAATTCGACTTCTTCGTTTGGGCAAGCAAAGAGTGTGTCGGGCATGTCAAGGGTTGGCGCTGAATAGTCGGCAATGAAATGAGTCACCTCGACAAGCGTTTCAATGCCGCATGAATTTACAAAGGAGAAGGACATGGTTAAATCTTCGGTAGATTCGCTGAGGTCGTCCGATAAAGTAATAATTGGAATCACGTGTTCCAGTTCGTAATAATTGAATTCTATCGACGATGGCAATGATTCAATATCCAAGCCTAGAATGGCCGATCCCGACCAAGTTAAATCGATGGATTCTTGTACATTCCATTCGGGGCGAGTAACTACGATTGTGCCATCAATACATCCTTCGACCAACACGGGAGTTTGCCCATTTTGGGGGTAGCTACTCACCGAGGCCAATGCACCGTAGTCGTGTGAACTCAGGCTATTGGCACCTAGAAATACGGCACTATCAAGGAAATAATCGAAGGCATCGGCAATGGCGATCTTGATATGGTAGACTTCACCGCATTGGACGGCCGCTGAGGCCGTGAGTTTGACCGTGAAGCCATCGTATTGCACGGTTGCCATACTCGGGTTGAAGTCATTGTCGACGAAGAAATTGGAATTCGATTCCCAGTTTGGATCGGAGGCCGAGCAAATAGACCCCGCTCCGAAAGGACCAGAGACTCCGCTGTTTACTGTATTGATCGAAACTTCAATGTCGGAATTAGGAACCAAAGCAATGTTCATCGCGTTGTTCGAGTACTGGCCCGAAATTCCTGGTCCGCTTACGAAAAAACCAAAGGCGTCGTTAAAACTTGAGCATACGTATTCATTGTATTCTTCGGAGGCGAAGATGTAGTCGAAGAGCAGACTATCACCTGTAGCGGCGATGTCAAATTCGAGGATGGCGGCATCGTGTGTTTGCGTTCCGGTAATCATATTGAGATCGGGATCTGAGATTCCCGAATTCCCTTCTCCAGAAGTATGGCTCGTCGTTGAGTTGGGACCAATGGCTCCGGCCACAATACCGGTTGACAGAATCAATCCACTCTCCATACCTATCGCCTCATCTCCTTCGGCGAAGGATCCTAGTTGATCTGGTTGACCTGTAAAAGTGATATTGAATGGTTCCACTCCAGAGCCCAAAAGGACATCTGTAACGGCCGTCTCAGCGGTGATTCCCGAGTTGATAAATATTTGCCCTGTGCTAAATAACGATGCCAATAGAACACCGATCGTCACGATCAACGAATGATTCATTTGCTGCTGTCTTTGTCCGTTTATCGTTTGAGCGCAACGGTAGCAGCAGTATTCTCTTATCTATAGACTGTAATCGAACCGGTTTTTTCGATTGCATCCTGTCGTACACCTACAGCTTTGGCAAAGTATCCATATTGTCCGTCAGGAACATAATAGTCTCCGCCCATGTGAGATCCGGTCCAACTTTCGTTGATATCATTGCTGTAATAAACCATCTCACCCCATCTGTTGTAGATCCAGATTTCGAAGGTGAAAATTTCGTGCCCGTACGCCTGAAAGTAGTCGTTAATACCGTCGTTGTTTGGCGTAAAAGCGTTCGGGATGAAGAGATCCATCATCGGATAAAACGTATGCAGAATAGAATCTACACATCCCAGCTCACCTATCGAGTATAAAATTACATCGTGAGCCTCGTTATCGAAGTAGGACAAAGTTGGATTTTCTTCGTCAGACCATTCCCCATTGTCCAAATCCCAGGCATATTGCACGGCTCCGGTTGAGTTGTTGAAAATCTCTATTCCCCAATCTCCGACGTAGTCGAAATCGTAGTCGGCAATTACCACCTCAACGTTCACAGTTGTCGAAGCTTGTGCGGTATTTCCACATTGATCGTTCACAAAAACTGTGTAGGTCGTATTCTCCATGGGCTCAACGACAATAGCATGTCCGTATGAGTCAACAGGAGCCCAATAATAGGTAAGGTTTCCTTGTCCGCCTTCGGCAAATGCGATTACGTCTCGCGATTCACCAGCACACAACACGGAATCGGGGTCAAAGGTGATCGAAATAGGAAGCGGAGGGACCGTAAATTGAATTTCGTCTCCAGCCACGTTTCCGCAAGCATCTTCAACAATCACTGTGATTTGAGCGTCGGTTTCGGTCTGCACATTCACCCAGTCATCCTCTCCCAAGGGAATTCCTTCCATTTCCCAATAGTAGGTATAGTCACCAACACCGCCTGAAACATTGGGCGACAAGTAAGTCGTATCCACACAAATAACAACCAAGTCACCGCCTAAATCAACGCTGATAGGAACTGGAGGTGTGGTGAGGACTAAAAGATCCTCCGATGAGTTGCCGCATGCATCGGTCGATACCAATACGACTTCTGTCGTGCCATCTACTTGAATTTGGTAGTTGGGTGTTTCGGCCACTTGATCTCCATCTACATACCATACATAGGTATACCCTCCAACGCCACCACTGATGTCTCCATTGAGGTTTGTCAGATCAAGGCAATTGACTTCTAAGTCTTGGCCTAGGTCGACGAAGACAGACAATTGAGGAATTGATATAACCACCTCGTCCTGACCTTCGTTTTCACATTGGTCGGTTACAATGAGTTCAATTGTTTCTTGTACATCTGTTTGAATGGAATAAGTAGGAGCAGTGCTCACCTCTATTCCGTCTACTTGCCAGCTGTACAAGTAGGCTCCGATTCCTCCGGATACGATAGCCGAAAGATCCGTGAATTCTATGCAAGTAGCTGCGATATCGGCACCGAGGTCGACGTTGACTGCTACTGGAGGGAATTCAAAGTTTACGGATTCAGAAGTTGTTTCGCCGCAAGCATCTGTAATTGTCAGCACGGCTGTACCCTCATCATCGGTGAGATAATCTAGGTCGACATCGGTTGACACCTCTACACCGTTGACAGTCCACGAATACTCATAAGCACCGAAACCACCGGCGGCAACCGAAGAAATTTGCAAGTTGTCGAGGCAGTTAAGCTCTAGGTCTGACCCAATATTGAGTTCCAATTCGGGATAATCGGGAATGGTCACCATCACCTCTTCAGAGACGGGAAGGACCGAACAGGTATCGCTTACAGTGATCATATAGGTGTCGGTACCTCCAGGTGAAACTTCAAGAGAAAATCCCTCCGTTCCATCTTCCCATTCGGCATTGTAATACCCATATCCACCTTCTACTGTGACATCGAGCATGACGGTTTCACCGCAATCAATGGTTGGCTCATTGTAAGAAAGAACAAGCGGCTCAGCCTCGTCGATGTAAAATGAGTAGGTCTGACTGTCGTCCAAGGCTCCGCAAAGCAAGAAGTTGGTAAAGGAAATTTGGACTGTTTCCAATCCTTCTGTAATTCCGTCTTCGAATGTTTCGAATGGAAAAATAATTTCATCGACACCAGCAGGAAACGTCATCGAGTCTGGTAAAAATGTAAAGTCAACACCGTTGGTTCCTGTTCCTGTGACTTCGATCAGGAAAGTCTGCTCCAAAGAACTTCCCGGAGGGCGAGAGAACAAGATGTTTGCCGATCCACAGCCTTCATACAAAGTTGAGTCGTTGGCAGAGATATCGACGATTTGGAGATCGACTTCAATTTGATTGCTTGTGAAAGAGCCAGCTTCTAAGAATACGGCTGAATCGTATCCTGTGTCACCTGCATCGGCAATAGCAATTTTAATGTGGTATGTTTCACCGCATTGCACTTGAGATTCGGCGGTCATAACGGTCGTAAATCCGTCGTATTGAATGACAGTATTATCGTTGTTTTGCGGGGCACTACCTCCAGTTCCATTGTGTATATAGAACTCACAATACTCGCATGGTCCGCCAGTCCCTGTAGTTCCATTGTTCAAGTTGTTGATCGAAACAGCCGTAGAGGTTCCTGGAATTTGGGCAATGTTTACTGCATTGTTGGAGTAAGGGCCTGAAAGTCCAGCACCGCTAAGAAAGAAACCAAATGTGTCGTTGTAGGATGAATTGGCAAATTCTGGATATTCCTCAGATGCAAACACATAGTTGAATTTCACCGAGTCTCCAGTCGCCACAAAATCGAATTCCAATACTACGCAGTCATTGAAACTATTCGAAGGATTCAATAAAACGATGTCTGGGTCTGAAGCACCACCATTTCCTCCGCCAAGGGATGAACTTCCTGAGTTGTTGGGACCGACCGCTACGCTTACATTGCCTGTCGCCAAAATGATTCCGCCCTCAAGTCCTAAATTTGAATTGATACCCTCAAAGGAACCAATTTGATTGGCATCACCAGTAGAAGTAATGCCAAATGCGGTGACACCTTCACCAAGAAGGATGTCTTCGACTGCTACCGTGGCGGAGATAGTATTGTCGACGGTTAATTGGGCACTCACGCAGATTGCGAGCGTCCAAAACAATGCTACAAGTAGGGCTTTGCGTTGCACAGTCAGTTAGTTTTGGTTGGTAACGAGCTTAAGAAGCCTTTCAAAGATAGGGCTAATCTTATGCTCCTCAAATCATTAGACTTAATGATTTTCGATTTAGTTGCCTGTAAGCTTGTTTTCACAGACAAATCTTGTTAACAATAGAAGGGAATAGGAACCACTCATTATATTTGTCGCATGGCCGATGTAATTCGAATCGAAGACGTTTACAAGATTTATCAGTTGGGAACGCAGACAGTCAACGCATTGAATGGTGTGGATCTGGCGATAAAATCCAACGAATATGTGGCTCTCATGGGTCCGTCTGGCTCGGGGAAATCGACCCTTATGAATGTGATGGGGTGCTTGGATACGCCGACCAAAGGACGGTATTACTTGAACGGACCAGATGTTTCGAAGCTTACCGATGATGAATTGGCTGAGATTCGAAACAAGGAAATTGGCTTTGTATTTCAGACTTTTAATCTGCTTCCCCGATACAGTGCTTTGGACAATGTGGCCTTGCCTTTGATCTATGCTGGAGTTCCCTTGGCCAAGCGCACTGAACGAGCCAAAGAGGTGATGGAAATGGTAGGTTTGAGCGACCGTATGATGCACAAGCCCAATGAGTTGAGTGGTGGTCAACGACAGCGTGTCGCGGTGGCAAGAGCCTTGGTCAATGATCCAGCGATTATTCTAGCCGATGAGCCTACAGGTAACCTCGATACCAAAACTTCTTATGAAATCATGGCACTGTTCGAAGCTATCCATAAACATGGAAATACGATTATTCTCGTAACCCATGAGGAAGATATTGCTGAACATGCCGGTAGAATCGTGCGATTGCGCGATGGTATTATCGAGTCGGACCAAGTTCAAGTGCCTAAATAGTCTTTCAAGCGCTGTCATTCTTTCCTTTTCGTTCTCTTTTTAGCCTTCGGCAAATGCTTATTCGGGGCAGACTGTTCGTCCTTTGAGCTAAATGTCGTTTTTTTGCAGTCCGAAAATCATTTATACAACATGGAAGCTCAAGATCGCATTGAGGATTTGCTCGACAAATCAACTATTGGCAAACAAGTCAACCTTTACGGTTGGGTACGTACTTTTCGAAACAACCAGTTCTTAGCGCTCAACGATGGATCTTGTATTCAGAATTTGCAATTGGTTGTCGACGATTCAGTAGCCAATGAGGAGACGAAGAAGAAGATCAATACTGGAGCTTCGATTCGGGCCAAAGGAACTATAGTCGAATCTCAAGGAAAAGGTCAAGAGACCGAAGTAAATGTAGAGGAGATCGAAATTTTAGGTGAGTGTGACCCGGAGGAGTTTCCTATTCAAATGAAGCGTCACTCGATGGAGTTTCTCCGTGAAAAAGCGCACTTGCGATTCAGAACAAGCACTTTTGGAGCCGTTTTCCGCATTCGACATGCGATGACTTTTGCCATCCACAAGTATTTCAACGACAATGGTTTTTACAATCTACATACGCCGATTATCACGGGTTCTGATGCAGAAGGAGCTGGCGAGATGTTCCGAGTAACAACCTTGGATCTCGATAATCCACCTCGTACTGAAGATGGGCAGATCGATACAACTCAAGACTTTTTTGGTAAGGAATCAAATCTAACGGTCTCTGGCCAACTCGAGGCAGAGCTCGGGGCTATGGCATTGGGTAAGGTGTATACATTCGGACCAACTTTCAGAGCCGAAAACTCAAATACATCTAGACACTTGGCCGAGTTTTGGATGATTGAACCAGAGGTAGCTTTTTGCGATCTCGATGGCGATATGGATTTGGCCGAAGATTTTCTCAAGTACTGCCTCAAATATGCACTGGACAACTGCGCGTCGGACTTGGCATTTTTGAATGAAAGAGAAATCAACGAAGACAAGTCGAAGCCAGCCGATCAACGAAACGAGATGCCTTTGACAGAGCGCTTGAAGTTTGTTGTTGAAAATGATTTCGAACGGATTTCCTATACCGAAGCGATCAATATTCTCCTAAATAGCAAGCCGTACAAAAAGAAGAAATTCAAGTACTTAATCGAGTGGGGCGCCGATCTTCAAAGTGAGCACGAACGATTCTTGGTCGAGAAGCATTTTAAGAAACCTGTTATTATTTACAACTATCCTGCAGGTATCAAAGCTTTCTACATGCGTCAGAA
>JADFAK010000034.1 GCA_015665315.1 Flavobacteriales bacterium | reverse complement strand
ACAATTTCTTGGTTCCAACCAAAAAACGAGCAATATATACAGAAGAAAGGTTTTTAAGCGCAATATAGAGCATGCACAATCCTTATTGGATGCTCTCAATGTCGAGCTTGAGACTGGAAAATAGTGAAGACACAATATGTGTGTGTCTGTTTAATTCTAGCCCCAATCACCTCAAAACCAACAAAATGAAAGTTACAGCCGAAAAAAATGAAAAGGTTGCCAATATGATATTTGCTTCCATCTATCCGCTTTACCTGAACAGACTAGAGAAAAATGGGCGGACCAAGGAAGAACTCGATCAGGTCATTGAATGGTTCACCGGATTTGATCAAGATGCGCTACAAGCCCTTATTAATGAAAAGGTAAGCTTTGGCACATTTTTTCAGAAAGCGAAAATTCACCCCAACTCACACATGATAAAGGGAGTTGTTTGCGGTTATCGAATTGAAGAAATAGAGGAGGAGTTTCAACTGTATAAACAATGCAGACAAATGGAAAAACTCATTGATGAATTGGCCAAGGGGCGCAAAATGGAGAAGATCTTGCGCGAAGAAAAGAAATAGAAATTAGCACCGAGGAAGCTGAAAAGCATTGAGCTTAGTATTACTGCATTGGGCTTGAATAAAGTCAGTATTCACCAGCAGAATCGGTTTTTCAATATCGGTCTATACATTGGTCTTGTTGAAATCAATATCTTAGTCCCTACTCAACGATTGAGTGAACTGTAGATTTTCTACACGCGTAAAATCATTTCGAAATGACTACTTGGACTAAAGAAGAATTGTTGGCTTACACCTTGATATGGTGTGCGAATGCCGACTTCACTGAGAATGAGGATGAGATAGAACATATTTTGTCCAAAGTGAGCACTGAAACCTACAATCATATTCACGAGGAATTTGAAGCAGATAACGATCAGCAAAGCATCGATAAGATCATCGCGACACTTGCCCGACTGGAATACTCAGAAGCTGAAAAGGCTCAGATTTTTGACGATATGAAGGAAATATTTGGGGCCGACGGCGAGATTGATGTTCTCGAGCACAATTTGAGTAGAGGTTTGAAGCATATTTTTGGTTGAATAAGCAGACAAGGAAGGCGATAGGGGTAAGGGCCGCGTTTCACCTGTGTATTCATGAAACACCACTGCTCAATTCTTCTTTCGGATTACAATGAAACCCAATTCAATCAACATAACTCCAATAACCAAAGAGACTACTTCCGACCGGGACAGCGGCGATTTTGCCGTGTGCTGGATAAAGGACGAAGTTGAGCATGTTGTTATTGACGGAGCAGAGTATTGCGATGTGAGTAATTCCATTTTCTTCCTGCATCCAAAACACAAGTGGAAGATCAAGAAGAAAGATAGTTCGACTTCCGTGGGGTATATCTTGGATCTGGCCAATGAAGTCTTAGACAATCCGCTATTAAGCAATTTGCACATCAACAAGGTGCGACTCTTCAGTACCGATGAAATTCCGTTGTTCAAACTTAGTCCGGGCATAGAAAAAAGGACACAGGCCATTTTGGAAATGATTGATGAGCTCCTAGGTTCTCAGCTCAACCATAAGGATGATGCCATTATTTCTCTGCTGAATACATTTTTTGTGTACTGCGATGGCCAATGCAACATCAAATCGATTGTGTCAAACAACAACTCAAGGGCCAATGTTGTGTACCAATTCAAGAAACTTGTTGATAAGCGGGTGTGCGAGCACCACGAAGTTTCTGAGTACGCCAATCTGCTCAATATCACGCCAAAATATTTGAACGAATGCGTGAAAGAAGTCCTGTTGGTCAGTTCGAAAAGCATCATCATTGAGCAATTACTCATGAGGGCCCGACACGCCTTGAAATTCTCCAACAAAACAGCCAAGGAAATCAGTTTCGAGCTGGGCTTCTCTTCTCCTGATTATTTCAGCTCTTTTTTCAAGACTCATACAGGAATCACGCCAACTGCATTGAGAAAAAGTTAGTCCGACCCAAAACCTATGGTTTTACCGCATTTTTCACATGAGGGCAATACGGCTGCCCGTTTAAATTGCGAAAAAAATTAACCATGGACAGAAAACAATTTATAAAAGCATCAGGGGCGGGACTTGGTCTTGCTTGCATCCCAGGATTGATGCAAGGCCGAAACTTCGTAGCGAATATGGGCCTCACCAAAAGCCTCGAATCGAAAATAATATTGGACAAAGATGGGGATGTTGTGAAAGTCATCGGAGACATCCAAACCCACAAATTAGTCGGCTCTGAAACGGCCAATCAATTGGTTGAATGGGTCGACAATGTGGAGCCTGGAGTAGGCATCCCACCGCACATTCACACCAAAGAAGATGAGGTGTTTAGGGTCGTAAAAGGTCAGATCGAAATCATGGTGGATGGAAAGACTACAGTCCTCAACGAAGGAGACGTAGCTTTCGCCCCCAAAGGATTGCCACACGCTTGGAAAGTCGTGGGCACCGAAAAGGCCAAAATGATTACCACGGCCTTTCCCGCAGGCATAGAACACATGTTTTACGAGTTGGCCAAGTTACCCGCCGGACCGCCAAACTTTGAAAAAGTAGCTGAAATATGCGGGAAACACGGTATTAGCTTCGTCTGATTAAAGCAGATTTCGTTGAAAGATGTATAGCGGTTTTAGGACTTCCTGAACTGAAGTCGCTTTTTTTATTCTTTGATTTGAAGTGTATTCGATCTTGAACATGGCCATAGGCGGCCTCTAACCACGAATAGTCGCGAGTAGGATTCTCATTTTCAGTGCCGTTGAGTGAGGGATTCCCAAGGCTAACTGTCATGAAACTATCCAATCCATTCATACATGGAGCATCGGTTGAAGCCAGGGTGCTACTTTACGGATAGTCAATAATAATTATTGGGCAGTTTGGATTGTTTCAATATATTTAAACGATTTCCAGTCGAAGCCCCTTACTTGATTCCTAAATGTAGTTGGAATTTTTATTTAGCATGCGCAAATGCTATTTTGCCTACGACTCGAAAGATGTGTAAACGGATAAATCTTGTGGCACATCCAATGACTCGAATTCGCTCGATAAGATTGGTTGGCCGCTGAAACAAACCAGAAAAACGATAGAATATGCCTCCACCAAATGACACAGCTGGAATGACAGCACCACAACTAGCATCTTATTACAGCGAGGATCGCCACTATAACTCGCTTTCTGAAGTTACGAGAGATCAATACTTATTCACTGAGGACGAATGGAAGAATATTGTAAAAGCATATAACAAAGGAGATAATGGTGGTGTTCGACTTCGCTTTATCTACGATTCTACGATGTATATAGGCAACATAGAAGCACGAGTGCATCAAGAAGCCGAAGAAGCATCGAGTTCGCTTGAAAAGGTCCAGGCTCTGGCCAAAAGATACTCCCAGGATATTGTGGCAAGACCAGGTCATTATGGAATGAAAGTAGCCAAAGCCTGCGCAAAAGCTGCGATTATCGCGGCTGCAACGGCATCTGGTGTTGGCCTTGGGTATGTCGCCGTTGCTGGTATCGCTCTCGATTCCGACGATCATATCAAAGTTCTCAAACAAGCAGAAAATGATTACAATGCAGGTGAATATAAAAATGCATTGATCCGTTTGAGTAGCATCGGTTTTGGTGTCGGCGGACGAGTGCTAGGAGTGGAAGGATTTGGGAAATTGAGCTATACTACAACCGCGGCTAGGATGGCGACTGGTTCGAAGTATTCTAAAATGAAAACGTTGTGATGAGAGCCTAAACTTTAAATGAAACATCCCCTATACATCGCAATAATCCTCATCCTAACTTCCTGCACCTCCAAAATAGAAGAGCAAGTTGTCACGCCCAACGGCCTATGGCAACAAGTCGGCTACGGGAAAATAGTCGAAATCCAAGATTCTATTCTTCGTGTGTACGATATCTGTCAGACCGATTGCCATATGGCCTTCGAGGAGGAAATCCTCGATTTTGGACGAATATTGAAAGTGTCCAAAGACAGTCTGACCATCAAGCATAACATTGATCACTGGGAGTTTCTCAGAATAGAAACGCTGCCCAAACTTTGTCTCGATACAATAGATCTGTCCCACAACCCTGAGTACAATTTCGAAACCTTCTGGCATACCTTTGATGAGCATTACTGTTCGTTCGAGATAAAAGACATCAATTGGGATGAAGTCTATGATGAATATCGGCCCAAAATCAGTGGAGAAACTAGTGATCTGGCGTTGTTTCAGATATTCGAAGAGATGACCAGTCTACTCAACGATGGCCACGTAAGCATAGACCTGCCTGATGAAATTGAAGTAGAATACAAAGAGGTCACTGAACCGAAAGAAAAACGCTATTCCATCTTCGATGAATTCCAACTTCAACAAGATCTGGCCAATTTATATGTCGACTCTCTCAGAAGCTACAACGGCGGAGTCGTGCGCTGGGGATCAATAGGGGAGGTGGGCTACATCCAGTTCAACACGATGTGGATGATGGCCAATTATGGAATTGATCCTGGTCTTGGATTAATGGAGACCTATCAATTGTACGCGGAGGCAGAAAGTCATTTCAAAGACGAGGAACAAAGAGAAAATGAAGCCCAAGGCGCCGACTATATCATGAACACTATTCTCACCGAGCTGTCGGGAGCAAAAGCTTTTATACTAGACCTCCGATTCAACGGAGGAGGAAAAGACTGTGTGGCTATGGAGGTAATAAACCACTTGTCTGGAGAAAACAGAAAGGCGTTTAAAAAGTACGTTAGCTACTTGGATACCAATACCGCCCATCAGGAGTTTGAGCTAAATCCATCGGCCAACCATTTTAGTGGTAAGGTGGTTGTTCTTACGAGTCGGCAAACGGCAAGTGCGGCAGAAGTGGCCGTGCTAGCCACATTGAGCAATCCCAATTTCATACGAATTGGATCCAACACCGAAGGTATCTTTTCCTCAACCTTAGACAAGACGCTTCCTAACTTGTGGGAATATGAATTGTCGAACGAGGTCTACACCGATTTGGACGGTAATAATTACGAGAATGTGGGGGTTGAACCGGATGTTCTGATTGAATATTCGGCAGACAAAGATTCGTTCATGGATCAGCTTAAACTGGCTGTAGATAGTCAAGAAGATGAAGCCATAAAAATCGCATTAACTCGTTTGAGAAACTAGTGGCCGACTCATTTAGTCAGTGGAAATCAATTTCATGGAAGCAAATAAACCAGAATCAATCAAAACACTTGGACTTATAATTGCAGCCGTTGCCGGATTGATAGTGTTGTGCAACGCCATGGCCGCGATTGGTTGGTCAATCACTGGAATTGGTGACGAGATCAATGGCAATCAGCCAGAAGAACCCGATGCCTTTTGGTTTGTCTTAAATCATTATGTTGAAATGTGCCTGATTGTTGTTGCCATCGGAGCATTGTTCTTGTTAGGCGGATTGTTCATCCGAAAATACCGACTTTGGGCCAATAGATTAGTCACCGCTCTGTCTGTTCTCATGATCATTGTAATATGGGTATTCATGATTTCAATAGCCACTACTTTAGGACCAGAAATAGGTGTGAAAGATATGGGCATAGGAGCGATTTTCGGTGCTGTATTTTGGTCTACGCCCCTCGGTCTGTTGATATGGTTTCTCAACAAGAAATCAAGTCGAATACATTTTGCCTAATACTGGTTTTGACTATTCACGTTTAAACATCGAGTTGAATATGAATAGATAAGCTCTCGTAATACCTTCGATGTTCAATTTTGATGGCATGTTTATCGTTCATATTCTGAGCTGCTTATACATCTGGTTTTAATCATTTTCTTATGTGACTTGTGTCCCGTGTATTGGATGCTAACTATCGTATCTTAGCACAAATAGTGCGCATGTTTATGTCGAATTTTCGGCTTGTGCATTATCTAACTCTTTTACAATACCCATCCTATGAATGACTCCAAAAAAGGAAAGTGTCCTGTAATGCACGGGGCAAATACAGAGATAGATAACAATGTTATGGACTGGTGGCCTAAGTCGCTGAACCTCGACATTTTGCATCAGCATGATACAAAAACCAATCCGCTGGGAAAGGATTTTAAGTATGCCGATGAATTTAAAAAGCTGGACCTCGATGCGCTTAAAAGGGACTTAAAGAACTTAATGACAGACAGCCAAGATTGGTGGCCAGCAGATTGGGGGCATTATGGCGGACTCATGATTCGAATGGCCTGGCATGCTGCCGGCACCTATAGAATTGCAGATGGTCGTGGAGGAAGTAACACGGGGAATCAACGATTTGCTCCACTCAACAGTTGGCCCGACAACGTGAACCTTGACAAGGCTAGAAGGCTATTATGGCCAATTAAGAAGAAGTATGGCAATGCCATTTCGTGGGCAGATCTCATAATCCTTGCAGGTAATATGGCCTATGAGTCGATGGGATTTAAAACCTTTGGTTTTGCCGGTGGTCGGGAAGATATTTGGCACCCAGAGAAAGATATTTACTGGGGAGCAGAAAAGGAATGGCTGGGTAAGTCGCGTTACGAGAACCATTCAGACAGCGAATCGCTTGAGAATCCATTGGCCGCTGTTCAGATGGGCTTAATCTATGTCAACCCTGAAGGCGTTGATGGCAAGCCTGATCCGCTACGTACGGCACAGGATGTTCGTTCGACCTTTAAGCGAATGGCCATGAACGACGAAGAAACAGTTGCGCTCACCGCTGGCGGACATACCGTCGGCAAGGCGCATGGAAATGGAGATGCTTCAATACTTGGTCAAAGCCCAGAAGGAGGGGAGATACATGAGCAAGGATTTGGTTGGATGAACCCTCATGGAAAAGGAAATGCAGAAGACACTGTTTCAAGTGGCCTCGAGGGCGCATGGACAAGTACTCCAGACAAATGGAATCACACCTATTTCGAGCTCTTGCTCAATCATGAATGGGAATTGAAAAAGAGTCCGGCTGGCGCTTGGCAATGGGAACCAATTGACATAAAAGAGGAAGATAAGCCTCTTGATGCCCATATTGCAGGTGTTCGAAGAAACCCTATCATGACCGATGCCGACATGGCCATGAAGATGGATCCAGACTACCGAAAAATTTCTGAGCGATATCACAAAGATCCCGAGTACTTTGCTCAAGTATTTGCGAAAGCTTGGTTTAAATTGACCCACCGCGACCTTGGACCCAAAAGCCGATACCTGGGTCCTGACGTTCCGAAAGACGAATTGATCTGGCAAGACCCCATTCCTTCTGTGGATTACACCTTGACTGAGATTGAAATAAATGAATTGAAGGGCAAACTCTTGAATTGTGGGTTGAGCAGAACAGAATTGATCAATACGGCTTGGGATAGTGCTAGAACGTTTAGAGGATCTGATTTCAGGGGAGGAGCAAATGGAGCTAGAATCCGCCTGGCACCTCAGAAGGACTGGATTGGCAACGAGCCCGATCGTTTGCACAAAGTCTTGCTCAAGCTGGATGAGATTCAATCAAGCTTTGATAAAAAAGTAAGCATGGCCGACCTCATAGTCTTAGGAGGAAGCGCAGCCGTTGAAAAAGCGGCACAGGAAGCTGGTTTTAATATAAAAGTTCCTTTCACCTCAGGTCGTGGAGATGCTTTGGCCGAAATGACCGATTCAAATTCCTTCGATGTCTTAGAACCAATTCATGATGGATTTAGAAACTGGCTTAAGGCCGATTATGCTGTCCAGCCCGAAGAGCTCATGCTTGATAGAACCCAGCTTATGGGTCTGACCGCACCAGAAATGACCGTCTTGGTGGGTGGATTGCGTGTGCTAGGTGCCAATAATGGAAGCTCGAAACATGGGGTTTTCACGGATAGGGAAGGAGTGTTGAGCAACGACTTCTTTGTTAATCTAACAGACATGAGGTTTGCTTGGAAACCGGTTAGCAAGGGCTTGTACAATCTCATAGAACGTAAAACAGGCGCCGTCAAATGGACGGCTACGCGTGTTGACCTTATTTTTGGTTCAAATTCGATACTTCGCTCTTATGCAGAGGTCTATGCTCAAGACGATAATCAAGAATTATTTGTCAAAGATTTTGTGAATGCCTGGGTGAAGGTTATGAATGCAGACAGGTTTGACCTCAAGCAGAACTAATATTTATTGATAAAAAAGTATGAGTGGCTTATGACCAGCCGCTTGTACTTTGCGGACGCTTTTTTAAACATCAGAAACCTATACTGACCTTTCAACTGAAGCAATAACATGATAAACAAGACAACATATATCTTGACCATTATAGCGCTAGCAATTTTCAGTTGCAGTGATGAGCATGGGGCTTTAAAAAGAGATATACCACCATCCAATGAGCATTATGCCGAAGGTTTTCAATTGCTTGAGAACAATTGCTTTTCCTGCCATAGTCCAAATGCTGCGTTGGAAAACGCCATAGCTCCAACCATGAGCGCGATGAAGGAGCACTATGTTATGGACGATGCTTCCCAAGCACAATTCACGCGCGACCTTATCTCTTTTTTGAATAACCCAAGTGAAGAAAATGCTCGAATTCCGGGGGCTGTTAAACGATTTGGCGTAATGCCAAAAATGAGTTTTAGCGACGCTGAAATTGCCAAGATAGCAACCTATATCTACTATTCTGAGCTCGATCAGCCTGGTTGGTTCGAGAAAAACTACCAAGTTGAAAAAGAGAAGTTTCAAGCCCAGCCTGATGCCAGTTTAACACCACTTGAAATCGGCAAGAATATGGCCATGAAGACCAAGGGAGTACTCGGTAAGAATCTACTAGAGGCAATTAACACCCAAGGAACTGAAAATGCACTGGCTTTTTGTTCAACGCGGGCAATCGCGCTGACAGATAGTGTAGCGGCTTCGTTAAATGCTAGAATTAGAAGGGTCTCAGATAAAAATAGAAACCCAGATAACAGTGCCAACGATGCAGAATTGAGTTATATCGCAGCGACAAAGTTGGCCATTGCGCAAGGTGATTCACCCAAACCACAATTGACGCAGATTGGCGACAAGCAAGTCGGTTACTACCCAATCCTAACCAATGAAATGTGCATGCAGTGCCACGGCCAGGAGGAAACCGAGATTCTACCCAATACCTTAACGCGCATTCACGAGTTGTATCCAAACGATCTGGCAACAGGATACAAGGTTGATGAACTTAGGGGAATATGGGTGGTTGAAATGAAGTGATTTCCATTGCACATGAAGTAAGCACGGTATATTACGTTATATAGATCAATAGTCTGTCCATTCTTAACTCACAAGATTAAACAAGAATAAATGGCATTTGTAGATTACTATAAAATCCTAGGTCTTTCCAAAAATGCAACAGAGAAGGAAATTAAAACGGCCTACAGGAAACTGGCGCGCAAGTATCATCCTGACTTGAACCCGGATAACAAAGAAGCGGAGTCCAAATTCAAAGAAATAAACGAGGCCAACGAAGTTCTAAGTGACCCGGAAAACCGTAAGAAATACGACGAATACGGGAAAGATTGGAAGCATGGCGAAGAAAATGCCAAGCGCCAGCAGCAGTATCAATCTCAACGACAATCTAGTCAGCAAGAATTTGCAGGAGAAGATTACTCCGATTTTTTTGAGTCCATGTTTGGAGGAGGAAGAACATCCCAAAGACAGGCCCCTAAGTTCAAAGGGCAAGACTACCATGCCGAGCTACATCTGAACTTAAAAGATGCATACGCGTCTCATAAGCAGATATTAACGGTCAACGGGAAGAAGATAAGGCTAACTATCCCCGCTGGAGTTGAAAACGGACAAGTGATCAAAATCAGAGGAAAAGGTGGAGTAGGCATTAATTCTGGGCCGAATGGTGACTTGTTTATCAAGTTCATTATCGACAATCACACGCAGTTTAAGAGAGTGGGGGATAGTCTATACCAAAATGTGAATCTGAATTTATATACCGCAATTTTGGGAGGAGAAATAAAAGTCGACACGTTGAACGGCCAAGTGAAACTCAAAATAAAACCAGAGACCCAGAATGAATCGAAAGTGAAATTGAAGGGAAAGGGTTTTCCTTTGTACAATAAAGAAGGGAAATTTGGTGATATGATAATTACCTTTCACATCCAAATCCCAACGAAATTGAGCGAGAAAGAGAAAGGATTATTTAGGGAATTGCAAAATTTGACAGCAAAATGAATGAGATAACTCTAATATCGACGCAAACGATTTGCTCGCATTACAACATTGAGATTTCATTTGTTGATGCTCTAAATAGAATGGGACTCATCCAAGTTCAGATTGTTGAACAAGATCAGTTCATCCATCAAGATCAAATCAGCGACCTAGAAAGGATTATAAGACTTCACAACGAATTAAATGTCAATCTCGAAGGCATTGATGTTGTCTTTAATTTATTGGAAAAGGAAAGGGAGCTGCGTATGGAATTGAATCATCTGAAAGACAGGTTAAGGCTCTATGAGGGTGAATAAAGCACTGTAAATCATACGTAGGCATTAAAATAAATCGGTCAGGAAACGAATTTTAACTAGCCACAAGGGCAAATGTTTATTCAGACGAAAATTCCAATTTTAATCCTATCACCGATGAAAAGGGGCCTGCTTGTGATTCCTAGTCATGGTATCTTTTGGCATTGATTAATACACGTAAACCGGCGTTGTGAGTGATTGGTCTTTTTTACCAATTAGCCAATTATAGAAAGATTGTCGAGATACATGCAGTATTACATACCTTGAACGTCGTTTAACCAATGAACCATTTCAACCAATGATCAGCCTATTTCGAAAAATCCGCCAACGGCTACTAGCCGAAAGCAAGTTTACCCGCTACTTGATCTATGCCATTGGTGAGATTGTACTCGTGGTCATCGGTATTCTCATAGCTCTACAAATTAACAATTGGAATCAGTCAAGGCATGAGGCCAACAAGGAAGGTAGGTACTTGGTCAATATGAAACATGATCTCGAAAACCAACTGAAGTCCATCGATATTCAGTTGGAATACGAACAGAAATACTCTGATCTGGGTACTCGAATTTCAGACCAATACTTCAATTCCAATGCCCTAGTTATCGATAGTGCTTTCTGCGCCACCCTTGAAATTCTCACCGAACGAAAAACCTTTGTCCGCACCGATCCAACATTTGAAGACATGATTTCGTCTGGAAATATTGGTCTGCTAAAAGACGAGAATCTCCGAAATGCGTTGATCGAATACTACCAAGAACTTGAGCGCCTCGAAAAAGTTGTGCAAAACAACAACACGCTCCACACCGATCAAGGCTTTGCCCATAAGATTTTCGACTTAATATATGTTGGCAATCAATCTACAGCTAAGAGGCTTCAAATCTCGAATAAGTTGATCGAAGATCCAGAACGTGAATTAATGGTTATCAATTTAGTTGAACGGCGCACGCATATGGCAAAGAACCACATCAGAGTGATGATTTACCTTCGCGAGAAGACCGAAGAAATATTGAAACGCTTGCAGTTCGTGGACAACGGTTCATGAGTCAGGTTTCGAGACTAACTTCAGACGACCTTTGCCGGTGGAAGTTGGCTTACCGCAGATCGGTTTGTCAAAAGTTGAATGCAATTACCGAAAGAAGCTCACAGAAACTTAACGAGCCACCACGAGATTACGTTTGGACTTTGCATCATCATCATTTGCGTACTCGCAAATCAATATTCTCCAAATGAGAAATTTAAACCTGCTAAGGACCAACAAGATTGCGACGATGGAAAAGAATGGATTCGCAATGTTTGATCGTTAAGTCGAGATGCCTTTTTGTTTCTGATTGCCTTTTCTAAAACGCCTCTACCGCATGGAGCCTATGTAAATGCGTGATGCTTTGACCATTAAAACACGTAATACTGGTTCAACCGATGTTTTGATGTGATTATTGGACTAAGTTCTTCACTTTTCCAATAGTTGCCAATCCTTTAAATAACTATCGTTGCAGTTCAAAGCATGAAATGTGCGATTACCGATAAAAAAAGCACCATGAAGTATGTCCTCGCTATTGCGCTGATTCTCTCTATTGGAAGCTGCCAACAACCCAAGGAGGTTGAGTTAGAAATCAACTTGAAGGAAAGTCTAATCAACGACTTTATTCGCTTGGTTGAAAGTGATCTGGAGGCCGATAACATTAATGGGAGTGTTTCTCTCGCCATTCTGCATGAGGATTCCTTGCTAACAACAAAAACATTCGGGTTTACAAATCCTGATCAAACGACTCAAGCCGATGCGTCGACCCTGTACCGAATTGGTTCAATCACCAAGTCGTTTACAGGTTTCTTGTTGCTCAAACTATACCAAGACGAAATAGTCGATTTGGATGATCCGATTGAAAAATACTTGCCTGAAATCAAGTCACTTCCCGATTATAGCGCTTATCCTGCTATCACTTTTCGGCAGTTGGCGTCGCACACATCTGGTCTAGATCGAGAGTCAAGAAATCGGGAAGTTAACCATGGAAAGGTAGAGGAGTGGGAGGAAAAAGTACTTCTGGCAATTCCCGAGACTGGTTTTCGTTCAGCACCCGGCGAGCGGTTCGGTTACTCCAATATAGGATTCGGCATTTTGGGATTGGCCATTTCTCGAGCTGCCGAAAAGCCCTACATCGAATTGGTAGAGGAGCTAATCCTAGAACCTCTTGACATGACCAATACCTTCTTTCAAGTTCCTCAAAACTTGCAAACGCACCTAGCCCAAGGCATGGCCGGCGGACCAACAGCTGAATTGGATGTCCAGCGGCCTTTGAACGAACACGAAGAAAGAGGCTATCGAATTCCCAATGGCGGACTGTACTCGACGCCTGAAGACCTATCCAAATTTGTGATGGCGTGCATGGGGTATTCGAGGATCTTGACTGTTGAAAGTTTGCATTTATTGCAAAACACCCAAACACCAACCACTGCTCTACGATCGAACTATAGCTTTGGGTTTGACCTGTACTCAGATCAGGGAATCAATACCGTAGGACACGGAGGATCAACTTCTGGGTATGCAGCTCATGTTGAATTTGAAAAAGACAGCAAGTATGGCGTAGTGATCATGCGAAACTACAACTTCGGGAATACCAACCTCGATTTGAGGTGCAATTCTTTGTTGAGAAAATTGTCAAGATTGCAATAGTTTAGAAGTAAGAAATCCTCGACCCTCAATCCATGATCAAACTTTTCAGGAAATTCCGCCAAAATCTACTTGCTGAAAATACGTTTGGCAAATGTTTGATCTCGGTCATCGGATTACCTATTTGTCGGTTTGTTGGAAGTACGGCAGGATATTTAAAAGCGGATTTTCGTATATCTCTTTGAAAGCAGATAACATTATTGAATATATTGATGAGAATTATTCGCGAAAAATCAGAATTTGATTTCATAACCCATAGTTTATCCATGCCACTTCAATTTAAGGCCCTCGTTCAGATTAGCTCCGTTTCAATGGCTGTGCTTGCCCTATTTCTAATACTTGGCTGTACGGTCGCACCCTCATCCGATCCCTTCGAAATCGAGAAAAAATCGGTTTACATTCCATGCGGACAAGACTCTATTTTTGGCTATTTGTACACGCCTATTGGGATAGATCACGAGGCCCCGGCGATGCTCTTGTTGCAAGGTGGTGGCGATGTTGGCCTGGACAATTACGTCTATGAAGCCGAGTTCTTTGCGAAAATGGGCATGGTGACTTTGGTGTGCGATAAGGCTGGTTCGGGGAAGTCAAGAGGGCCTACGAATTGGCGCGGGCAGACTTTCGCTCAAAAGGTCGACGAATACGAGAAGTTGTTTAAATGGCTGCAAAAGCAAGAAGGTGTAAATCCAGCCAAGGTTGGCGTTCACGGCATGAGTGAAGGCGGAAGGTTGTCCGTTGCTCTGGCAATCCAAAACAAGGAGGTGGCTTTTGTAAATTCGGTTTCGGGGCCGTTCGAGACCTATATGGAAAATCATTTGTTTGCTATAGAACACTATATGGCAGACCGTGGTGCGAGTCGGGAGGAATCATCGATTGGAGTGGGACTCTGGCGCCAATATCTCATTCAAATAGGCGAGGGGACCGTGCAGCAATCCCTGATCGATGAGGTCAATGCTTTTCGACGTAAGCATCCGAATATCAATTACTTGCCAAGCAATTCTACCCGGCCGCCCGAGCGACCTCTACCCGCCGATATTCACTATGTCGTGGGCGGTGATTTGGACTCCATTTCATGTCCTGTTCTTTTCCAATTCGGAGAAAATGACGCCCTCGTAGATGCCGCCGCAGCCGTTCAAATTATCCCCAAAAAAGAGAATTTCAAGATCATCGTGTACGAAAATACCGATCACAATATGACCACCGAGGAATATGTGCATGCCAGCTACGACAGCGACAAGCGCAAATGGATCACCGATACAGGTATTCTCCAAGGCCAGTGATAAATTCCAACTTTTCGAGGGGCATTTTATGACATTGCTCGGAATTCAACAATTAGTCCTCTGTTTCCAGTGAATCTTAGGCCTAGGATTGCGTAATTTGCAGTCTAAAGGCTCTGCCATTTCAGGTCGGTCTATTTTTACCCTTTTCCGGAATTTTTTCTTGATTTGGGTAGATGTTGAAGAAAAAGAACCGTCGGCGATGCCGACTAACACCTAATAGTATGCTCGGTCTTGAACTTGCAACGGATCCTCGATGGGCCCGACTCGTCGAAACAAACATTGAAGAGATTCTTACGGATCACGCGTGGTGCGAACAAAAAGCGGCGTCCAACGCTATCTCGATCATTACGATGAATCCCGAGCACACCGAATTGGTGACTGAGCTGCTCATTATCGCCCAGGAAGAATTGGAGCACTTTCAAATGGTACATGAGATCATCAAAAAGCGCGGATACGAATTCGGCCGTGAGCGCAAGGATAGCTATGTGAACGAACTCTACAAAGCTCGCATCAAAGGCGGTAGCCGACAACAAGCTTTGGTCGATCGATTGCTGTTCTCAGCCATGATCGAGGCCAGAAGCTGTGAACGATTCAAGGTGCTTTCCGAAAATATCAAGGACGAGGAATTGGCCAAGTTTTACTACGAACTTATGGTGAGTGAAGCCGGACATTACACCAAATTCATCGGTTTCGCCCGTAAGTATGGCGAAGGACTTGATGTCGACGCCCTCTGGAAATCTCTTCTAAAACTAGAAGGCGAAATCATTCAGAATTACGGGAAGAGCGAACAAATTCATGGATAGGGTATAGGTTTCGATTGAAAATCTTTGACATTTCGAGTATTGTTGGTAATTACCAGCATTAACACGGTATTTGTATCTTGGTGTTGGCATATCCCATCATGCTATGAAACAATTCAAGCTGTATTTCGTATCTTTCGTTGGGAAATACCTACCTTGTAGGTGGTTTTAATACTTAATGATGGGAATTATGCACATTGATCCAGTTGCTTTGAGTGATGGTGCTTTGATCGAGACCATTGGTCAGTACATCAAACAAGAGCGCCTCAATCAAAATAGAACACAGGCAAAAGTGGCCGAAGCCGC
>JADFAK010000207.1 GCA_015665315.1 Flavobacteriales bacterium | reverse complement strand
TTCTGATCTTGCAAACGGAATTTATACCTATACTTTGATCGCGAACAATGTTCGTTTGACAAAGCAAATGATTGTTGCAGGAAAGTAATCCTGAATCAACATTGAAATATGAAAGGCCCCTTATTCCAAGGGGCCTTTTTTAATGCGGTTTGACCAAACTATTCTAATAGGTTAACCACTGCGAAATAGTCGGTGATATAATTCTTCTTTACTGGTAAAATCAGGTGGCTAAATGGGCTCTGATAGCTGTAGTTCTACTTTCAGACCTACATTATTGGGCGTAATTCTGAACAAAGTCTCTCGTACTTTCAGGTAAAATCACTATCTTAGTATTCTACCTCCCCACGGATAAACAATTCGTTTACAGCATGTTATCAACATGGACATGTAAGAAAAAACCTACAACATTATCAGACAAATACTACACGATAGACCCGTGCAGTTTAGTACTTTGCGTGGCTAACCCCTATCAAAAACCAACCTACAATGCAAAAGACATTCGTTTGTATCGCCCTTTTCATCGCTGTCTTGCAAGGTAATTCTCAGACTCTCCTTGAGGATATTGGTCCAGCACCTGGACATTATATGCGAGAACATACCAGCACCAGCATCAATCGTATCAATGAAATCTGGATGGAAGATTTCGACAATGGTATTCCCGCATCATGGACCAATGAAGAAATGAGCGGAATTGCCAATTGGGAATACAGAGGCCCAAACACAGTCCCAGACCTATACGTAGGGTCGCGCGGATCATGCGTTCCCCAAGGTCAGGCCGGTAGTGTTCCTATCCAATCCGAGTCATGGAGCAATGGCTTTGTTATTTTCGATTCCAATTACTGGGATGACAATATTGGTCCTTGTATTACTGGATTCGGAACAGGTCCCTCACCCGCTCCACATGCAGCCTCATTGTCGACTGGTTCGATTGATCTTTCAAGCCATGAATCGGCCAACTTAATGTTCACTCAATACTTTAAAGAATGGACGAATAACACCACCGCCAAAGTGCAAGGAAGCATCGATGGCGGTGATTGGGTCGACCTCTATACGCTGACAGTTGAAAGCGGAAACTCCACTGCACCCGACGCGGTAGTCATCGTTGATATTTCTGAAATTGCAGGAGGTCATGAAGATGTTAAGATCCGGTTTCTGTTTGAAGGAACATACTACTACTGGATGATTGATGATGTCGTCATTTTTGAACCAGACGCCAATAACCTAGAGTTTCAAGACGCTACTTACGGTAATTATGACGTCTTCAACGAAGAAAATGAAACTGGATTCGAATACCTTGAGTACAGCATGTATCCTCAAGATATGTCGCCTTATTTATATTTGAGCGCACATGCGTTAAATATTGGCGCCGACACACAGACAAACGTCGTGCTTGATGTGACTATCGAGAATACGGCAACCCAAGAAATAATCTATTCTGAATCCTCTACACCGCAAAATATCTTCCCACAAGTCAATCAGGGATTCATGATGCCTGGATTTCAGATGCCAGATGTTATTGGAGATTACAAGCTCACCTTTGAAGTTACTCAAGATGAGGAGGATGATGAGCCCGAGAACAACATCAAAGAGTCATTGATAAGCATAACAGATGTAGTCTATGCGCGGGACAATCGAGTAACTGAAGGAATATTCGTTCCCTCAGCGATCTACGACGAAATTCAATATGAAGTTGGTAACATGTTTGTCATAACAGAATCAAACATGGAAGCCCATTCCATATCTATGGCCGTGGGAGTTGGTTCTCAAGCCGGAGCGTTGGTCTACGGCGCCATATACAAACTCGATATTTCGCAGGGAGTAACTCCTCAATTGGTTGCGCAGACTGAAAGCGCTGAGGTTTATTGGGAGGCGATGAATGGAATTGGAGAATCAGATTTAATGGTGCTTCCTTTCAATGAACCAATTACGCTGGATAAAGACTCGGCCTATCTTGTCATGGCAGGCTCTGAATCGGGCCCACAAGATGTTCTGTTTGCCGCCAGTGGCGAGACTCCAGCCTATTCTTCTTGGGCAAAATTCTATCCAAACAATATGGGCTACCTCCTGGAGACACCCATGGTTCGATTGAATTTTGGAGAGGTCGTTGACGTCGAAGAACATAACTACAATGCCATTGAAGTTCAACAAAATTTTCCAAATCCGTTTACAGATCGAACGGCCATTCAGTACTCACTTGACAAGCCAAGCAAGGTAACGATCGAAGTGCATGATCTTACAGGTAGATTGTTAAGTACGAAAACACTTGGAGTGAGGCCAGCAGGTAAACATACTGCGTTCATCGAACGAGGAACTCTAAGCTCTGGACTTTACACCTATACATTTATAGCGAATAACACCAAAACAACCACCACCATGGTTGTTCAGTAGAACAGAACAAGATATTTGGTAGCCAAAGGGCCTCATGCAACACATGGGGCCTTTTCGTTTCGCCATTTATACCTCAATCGCCACCATTCCATGTTTCGTCAATAATTCAATGAGTCTGTCACGTTGAAAAGGCTTGGACATAAAATCTGCCATTCCCGCTGCCAGGCACTTTCGCCGATCTTCTTCTGTGGCATTTGCCGTAAGTGCAATAATCTTAGGTACACAATGTGTTTTAATTTCTTGAATTTTACTCGTTGCCTCGTACCCATCCATTTCAGGCATCTGAATATCCATGAACACTAGGTCGTACCTGTTTTGCCGACAAAGATCAACAGCAATTCTTCCATTTTCCGCTATGTCCGGATTGAAGCCCAGCTTTTGCAACAGTGTACAAATGAGTTTTTGATTTATTAAGTTGTCTTCTGCAACAAGAATTCGGGTACCTTGATTCGAATTAGGCTGAGCACACTTTCCTTTTTTAGCGAGTAATTCGGTAAATGCGTGCACCAATTCGTTTGTCTCGAAGGATGCACTGAGCTGGACGTATTTTCCAGCAATAGACAGTTCGTTTGACCAATCTTTTGAACTATCGTCTTGAACCACTATAAAATTGGCTTCGTTGTTATCCAATAGAAGCTGATTATTTTCTAGTACACTATGTAGTCCCTTGGAATCAGCTACCAAAATAGAGTTTAACAATTCCAGGTCATCATCCGTTTCCGAAAATAAGCGACAATCCAATCCGTGTCGCTCAACAGTGTTCTTGATTCTATTTCTCTGAAATGGATCGCTGAGATTCAGCACAACCCTTTTACACGTGAGTTTGGATAAGTTTACTTCAATTCTTCTCTTCTGATCACTTGCAATTGGCAAAGAAATAGTGAAAAAGAACTCGGAGCCTTTTCCTTTCTCGCTTTGGACTTCCAGCTTCCCACCCATAATTTGAATCAAACGAGTACTAATCGCCAATCCCAATCCAGTGCCTCCAAACTTTCTTGAGGTCGAGCTATCTTCTTGGGCAAAAGCCTCGAATATAGACCCTAGCTTTTCCTTCTCTATTCCCAATCCTGTGTCGCTCACCCGGATTTGAATTTTTGCCATCGACTCAGACGAACCAATCAGATCTGCTCCCAACTCAACGTGTCCTTTTTCCGTGAATTTTATCGCATTGCTAACTAGATTCAGTATGATCTGACCAATTCTAGCCGAATCTCCCATAAGTGTTGCTGGAATCCTGGTATCAAAATCTTTTCGCAATCTCAACTTCTTCTCAGCAGCCAGCGCGCCAAATACTTCCAGGCTTTGTTGTAGACAATCGGCCAACGAGAATTCGGTTGACTCAACGGCCATTTTTCCGGCCTCGATCTTTGAAAAATCGAGGATATCGTTGATGATCACCAACAGGTTGTGACCTGAAGACATCAGGAGCTCGACATATTCCTTCTGCTCGAAATTGAGCTCGGTGGTTGAAAGCAGCTGGGTCATTCCTAGTACCCCATTTAGCGGTGTGCGTATTTCATGACTCATTACCGCTAAAAACTCGCTTTTCGCCAGAGCCGCTTCTTCTGCGTCAAATTTTGCTTTTTTCAAGGATTCCTGGTAATCTTTTCTGCGTGTTATGTCGCGCACAAAAACGGAGAACATATTGCGACGATCTACTACAAACGGAGCGATACTACACTCCGCATGAAAAATATCACCATCGCGTTTCAACCCATTCAATTCAAACGGTCTATTG
Source organism: Flavobacteriales bacterium (assembly GCA_015665315.1). GTDB lineage: Bacteria > Bacteroidota > Bacteroidia > Flavobacteriales_D > Sanyastnellaceae > JADFAK01. Next base: position 11,815 of record JADFAK010000207.1, on the reverse strand, counting down.
ATAAAACCGGAGGCCTTTTTTTTCAGGTAGTTGTTGAACCAGTTCAAATGCAGTGCACGGTCGGACTCAGGAATAATGACGTGATTGGCAAATTTACCCAACACTTCTTCTTCCTTCCACCCAAAGAGTTTTTCCGCTTTGATATTCCAGGAAGTAATGATTCCTTTTTCATCCATGGCCAATACTGCGTCCATCGAACTATTAATAAGCGCATTGAGCATCTCTTGACTTTCGCGAAGTTGATTCACGGCCTTGGCTCTTTTTGCCATTTCACGGGAAAGCTCTCCGTTGAGTACTTGTAATTTCGAAACCTTATCACTCAATACTTGGTGTACTTGTGACCTACTCAAAATATTTATTCGGTCATCTTCTATTAAGATGTCTGGCAACAAACCAATGACAACAGGAAAAGTATCGAGTGGAGCAAAGATTTCGGCGACTTCGTTGTACGCCGCATCATAAATCTCTCGCGCCTTAATCGGACCTAATCGGTCGGAAATCTCCTCGTAGAATTTACGTGAAACCATAGAGGTAATTCTCACCTTATCCTCATCGGATCCTGTGAGATTCTGCGGACCAATGATGCCATCTGCATCACAACAAGTAGGTAATCCTTCTGTAAAACATTGAAAGACCTCACTCAAAAGGAATTCTCTTTTCCCCAGTTTGTTTTCTAAATGAACTAAAACTCTCTGCAGCATATATTTACACAAGAGCATCCGCTGAAGAGGCCCACTTTGAAAGATAAGATCGAAGCGTGTATCCTGAAGCAAGATGGTGAAATCATCGCGCACAATTTTCTGAATTTGTTCTTTGGAAACCCGTTTTACTTGATCCACTTCCGTCAAGTATTGTTCAAATTGCAAATAGATTATAGGAAGGTCTCGCAATCGATCCTCCGGACACGAGCCCACGAAATCAACAGCCTTTTTTGTCAATGCAGCGGCCATCGGACCGTCATGCATCATGCGCTGCAGCTTCGAAATTAGCAAAGACGCCGCATAGGGCGAATCGTCCAATTTGGTTTCGGTCTCTTTCGCGCCGAATATCCTCTTTAGATAATTTATCACTTGATCAATTTTATAGGATTGTACTGACAATTAACCAATAAGGTTACCTACAAGGTGGTGCCCTTTCCCCTGCTATAATTGACCGCTAGACGTTTTAAGTTGAGTTGGGTATCAGGCCTTCGGCCAAATGTCAAATTAAATTCAACCTACGGATGTTGTATTTAGTGACGTTTTCTGACTTTTGCAGGCATGGGTATAAAATCTGCACTTAGCGTACCATTTGCCAAACTGGCTATTTCGCGTCAAAAAAAAGACGCACGGAATGCCGTAGAAGTACAAAACAGGGTGCTCAAATCTTTACTGAAGAAAGCCTCGACCACTCGCTTTGGATTGGATCATGGCTTTGGACAAATAGCGTCCTACGCGCAATTCAAATCCCAAGTACCTATTCGAGATTACGAGGAACTCAGACCATACATTGATAAAATTCTTGCGGGCGAACGAGATGTGCTATGGCCAGGTATGCCCATGTATTTTTGCAAAACGTCAGGAACAACTTCAGGAGCCAAGTACATTCCGCTCACGAAGGAGTCGCTTCCCAACCACATTGGGTCGACACGCAATGCCTTGTTGAGCTATATCGCTGAAACCAAGAATGCCGACTTCGTCAAGGGAAAGATGATTTTCCTTCAAGGGAGTCCTGTATTGGAAGAACTGCCTTGTGGAGTGCCGTTTGGAAGATTGTCAGGTATTGTGGCCAATCACGTTCCAGCCTATTTACTAAAAAACCGAATGCCCTCTTACGAAACGAATTGCATCGAAGATTGGGAAACAAAGGTCGACGCCATTGTCGAAGAAACCAAGACACAAAACATGACCCTGATAAGCGGCATTCCCAGTTGGGTGCAAATGTATTTCGAGCGACTGCTTAAGAGTACAGGCGAAAATCAGGTTACCAAGCTGTTTCCAAATTTCGGACTCTTCGTATACGGTGGCGTCAACTTTGAACCTTACAGAAATATCTTTCAGTCGCTCATAGGCAAAGAGATTCCTTCGATCGAACTTTACCCAGCAAGTGAAGGATTTATTGCCTTCCAAGATTCACAAGTGGAAGAAGGCATGCTGCTCGTATTAAACAGTGGCATCTTTTATGAGTTTATTCCAGTCGACGAATACACGACAGACAATCCCAAGCGACTGTCTCTTGCAGATGTTGAATTAAACGTCAATTATGTCCTCATATTGAACACCAATGCCGGCCTTTGGGGGTATAACATTGGAGATACCGTGAAATTTGTCTCAATCGACCCTCCACGTATTAAAGTAACTGGACGAATCAAGCATTTCACCTCCGCATTCGGCGAACATGTTATCGGAGAAGAGGTAGAAGCAGCAATGAGCGAAGTCTCCAGCTCGCTAAACATAGGAATTCGAGAATTTCATGTAGCTCCACAGTTACAACCAACTGAAGGCCTGCCATATCACGAATGGTTTGTGGAGTTTGAACACGTCCCATCAAATTTAGATGAAATGGCTCAGCAGATCGACTTTCTCATGCAAGAGCTAAACACCTATTATAAAGACCTAATTACCGGAAACGTGCTTCGAACATTGATCATCACCCCTATTTCAACAGATGGTTTCAATTCCTACATGAGATCGATTGGAAAGTTGGGCGGACAAAACAAAGTTCCACGTTTGGCGAATGACAGGAAGGTTGCCGAAGGGCTTGAGGCACACAAATTGCACTAGTAGCGGTATGCGTCTCTTGAAAATAATAAACCTACGAAACCGTTCAATGAACATGCGCTACACTTGGTTCTACGTCTGCCTTCTTTCCATCTGCTTTTCACAAAACATTTTTGCCCAAATCGTCGCTGAGCCTTCTTCCATTGATTTCGGCGTGATTGAGCGGAATACAGATCGCGTTGTGGATATCAAAATCACCAACCAAGGCAATGAGGCGGCTTTGCTTTTACGTTCAGGATTTACCTTTGAGTATCGTATTCTTCAAAGTCAAAAATCCATCCAACCCGGTGAAAGCATCACTTTACGCGTGAAATACACTCCACGGTCGAAAGGAGTTTTCAATGAAGATATCGCCCTCTGGTATACCGTAATGGATAAACCGGTCATGCTCTCTTTCGAAGGCGATGTTCAGTATATCGACAATACCGACAATCCAGAATGTCCAAGTTTCAATGCTCGTCCGGAAGAGGATTGCTGTCCCGAAAACGACTTTCTCGCTGAGATCTATGACAATCAAACAGGAGACCCAATTCGCGATGCACGGCTGCGAATAATCCAACAGGGAACCCTGCAAAAAACCTTGCTTATGGACCGAAATGGGCAATCGGAACTAGCGGTACCTATTGCCTACTACTATCTCATTGCCGATGCGGAAGGATATTTTCCGGCAGACTCCGCGACGTATATCAATCGAAGGAATAACTCGATCAGATTCTATCTCGACCCGCTGCCTGAAAGCCAAGTGATCGAAGAAATTGCGGTACTTACTGAAGAAGTAGTTCAAACCGAAAAAGAAGTCGTCGAGGAAATAAAGATTCGGATAGATTTTTCAAAAGAAGAAGAAGAAGAACCTATTGCGGAACCCATTCCCGAACCGGTGACCATCGAAAATGAAGATGAAGATGAAAACTTACCCGAATCACGTTTTGGCAGAAACAATGTGGTTATTCTCGTCGATATCAGTCAGTCCATGAACCAAGGCGGTAAAATGGACCTGCTCAAAGCATCCATGTACGGACTAGCCGATGTGATTCGAGACATCGACAATGTAAGTCTGATCACCTACGCCTCTCATTCGGAAGTTATTCTTGAAAAAGCAACTGGTTCCGATCGCGAAAAGTTGCGAGAAGCTACTCGTTCTCTTGAAGCTGGTGGCATGACAGCTGGAGCAGAAGGGTTTAAAACGGCCTACGCCCTCGTGCTAAAAAACTTTATTGACGGAGGGAACAATCAAGTAATTGTGGCAACTGATGGCGCGTTCAGAGCAGCTGATCAAGAAAAAATCGACAAACTTGTGCGCAAGCATACCAAGAAAAAAGTAAAAACAACTGTTATAGGCATCAAGAGCACGAGTGGAGCCAGTCGAACTTTGGCTGAGATAGCCGACTTGGGTCATGGCACCTTCATTCATATGGAGGATTATGATACTTCCAAATATCAATTGGTCGAAGAGATCAAATCTCAATCAAGTAAATAGCGACGAATATTCTCGGATAGCAACGTGAGCTAGCGAGCAATTCTTAATTTTGCCTCATGGTGGGAAACAAACCTCTTCTTATAGGCATAGCTGGTGGCAGCGGATCGGGGAAAACGACTTTTCTAAAAGCCTTGATGCAGCATTATCCGAAGGAAAAGCTAGCATTGGTTTCACAAGACAACTACTACATTCCTATCCACCAGCAGCTCAAAGACGAAAACGGAAAAACAAATTTTGACTTACCGGTCTCCATCGATCGTGTCCATTTCCTCCAAGATATTGAACGCCTGCTTTCCCGCCAGTCGATTGTTAAGACAGAATACACTTTCAACAACGATAGCCGTCAAGCGAAAGAAATCGTGGTAGAGCCCGCAGACATTATTGTAACTGAGGGTCTGTTCGTTTTCCACTACGACGAGATCCGAACTTTGTTGAATTACAAAGTATATATCGACGCTGAGGAAGGAACGCGGTTAAAAAGAAGAATTCAGCGCGACTTAGAAGAGCGTGGATATCCTGAAAGCGAAATCCTTTATCAATGGGACAACCATGTGCTTCCAGCAGAGCGAAGTTATCTTGAACCATTCAAACCAGAAGCCGATCTATTGGTTGACAATACACATTCCTTTGACCTTGGATTGAAAGAATTAATATCCCTGATCGAGTCTAGAACTGGTCAGCAAGCCCTCCCGAAATGAAAAAAATCTATCACTTATCTAACTGCACGACTTGTCAGCGTATCATCGCAGAATTAGATCTCAACAATCACGGATTTGAATTTCAGGATATCAAATCAGAGCCACTCACCGAGGTTCAGTTGGATCAGCTAGCGCAAATGGCTGGGTCCTACCAAAAGCTATTCAGTCGTAGAGCCATGAAATACCGCGCTTTGGGATTGGGAGAAAAGGATTTAAAGGAAGTCGATTACAAAAAGTACATTTTAAGCGAATACACTTTTTTACAACGTCCGGTAATTATTATGGGTTCTTCGATTTTTGTTGGAAGTGCCAAAAAGACAATTGCCTTGGCGAAAGAAGCTCTCTTACATGAGTGAAAAGCTGCGGGCGCATCTCGCGCTATTCACTGTGGCCTTGATCTATGGAGCAAACTATGTGATCGCCAAAGGCTTGATGCCGGACCCTATTCCACCACGCGCCTTCATCCTTATTCGGGTATCTGGTGCCCTAGCACTCTTCGGGTTGGTGCGCATTCGGATGCGTGAGAAAGTCGAAAGAAAGGACTTTGGCCGACTCATCTTATGTGGTTTGACGGGGGTGGCTGTGAACCAGATCATGTTCTTCGAGGGATTGAACCTGACAGCCCCGGTCAACGCGGCCATAATTATGACTTCCAATCCCATTCTAGTTATGGTACTAGCGGGAATTCTGTTGAAGAATCGAATTACGGGCAAGAAAATGCTGGGGGTTTTATTTGGAGCCATGGGGGCTATCACGCTGATTTATCTTTCCAGTTCAGACGGACAAGACTCGTCGTGGATCGGGGATACATTTGTCCTTATCAACGCGACATCCTACGCCATTTACCTCGTGCTTGTTAAACCTCTCATGCTGAAATACAAACCAATAACCGTAATAACTTGGGTGTTCATTTTCGGTTTGATGTTCGTTTTCCCCGCAGGTATTGGTCCATTCTCGACTATTGAATGGTCGAATGTAAATACTGAAGGATGGTGGAGAATTGCCTTTGTGGTGGTGGCCACTACCTTCTTGGCCTACTTACTCAATATATTTGCGCTTAAGCGCGTACAACCCACGGTAGCCAGCAGTTACATCTATTTGCAACCCGTGATCGTGACCCTCGTTTCATGGGTTCTAGCCACGTCAGGTGAAGCTAGCTTGTTCGATCCTGGCCGATTGGGATGTACGCTACTCATTTTCCTAGGAGTCTGGCTGGTCAGTTCAAATTCTCAGAAACTTAGCGCGAAGGAGTAGCGACATTTGCCTTTATGGCTGATAAACACCCTCCTTTTAGAAATAAAGCATTCCATTTTTGTCGCCATTTTTGACCTTGTTTTTCAGGATGTTTGGCTTAAATTCGCGTAAATTTTCAAGCAATGGCAGTACGTCGACCTTTTAATCTTACCCAGTGGATCGCAGAAAATAGGGATCTCTTAAAACCACCTGTTGGCAACAAGAATCTTTACGTGGAAGCGGGTGATTTTATCGTTATGATCGTGGGCGGACCAAACGCTCGAAAGGACTATCATTACAACGAAACCGAGGAGCTTTTTTATCAATTGGAGGGCGATATCAACGTGCGCATTCAGGAAGATGGTAAGGCCGTGGATATTCCGATCAAAGAAGGCGAGATGTTTTTATTGCCAGGGAAGATACCTCATTCTCCTATGCGTGGTGAGAATACAGTCGGACTGGTCATAGAAAGAGTTCGCCGTGAAACAGACTGCCAAGATGGGCTTATGTGGTTTTGTGATAATTGCAATTCGAAGTTGCACGAAAGTTATTTTGCCCTTACGGACATTGAAAAAGATTTCTTTCCTCGATTCAAGGAATATTATACCAGCGAAGAATTGCGAACCTGCAAGAACTGTGGAGACGTGATGCCGGTGGACGAACGATTTATTAGATAAGCAAACAGCAAGGAACCAGACCTCTTTTGGGGTCAACTTTAACAAATTAATAGTATGAAAAGAATTTTACTTTTTCTTTCAATTATCCTCCTAGGAAGCACAATGAATGCCTCAGGAGATCGCGGAATGTGCGAATTGAATGTCAGCATCGTAGATCAAGAATGTGGTCTTATGATATTCACCGCTACTGGATTTGATCCTGATGCCGTACTATTCTGGACAGTAGGCGGCAATGAGTTTCAGGTTGGAACTGACGTAGTCACTGTTCAATTTGAGTCGGAAGAGCCAACTCAAGTATGTGTGAGCTATGAGACTATGGCTTGTCCTGAGGGAGTAATTTGGTGCGAAACATTTACACCTAATCTTTGCGGAGGATGTCCTGAAGAGACCTTCATGGGTCCTGGAGAAGAGTGCGGATGCTACACATTTGAAATAGGTTCATTTGTGGATGGAGAAAGTGTTACTTGGGATTTTGGTGATGGTACTGTTGTCGACAACGCTGGCCACTTTATTGAGCACTGCTTTGAAAGCAATGGAGAGTATACGGTAATGGCCGACTATTCTTCACCTGATTGCGAGGGAGAGCTTTACACATTGGGTGTAGTTGAAGTATCGTGTGAGGCTGCGTGCACTGAATTGGCCCTTGGATTGGACAGTGACACTGAGAATGGTGGACCTACATCTGTCGAATGGAGCATTTTTACTTCTATGGGAGATTTAATTGAATCTGGAGAATGTGCCTTTTCTAATGAGCAAATGTTTTGTGATGCGATGCCTTGCCTGGAAGATGGATGCTACAATTTTGAATTAACTAGCAATGGAATTTCACTGGATGAAAATGAAGCATTCTCCTTCTCGATAGGTGAGGCCGCTACGTATGTGAGTGAACCGACTTACATTGAATTCGAGGGCTTCTTCCAATGTTCTTTTGAATTTGGAATTAACGGCGACTGCGATCCATGTAGCATTTCTGGAGGATACGATCAAATTGATGCCGATTCATATCTCTTCGAAGTTGAAGTTCCTGAAGGTGTTTTGGTAGAATGGTTTATCAACGAAGCGTTTATAGAAAACGGAAATGCAATGGATTATACATTTGATCCAGGAGAGTACACAATATGCGCCGCCTACGAGTCTGAAGACTGTCCGCTTGGAACAGAATGGTGCGTAGACATCGTAGTAGGTGAAAACGGAACATGTCCAGAAGACTTTGGCTTTGTAGCTTTAGATGACTGCGGTTGTTTCGGATTTGAGATTGGTTCATTTGTCGAAGGTGAGTCTGTAGACTGGACAACTAGCTCAGGCCAAGTATTTGAAAACGAAGGCCATTACCAAGAAATTTGTTTCGAAGAAAATGGCACTTACACTGTAACTGCTATCTATTCGTCTCCAACTTGTACGGAAGAGGAATACACATTTACCGTAGAAGTAGATTGTTTCTTCCCATGTACAGAAGTGCTTGTTGAATTTGAGAGTGATGTATCGTTGGGCGGACCGTTCAACATCCAGTATATTATTACCGACCAAGACGGTGAGACATGGGAAAGTGGCGCGTGTGCCTATACAGGTGAAATCGAATCCTGCGACACTCCTACTTGTCTGCCCGACGGATGCTACACAGTAGACATCTATTCAGGAGACCCATTAAACAACAGTAACAACTTTGAATCAGCTGTTTCGGTTAATGGATCAGAATTGGATTGGTTTGGTGATGCGATCTTCGATGGAAACTATCACATGCAATATTCATTCTCAATCGGAGGTGGCTGCGAAGCTGGTGAGTGTAGTCTGGATGTTCAGTACGGACAATTCATGGGACTTAGCTATAACTTCACGGCAGAAGCTTCGGATTTGTCGGCAGAAATATCTTGGACATTTAGCGATGGTGGAGAAGGAACGGGTTCATTCATTTCACATTCATTCCCAGGACCGGGAGAGTATGAGATATGTGCTTCTTACGAAACAGAATTATGTCCTGAAGGGGTTACAGAATGTGTGACACTCTATATTGAAGAAGAGCCTTGTACGTTTGTATCGGTAACTATCGACGCAGAGTTTGACGGAAATGATACTGACCTACTTGAGTTTGTATTAGAAAGCGAAGGAGTAACTATTGATGGCGATTGGCCATTGATTGGTGGTTCGGGAACATTCACATTTGATTTCTGTCTTGAGGACGGGTGCTATACCTTGGCGGTCGACCCAGCTACGGCAATTTTGGCCAACTTTATCGATATCACCATCACGGATGATGGCGGAAATGAATTGGAAGGCTTGAGCTTTTCAGCGGGTGACAATGCCGAGCTAATTGTAGAATTTGGATTGAATACCAACTGCGAAGACAATGTTGAAGAACTTGGAAGAGGTAATCTTTCTGTTTTCCCTGTTCCTGCTAGCGACCAATTGCAGATTACGCTAGTCGATTTTGACGGTGCAAGCACTTTTGAAATGATCGATGCCAATGGAAAATTGGTAACGAGCGGTCAGTTTACCGGAGTAAAACACACACTTTCTGTTTCTCAATTGTCAACGGGAGTTTATTTTCTCCGTGTTATTGGCACAGCGCAAACCTCAACAGTTCGCGTAATTGTCGACTAGACGATAGAGAATCAAACCGAATATAAAAAGGTCGGCAATGTTAAGGCATTGGCCGACCTTTCTTTTGGGGAATGAGCCCAGAACTGAGAATTGTAATTTATTCTATAAAATTGGCCAAATATTTGACCTTCACCGCCGTATTTATTAGCAATAGTGTTAAGTCAAGCCAACAGATAAAATTGGTGCTGAATGCCTGTTTTATATTTCCTAAATTCGCACCTATTCAAACCTTGCCATCAACATGAATTTTAATCGTCCGAATGTGATCACCGGTTGGGTGATCTGGTTAGTAGCAACGATCGTCTTTTTACTCACAATTGAGCCCACAGCGAGTTTTTGGGATTGTGGTGAGTTTATCGCATCCGCAAATGGTCTTGAAGTTGGTCACCCTCCAGGTGCTCCTCTTTGGATGATGCTCGCGCGTTTCTTCATCATTTTTGCCCCAGCCGGGTATGAAGCAATGAGCGTGAATATCTTGAGCGCTCTGTCAAGTTCGTTCACAATCCTATTCCTTTTCTGGAGTATCACACATATCGTCAAGAAAATTGCCGACAGGCATGGTGAGTGGTCTACGGGTAAATTAATTGCTGTCCTCGGATCAGGTGTGGTTGGATCGTTGATGTATACTTTTTCAGACTCCTTTTGGTTCTCAGCCGTAGAAGGTGAGGTATACGCCATGTCATCCTTGTTCACGGCGGTCGTCTTTTGGGCCATTCTGAAGTGGGAATCCATGGCCACCAAAGACGGTGAATTGCGTTGGTTGGTGCTGATTGCTTATTTGATGGGGCTTTCAATTGGAGTTCACCTTTTGAACCTTCTTGCCATTCCAGCTATTGCCTTTGTCTATTATTTCAAGCGCTACGAAGTGACCCCGAAAGGAGTGATAGCGACCCTCATGATTTCCCTCGGTGTACTCGGACTAATCCAAGTTGGAATTATTCAAGGTTTCATTTCATTGGCAGCCAAATTCGAGCTGTTCTTTGTGAACGAAATGGGCTTCGGCTTCAATAGCGGAGTGATGTTCTATGCCTTATTGACGCTTGCATTCTTCGTCGGCGCCCTGTGGTTTACACGCAAGAAAAATTGGGTAGGGGTAAATACCCTCGTACTGGGTTCGTTGGTGTGTATTCTTGGCTACTCGACTTTTGCTTTGATCGTTGTTCGTTCCAACGCCAATACGCCGATGGACGAGAACAACCCCGAAAACCTTTTCGCCCTATTGTCTTACCTCAACCGTGAGCAATATGGTGACCGACCGCTCACTTACGGACAATACTTCAACACGCCAACCTTAGCTGGAGAAGACTACAAGGATGGTAATTCAGCACGAATCAAGAGTTATTCGGTATACCAAACAACGAAGAAAGGACCTGCTCGTGTGGAGTCATTTCGCTGGGAGTGGGAAGCTCAGGAGCTGTTGGATTCCGAATCTAGCTATTACCTAGTGCAGGAATACGTCGATTCAGAAGACAAGAAAGGCGCAGTGCCCAACTACGACCCTGCATACTGCGGAGTTTTTCCTAGAATGTACAGTCGGCAAGCCAATCACCTGACTGCCTACAAGGAATGGAGTAATTACCAAGGATGGAAAAACCCTGCCGACCGAGAGAAAGTAATGAAGAACGAGGCCGAACTCAGAGAGGCCGAGAGCTTTCTTCAACAGCTCGCTCAATACCAACAACAAGCGCTGTCACAGGGGACACAGATTCCGAAAGAATTCGATACAGAATATCGAAAGACTTTGAAAAAACGCGATCGACTTTTAACCAAGTTAAAGCCGACGTATGTGGAAGACTTTAGGTACTTCGTAAACTACCAATTCAGTTGGATGTACGCCCGCTATTTCATGTGGAACTTTGCGGGAAAGCAAGACGACATTCAAGGACACGGTGACTTCACCAATGGTAATTGGTTGTCTGGAGTGGACTTCATTGACGAACAACGACTCGGAAACCGGGACGAGTTGCCGGAGACGATCACCAACAACAAAGGGTTCAACAAATACTACTACCTACCTCTACTCTTGGGATTGATCGGTCTGTTTTTCCACATGATCAAGATGCCGAAAGACTTTACCATTGTTGCCCTCTTATTCCTATTGACTGGAGCGGCCATTGTGGTATACCTGAACCAGTACCCCATGCAACCTAGAGAACGAGACTACGCCTACGTAGGTTCCTTCTATGCCTTTGTGCTCTGGGTCGGGATAGGTGTTTACGCTCTTTTCGATTCCTTCTTAAATCTGAACTGGAAAGGATTCCAACGACTAGCTATCATGCTCGTGGGTGGTTCTGTATTCTTCTGGCTCATGGAATCACTGATTGGTGAAGGACAAGCACTTTCGTATTCATTGATGTATATGAGTGCGATTAC
>JADFAK010000075.1 GCA_015665315.1 Flavobacteriales bacterium | reverse complement strand
TCAGTTGCAACGTGAATTTCGAATCCTTCGTATGTGCCATCGCCGTTGAGGTCACGTTCTCCATCTACACGGATGAACTTGTACCCTCCCATTGGATTCCAGTTCCAGTGCATATCTGGGTCGTTCAGCGGAGCTTCGGCGGTAATAGGATCCATGTGGTTGGTAATAGAGTCCAAGCCAAGGATAAATGACATCATGTGGATGTGATCCAGTTCCGTTACGCCTATATCTGATGAATGCGTTTCCGCTGCACTGATCATCATGACTTCGCCGTCCATCATTTGTGAACCGCCATCGTCATCCATGAGCATGAAGTTGGACATGTAGTAGCTAATACGTTGGAATTTCACGTCGACCCCGGCAATGGTGTACGGAGAATCCAAGCCGAATTCTTCGCCAGCATACATGTGGTCAAAATGAAAGGAAACTGTTTTGACAGGATCTGGTGTGCAATCAACAGGATCTTCATCTTTTTTGCATGAAGTTAGCACGGAAGAAATGAAGAGAAGGCCAAGGGCCAGTTTTATTGTAGTATTTATATTTGTTTTCATCGGAAAAAATATTTTATATTAAAATTGGTGGTGTTTTGCTGACCAAATTGGTCACCTGTGAGGTTCTCGTAAAACGGGCTCATAAAAGTACCCGATAATGATACACTTTTGTAGACTATTTCCATACCGACAGACCACATAAATCGCTCGGCGCCTGAATTGGCAAGGACTTCTCCTCGCTGCTTGTCAACGCCGTGCCATTCGCCGGTAACTCCAGCTCTAGGCATCAAAGTCCAGCTTTTAACAGGAAACTGAGCGAGCAAGGCCAATTGATCTCTAAAAACAGAGCCAAAGGTATATTCGTTCAAGTTGGCGCCATTCCAACGGTACATCGCTTGATTCGTCACGCCTACTTGTCTGAGGAAAGCGACGTAATTCATCGAGAATACGGCGTCATAACTTCCTGTTCCCAGTTGCATGTCGTGATCGACGTAGGCATCTTCGTATTTGGCTTGCGTGGCGCCCATGGGGAATTTAATTCCAGCGCCTACTTCCAAACGATGTCTGAAGCCTGTCGTATCCGTACTCTTAGAATTGATAATGTTGTAGCCTCCCAAAAGTATGGGGTCTCCAAAGCCCTGGGTTTTCGATTCAAGTTTGTCATTGACATAGCGCGCATTGTCCACAATGGGCAGTCGGCCCCAAACGAAAAACCGTTGGTTGAATGAATAACGTGCGCGCAGCTCCATCGATTGGAAGTCGTCGCGAACTGTTGTTCCTTGGTATTCTTTGATAGTTGCTTCATCTCCATGGCGCAATCCCAATGATCGGGTGAATTGCGGGACGATGCCAGAGAATATGCTACGACTATAGGTAAAACCAATATGGTGTGAGAAGTCGTTGGGTTGCATATTCACATAGATCCCACAGTGATCGCATGCAAAAAGGCTGGTGACAAACATCAAGAATACCCCTATAAAAATTGCTTTCACAGCGAGAATTTTGAGTTTATAAAATTGATTATTGGTCAATAGTTAAACTCGGGGAGGATGGAAGATGTTTGTAGGGTGAGATGAGGAATGCGGACTTAAGTACTCCACATTGTTCAAACATGTTTGGTGTGAACTAGGGACGACGAAAGCAAGATCGTCACCAAAAAATAGGTTAAGCAGGTGATCGGGTGCAGAGACCACGTCGGATTGCGGACTTTCCTGCGTTTGGTCAAGTTGTTTTTGCAAATAACAGTGTCCGTTGCATGTGCTGCCCTCGATGTCCTTTTCGATACAGAGATTATCGGCTATGTAGTCTTGGTTCATGGAGAAACTCGCATGAATAACCGTTTTGTGCAGCGAGATCGAAAGGATCAATCCGCCAAAAACCAAACTCAACAGAATAGGAACAACTGTTCGCATGGCGCAAATTTACGCCATTGCGCCACTAGAATTACATGATGTGAATCATTAAATGAAGTGTTAATTGCATTTCCAGGATGATTTTTGTGGGTGCTTGGATTATTGCAGACAGTCAAAGACCCATCCTACAGCAAAGTTTCCCAATGGAAAGTAGCTGGCGAAGAACAAAGTCATGCCCAGCGCAAAATTTCGCTCGCCAAAGAACTTGTCCATGATATTGTTGGGATGGGCAATGGATGACTTGATCATGTAGCCACCAAATTCCAAGATTCCCATGAAGAAGAGTCCGTACACGTATTGCTCGTACCACAGCATCTCTTTCATGAGGATCGAAATAGGCATCATGTACAATACATACACAGTGATGATTTGCCACCAATATTTGAATTCAGCGATTTTGGCTTTTTTGCCAAATGTGTTCATGCCTATTCCCCAAAGAACGTAGACTACGACGTAGATGACGAGCAAAAGCGGATCGGCGCTGAGAATGGGGTCCAGGAATTCACGCATGCAACAGGTCTTTTTTTCGGGCTATGGCGAAGGCGCCGTAGGACCCATGATGTGACATACTCACGAAGCAGCATTTGCCTTGTGCTAAATCAAGCTGACCATACTGCAGAGGTTGATTCATTTCTAGCTCCAAACCCCAGTGGTTGCGCAGTTCATCTTTGGTGGCGTGTCGGACAGACTTCGAAATTTCGGGCGGAGTGGAGTTGTGAATCTCAAACGAACGTGAAGTCGTCTCACAGTCGCTTGAGGTCACGATGGAAGTTAGATAGTCGGAAGAATAATCGGTTTTATAGTTGAATGTGCGTCCGGTGACAGACGAGATAACCTGGTTGTTAGGTAGGCAGGTATACTTTTTTGGATGGAAATGGGTGTTCGGAATGGTGTGTGACTCGGATTTGAAGGCGGCTTCTTTGACCGACCAAAATTCCCAGAATTGGTGGAACGTACTTGGGGCCTGATGGAGCAGTTCCTTTTCAGAATCGTTCAAGACTTTCTCCTGAAATCGTGATTCTGCCCAGCGGGAAGAGGATGCTTGCTCGTATGCCACCAAATCGATTCCTATCACGCCTCTATTTGTGTTAGCACGACGTCGATCACATCGTTGACGGTGACCATTTTTTCGGCGGCATCATCCGTAATTCGAATGTCAAATGCGTCTTCGGTGTCGAGAATTATGTCTACTAAATGAGCCGAGTTGATCTTGAGGTCGTCCAATAAATTGGTGTGGGCGCCGACTGTTTCCAAATCACTTTCTTCGGGCAAATACGGCTTGATAATATCCTTGAGTTTGCTTTCTACTTCTTCACGAGTCATGCCTCAAATTTCTTTAAAATTATGACACTATTGACATCGCCAAAGCCAAAACTGCTGCTTGCCGCAACGCCTACAGGTGTATGTATTGCAGCCATCGGAGCCCTGTCGCGACTTAGCGTCGATTTCACCTCGTCATGTAAGTCTTCAGAATTGATCGACGGATGAATGAAATCGCCCTTAATTTGAAGCGCTGTGGCGATGCATTCCATGGCTCCAGATGCACTCAGACAATGGCCGGTCATGCTTTTTAGGGAGTTGATAAACGGAAAATTGCTGTCTGCCCGATCCAAGGTCTCAGACCACAGTTTTACTTCTCTCGGATCGAAAATCGTAGCCGTTAGATGTCCTGAAATGAGGTCGATTTCTTGTGGATTTATTGCTGCATTTTCAAGTGCTTTGGCAATACACCTCCTGATGCCTTCCGGATTGGGCGCGGTCATCGTTCCCCCGTTTCTTTGTCCGCCTGAGTTGGAGTGCCCCCCAAGAACCTCGGCGTAAATAGGAGCTTTTCGGGCCAGCGCCGATTCCAATGTCTCCAGTACCAAAGCTCCGGCACCGCCTCCAGGAACGAAGCCTGAAGCTGAATTACTAAGTGGTCGAGATCCTTGTTCGGGTGAGTCGTTGTGTTTTCGGGTGGTGACGCGCATGGCATCAAACCCGGCCCATACGTACGGACTTGCGCTGTCACATCCTCCTACCAACATGCGTTCGGCGTGACCGGCTTGGATGCGTTCGAATCCCATGAGTACGGCCTCAGTTCCTGTGCTGCAGGCCGAGGCGTTGGTTGTGACTTGATTGCCCAGACCGATCATTCCGCCGAGGTGTGCACTTACTCCGCTCGACATGGTTTGTGGAACGGTCGAACTGCCTAGGCGGCGTACGTTGTTACCGTCGATGGCATAGACCGACTTGCGAATAACCTCGGCGCCGGCCAGACCTGCACCCATGATGCAGCCCGCTTCCCAGTCGGTGGAATCGCATTTGCCTTGTGCTGAATTTTCCCAGGCCATGAGACCAGCCAGACAGCCATACAGAACGCCATCGGCCTCTAAATTCTTGAGTTGGAGAGGGGTGAAGTAGTTCGCTAGAATTTCATCGGTGAGCTCAGGTTTTCCTCCGATTTGGCAGCCGAAACCCAGCTTTTCCAATTCCTCGTAGTACTTGATCCCGCTTTTTCCTTCGAGCAATGCTTCCTTGAATTGGTCCAGTCCAATGCCGTTCGGAGCCACGATGCCCATTCCTGTGATGACTACCCGTCTACGCATTTGGCTTCCGTTTTACAATCATTCCTGCCAGTTCGCCGCGGCACAATTCTTCGCCTTGATCATTGGTCATGCTCACTTTGCATTTTAGTTTGCCAAAGCGAAAATACACCAGCTCCGACTTCACATTTACGCGGTCTTCTGGATAAACAGGTTTAAGAAATTCAACATTTGTCTCGACCAAAACGAAGTCGACAGGCTCCGACTGACCTTTGGAGATCATGAGAAAAGCACCGAGTGGAATCAAGCCAATTTGCGCCATGGTTTCCGTGAGAATGACGCCTGGGGTAATGGGGTGATTCGGGAGATGTCCTTTGTAGAAATGCTCATCGGTTTTGAATCGATAGGACCCTTGCGCGCTGGTTTCATCGACCGAAGTAAGTTTGTCCACAAAGCGAAAAGGTGCTTGTTGCGGGACGGCTTGCAGGAGTTGGTCGAGTAGATTTTTCATGAGATGCTTTCGCCTCCGTCGACGGGGATGATGGTGCCTGTGATCCAACGTGCTTCGGGTGTTGAGAGCAGATAAATAGCGTTGGCCACATCTTCTGGCAAAGTCAATCGCCCTGAAGGATTTCTTTTTTCGGCAGTGGCTTTCAATTCTTCGTGTCCAGGAATCATCGAGAATGAAGGCGTGATGCAAATGCCCGATTGAATGACATTGCAGCGAATATGAAAGGGCGCGTATTCTTTGGCTATCGACCGGCACACGGCTTCGAGGGCGGCTTTGGCAACTCCTACGGCGGCGTAATTGGCAATGGCTCGTGAGCTTCCTTCACTGGTAAGAGCTACAATGCTGGCGTGTTTTTCGAAGAGCGAACGGCCGTGGATTTCAGAGGTCCAATCGATCAAGTTAAACGCCATATTGTCGGCGGTTACATGAAAATCTTGTCGGCTCAATACTTTCTCGGCATTGACGAGCGGCTTTACATTTCCCCGAGCGATGCTGTGCAACAGACAAGTCACTTGAGCTTTTGAATCGGCCTGGGCAATTTCGTCTAGGGCAAGTTGGATGGTATTGGGCAATGAGGCATCGGCATTCAGCCAAATGACTTTGTTTCCTTGGGTTGTGAGTTGGTCGTTGATGTCTGAAAGCTCCTCCTTTCGTTCGCGTCTATCGCGGTGAACGATGAGCAAGTTGAATTTTTTCGAAGCAAATAATCGAGCCGTCGCCAGGCCAATACCGCTTGATCCGCCAAGTAAGACTATCCATCTATGTGTGTTATCCTGCATCATTTCCACTCCAATAATACGCGTTGTGCAGAGAACCCCGGTCCAAAACTGAGCATTAATCCGCGATCGCCTTCTTTTCCTCCCCTTGTCATCAATCGGTCCAAAACAAACAAAACCGTCGCGCTCGACATGTTTCCAAACAGCCGCAGCACTTCCTTTGTATCGTCCAAGTTCTGATTCATTTCGGCAAAAAGCTTCTCGACCAACTGGACTATTTTCTTTCCTCCCGGATGGAAAATCAAGTGATCAATATCTCCGATAGCGAGGTCGTTTTTCGCCAGAAAGGGATGAAGAATATCACCAAATCGCTCTTCAATTTTCATAGGCACTTCGGGCGAAAGAATCATTTGGAACCCCGCGTTGGTGAGTTTGAAACCCATCATATCAATTTCATCGTTGAAGTGGAACATTTCGCTGTCGATGAGGGTGGGAGCCACTTCATCACTTGGACCAAGAATCACGCAGGCCGCTCCATCGCCAAAGATGGCCGCCGAAACCATGTTGGCCATGCTGAAATCATTGTGCTGAAACGTGCTCATGGGCGATTCTACGGAGACGATGGCTGCTCGTTTGTTGGGATTGGCGCGCAAGAATTGGTGTGCATAGATCATTGCCGATACGCCAGCCGCACATCCCATTTCGGTAACAGGTAAGCGCATAATATCCTGCTTCATATCCATGGCGTTGATCAAGTAGGCATCGAGCGATGGAATCATAAACCCCGTGCAGCTCACCGTAATGATGAAGTCCATGTCTTTGGGTGAGAGCTTGGCTTTTTCCAGGGCCTCGCTCAGTACTTGTTGGCCCAAGATCTTGACATTTTCAACGTAAGTATCGTTTTTCTCTTCGAAGCTCAGAGGAGCAAGCACTTGGTCGGAAGGCATAATAGAGTAACGGCGATCGACTTGTGCATATTCAAAAATACGCATCACTTTCCGACGAAATCGCTCGTCGTGATCTTTGAGGTGCTCACCAATATCGGCCAGAATCTCAGAAGTATCCTTGGTGTATTTGGGAACAGCCGTTGAGGTGGCTAATATTTTGGGTGAATAGTTGGTCATTTATGCAGTATCAACTGGTAGCGAAATGCCCATGACCAGCGAAGTGTATGTGATTTAAATCCCGAGTTCAGGGCTAGTTTATTCAGTTCGTCTTTGGTAAACCCTTTTCGAATCGACAGCTCACCGTCGAATTTAGCCATTGCTGGGAAATTAAAGACAAGCGCAATGAATCTAAAAAGGTAGACAGCCAAAAGCGAGCGTTGCAGGTCGTTGACGATCACGCAATCTACATCTTCTTTGGCCCATTGGTTCAGCAACTGGTTCAATTGTTCGTCGGAAAAGTGGTGTAAAAATAAGCTGCAAATGACAATCGTTTGTCCCGAATGTTTAACAGAATGCGAAAAGACATCGGCTTGCTGAATTTCTATAGCGGGGTCGCAGTTTTTTCGAGCAATGTTTACAATGTGCTCATTGGCATCGATTCCTTTTAGACTCAATTTCAAAGACTGCGAATTGCCCCATTTGCGCAAAGCGCTGAGAAAATCCCCACTCCCGCATCCCATGTCGATGATAGAAACGGCGGCATGGCGATCCAAGGAATTCAATGCCCGGTTTACGCTTGCCAGTCCGTTTTTTATCCCACCCAGCCACTTGTTGACCCGCTCGATGGCTTTTAATGTGCGTTCCAATTCGACTCCATTCACCGACAAGTCGTCCATGATTTCCTCTTGGGTGCTGCGTCGTTTGATGGATTCTTTAAAGCGCATGTCGTATCTCGGTTATGATTCGAAAAAAGGGACGGCGTTTAATTTTTAGCCTATCGGCAAATGTCGGTTCGAGCAAAGATTTCAATTCTGTCTTCGTGAAGGAAGCACCCAACGCGCTTTGGCCATCGGTTCGGGAAATGGGGTGAAAGCGAAGGAGTTTGGTAGTAACGTTGAAAAGAAGCGCTCCGAGTTGGCTTCTATGCAGACTACTAATCACAATGCTATTGCGCACCAGAGGCAGCCAGATATTGAGTTTGTCAAGCAAAGCATCATTCTCGAAATGGTATAAAAAGTGCGAGGAAATCAAAATGTCACAAGGAGGAATAGTATAATGAATACTTGTGGCATCTTCTTGGGAAAAGGTGATCTCGGGATAGTCTTTGGTGTGCTCTTGCGCCCAGTCCAAGACTTGCCGGTTGTGATCGATTCCAATGAACTTAGCGGGTTGATTTATGCTGCGACAGGCATTCGCCAAATGCCGAAGATGACCACCTCCGCCACAACCGAGATCGACAATGATGAGTTCTTTTGTGGGTTGAGATTTTACCAGTTTCAATACGGCCTTGGTGACGTAGAAGTAGTTGAATAGCAGTCGGTTCACCCTATCGAGATCCCGCAATACGCAGTCCAATTCCTCTCCGCCAAAATCGGGGTGGTCCATGGATTCGTGGGTGGTTGTGCGCTTGGGGTTGGGCATTTTGGGGCTTAGGTACTTTTTTAGGTTGTTGAATAAAGGAGAGTAAGCTGGTGTTGCGTGGGCAAAGTTATTGAACCTAGGGCATTGAGGTGATCTTTATTGAGGATTTCGGATTCATGATTGGACTGAAATATAGTGCAAGTGCAAGTAGTTAGTGCAAGTCTTTAGTTAAATGATGGTCAGTGCTAGTATTGACGACTTGGGTTTTGGAAATGGACTTTGGAAATGGCTTTTGGTGTTTTCTGAGTAGCGGTCAATTTTGGCATAGGAATGCACTCCTTCCAAAATCCAAAATCCAAAATCCAAAGTGTAAAGTGTAAAGTGTAAAATCCATTTCCCTTTATTTCACCGGAGCCTAAAGTGAAATTCTAGCCAGCGCGAGCCTTGAGAAAGACAAAACACCCACTTATCTCTTCCTCTTTTCACTTGCTCTTGCTCTTGCTCTTGAATTTTAAGATGGCGCGAATGGTTTTAGCCGTCGACCAGACTGAATGACGTATTTAGGAAAAGACAAACGTGAATTGACTGGAAGGCCAGGGCGAGTGTGAGTGTGAGTCTTGAGAAGTATAGCCGTCGGCCAGACTGAATGAAGTTTTAAGGAAAAGACCATCGTGAATTGACTTAAAAGCCAGCGCGAGTTGGAGTGCGAGTATTGAGAAAGACAGCCACCCACTTATCTCTTCCTCTTTTCACTTGCTCTTGCTCTTGAATTTTAAGATGGCGCGAATGGTTTTAGCCGTCGACCAGACTGAATGACGTATTTAGGAAAAGACAAACGTGAATTGACTGGAAGGCCAGCGCGAGTGTGAGTGTGAGTCTTGAGAAGTATAGCCGTCGGCCAGACTGAATGAAGTTTTAAGGAAAAGACCCTCGTGAATTGACTTGAAAGCCAGTGATTGTATGTCTAGATCAACAATCGCGCAGAAGTATCCTCACCAAAATCCAAAGCGCAAATTGTAAAATCCATTCCCGATTCCCGATTTCGATTTCGATTTCGATTTTTTCCGAAAAGAATACAACTTTATACCCAAATCCAGCCTCAACCTACGTCAATGTTGAAGTATCTTTGGGGAACAATCAAAAAGGTATAGTTACGATCCAGGACGACGCAGGACGCTTGGTTTATCAGCGCGAAATTTCGAAAGATAATTTTAGTGGCCTTGTTCAATTGCCAGATTTGGCTACCGGCACTTACCTCGTTCTGATCCTGGTAGATCAGCAATATGTACTTAGGGAATCACTATCAATCCAGCATTAGATGAAAAAGCAAGCACTTGTTTTCCAGTTATTGTTATTAAGCATATTGAGCAATGCTCAGGAATGGCGAACCTTGGGAGAGATTGATTTTGACGGGAATGAAATAGTCTCTGACTTATTGGTTTCTGGGGATAGTCTTTTCGTCGGCGGTCATTTTATGGGTGTGAATGGGATGGAAAGCATCGGATTGTTTGTATGGGATAGTTTGGAGATTCAACCATTCAATGCTGATGGATTAAAGGGGCTAGCGATGTACAATGATGAGCTATATTTATGTGGTGGATGGCTTTCTGTAATTGGTGGAGAGGGTGTAGCCAAATACGAGGATGGAGTCTGGATAAACCCAGGCGGCGGAGCGACGGATGCGGTGTATGATATGTGTGTTTATGACGATAAGCTGTTTGTTTGCGGGACGATTGGGGATATTGGAGAACTTCCTGCACCTCATACAGTCGCAGCATGGGACAATGAAAACTGGTTGGACGTCGGCGGCATCTATGGCGGTTGGTGGGATGCGCGTGTTTGCACCGTTCATGATAATGAATTCTATGTAGGGGGAAGCTTTGGCTATGCAACAGGAGATGTTCAGGTGAACAATATTGCGAGATATGATGGCGAAGAGTGGAGTGCTGTTGGAGGTGGATTGAGTGGGATGGCTTGGTCTCTTTTGTCGGATACGGTCAATAATGTCCTCTATGCCGGTGGTGATTTTTCGTCTGTTGATTATGGAAAAGTAGAAGCTAATAGCATTGCAAAATGGGACGGTGAAAGCTGGTCGGCAGTAGGAACTGGATTGAACGCTAACGTGCATGCTCTGTGCATGTACCGCGGTCAGCTGTATGCCGGAGGTTCATTTACCACTTTGGGTGACGGGACTTCTGTGGAGAGGTTGGCCAGATTTGACGGTGTTAACTGGAATCAACTGGGATCAGGAGTGTCGGGAGGCTTTGTTAATGCGATGGCAGTTTATAAAGACGAGTTGTATGTTGGCGGGGGAATTACCAACGCCGGGGACCTCGAAGTAGAAGCCATAGCTCGCTGGTACATGCATCCCGATAGTGTAACCTGGGGCATTCCTGACAATATTGATAATCTGGTGGACAAAGAAGCAACACGCCTTATGAAAGGCTTTCCAAATCCTACGCAGTCTGTTTTTCATGTAGAATTCAATCAAGCGACCACCGGCAGCCTTATCCTTACCGATATGGTCGGTTGTGAGTTGTTGAATCAACCGGTACGAAATCAAGATTTAGTCGAACTGGACTTGTTTGAATTTCCTCCAGCGAAGTACTTGTTGCATTTTGTTCAATCAGGCATGATTGAGGAGACGATTGTTGTAGTAGTCAGCGGCGAGTGATTTTAATTCACGATGCATGATTGGACTTTAATATAGTGCAAGTGCAAGCGGTTAGTGCAAGTCTTTAGTGAAATTCTAGCCAGCGCGAGTATTGAGAACGTGGGTTTTGGAAATGGACTTTGGAAATGGTTTTTGGTGGTTTATGAGTAGCGGTCAATTTTGGCTTAGGAGGATCGCACCTCTCATTCTAAAATCCAAAGTGTAAATTGCAAAATCGATTTCCCTTTATTTCACCGGAGCCTAAAGTGAAATTCTAGCCAGTACGAGTTTGAGTGCTAGTATTGAGAAATACGGCTGTTCACTTATCTCTTCCTCTTTTCACTTGCTCTTGCTCTTAGATTTTAAGATTGCGTAAATGATTTTAGCCGCCGACCAGACTGAATGACGTATTTAGGAAAAGACAATCGTAAATTGACCTGAAGGCCAGTGCGAGTGTGAGTGTGAGTCTTGAGAAGTATAGCCGTCGGCCAGACTGAATGAAGTTTTAAGGAAAAGACCATCGTAAATTGACTTAAAAGCCAGCGCGAGTTGGAGTGCGAGTATTGAGAAAGACAGCCGCCTACTTATCTCTTCCTCTTTTCACTTCCTTTTGCTCTTGAATTTTAAGATGGCGCGAATGGTTTTAGCCGTCGGCCAGACTGAATGACGTATTTAGGAAATGACAATCGTGAATTGACCTGAAGGCCAGTGCGAGTGTGAGTGTGAGTCTTGAGAAGTATAGCCGTCGGCCAGACTGAATGAAGTTTTAAGGAAAAGACCCTCGTAAATTGACTTAAAAGCCAGGGCGAGTGCGAGTTCGTGTATTGAGAATTACAGTTGATGACTTATCTCTTGCATAGATATATATAATCCTTTCAGCGCCAATATATTTAATTCGACTATATTGGGCCAGCTAAAAAACCATCTATGAAAAAGGCCTATTCATTCTTTCTGATTCTCGTATTTTCTGTCCAATTTATTCACGCGCAAAAGGAACTGCACGTCGATGAGAATATAGCCGTCGAACGAATATATTATGGAGAAGACAGAGATGGTAAGGATGAAGAGATTTTTTATGTTCTTGATGACCGAATAGTAACAAGACAAACCAAGGGTGGGTCTGAAATCATTCAGGTATACAACGGCGCTATGGAGAAGGTTTCGGAGAAAGAAGTAACCCATAAGTCCATGGTTCCTCAACCAATGGAAATTGCCAATGTGGTTACGACCGGCAACAGCTGCTATGGAATAGGCTATCAAGAGTTTAGCAGCGAAAAGAAGGATGAGGTTTATTTGTTGAAGTGGAATGAAAAGGAATTCAAGTTCGGTCCCGAATTCACGACCATTTCCACCATTGTAGGGCCTGGTTATTTCCAGAACATGGCGAATGCTTACATAAGTATTACCGAATCACATGACGGCTCGAAAATTCTTGTTTCACATAAGTTGCCGGAAGATGGGAACATTATCAGTTTTAGGCTGATGGTCTTCGATCGGGAGATGAGTTTAGAATCTTCAACTGATATTCGATTTGATATTGAGGGTGATGTTTATGTGCCTCTTGCGGGTGGATGGCAAGGGTCAGGGTCGAAGCCCGGTAAGTGGTTTTCTACGTGGGACTCTATCTTCAACATCGACTCCAATGGAGATGTGTACACGTGGACCACGAAGAAAAGAGAATCTGACATCGTCCACCTATGGAAAGTGATTGATGGTAAGGTAAGCTATGATTTGATCGCGGAAAAGGATAAAAACTGGGAATTGAAAGGGTTCTTACTTATGCATGCCAATAATAAGAATGGGATCTGGATGAAAGCCCATTATAGCGATGCGGAAAAGGAGGAAGATGGAATTGCTATTTTTCCAGTAACACCTGGTGGCTTGGGAAACATGACGAAGATTCCATTCGATGACCGGGTATGTGGAGAGTATATGGGGCTCGATCCTCGAAAGATGGAAAAAACGCTCTCAAAAGGAAAGCATATATCTCCGACGTACGCCAATACGGTATTTCTGGAGATATTAGATGATGGAGGTTATTTGGTTGTGCTAGAATCTCTCTATCTCTCTACTTTGTTCATCAATGACAAGCCTCATGATTATTGGTATGGAGGTGGAATCATGGTTCTAACCACCGATGGTGATGGTTCTTACAAGAACGCAATTGGTATTCGACGCAATCAAATAGTAGGCTTGCCGCTATATATAGGCTCTTACTTTTTTATGCAGGACAACAAGTTAATGATGATTTTCAACGATCACCCAGACAACTTGAAGAGCACATGGACAGGTTACCCTATTAGTCCATTCAACGGAATAAATGGCCAGGTCGCGATCATCACGTTGGACGTAGAAACGCTCGCTTATGAGAAGAGGGTGAAAGCGTGGTCGGGCAAATCCAACAGTAGTATTTCCTTAGACCCTACACGAGAGCTGATTAAGCTAAACGACAATAAATACCTGGGTTGGTCCAGTCAGAAAAACAAGAGGTGCTTGATTTCTTATAGTTTAAAATAGTTCGTCAATCCTTGAATGGAAGCTGGTGGTCTCACCCATGCGTCAACCTAACAACCGTCCTCAATCCCCCAGGCACAAGCCCAATTCCCCGAACAGCCATATTGTTAATCATCGGCCTGCCCATAATCTTCTGAATTTGTCGGCCCCAAAACAATCGTCGTTTGAACAGTTTGTTCCATGAACGTTCGTAGTGGTTCTCCATGGTTTCCCTATCGATTTCCTTATTGAGAAAACGGTTCCCTATTTCAGCTGAGATTCGAGCCGCTTCAATAGCCATTGCCATGCCATTTCCTGCAAGTGGAGGAATCATTCCGGCTGCATCTCCTATCATCAATACGCCGGATTCCACGGCTTTTTTCGGAGCGAAGGATATGTTGGAAATCACCAAGGCTTTTTCGAGCACGGGCTGAGCGCCTGCTAGTTCGCTTTTTAGTACCGGGTGACTTTCCAGCAAATATTCCATGAAAGCAGCTGGGTTTTTGAACTTGGCAAAGGCGTTTTTTTCGACCAGGGTAGCGACGTTGAGCAGACCGTCTTCTACCTTACTCACGCCCACATAACCTCCTTCGTAGTTGTGCAGACTCACCAAATCATCGGCATAGGGAGCTTTGAAATATTGCTTGATGCCCACAAAGGAAGAGCGCTCGCCGAAGAATGGTCGGTCTAGTGCGCGGTCCAGTTTGCTTCGCTTGCCAAAGCCCCCGAGCACCAGCTTGGCGTGGTAATTTTGCTTGGCGGTTGTAATAATAAATTCATCGCCTTCCCGCTTGATTTCAGTGACTTCCGTATCGGTAATCACCTCGACGCCCAGTTTCAAACAACGCTGGTACAGTTCAAAATCCAATTTTCTTCGGGTAATACTGAATCCGCCCAAGGGCAAATGACATGTCGCCGTGTGACCACTGGGGGACGAGAATTGGAACCGTGAAATGGGAAGTGCACCCCAGGCAAATGGATCGATGCCAAGGGATCTTAAGTAGGGGAGGGTCTCGTTGGAGATATATTCTCCGCAGACTTTGTTTCTCGGGAAATTGCCTTTTTCAATCACCGTGACTGCATGACCTTTTTGAGCAAGATCAATGGCGCTGATCAAGCCAGCTAGTCCGCCGCCGATGATGATGGTTTTTTCCACGGGATAAATATAAGAGAGAATAAATCAGTACAGAGTGCGAGAGGCGAGAACGAGGATTAAACAGTACAGAGTGCGGGAGGCGAGAACGAAGGAGTTTTTCCTATCCTCACTTATCTCTTGCTCTATACTCGCACTGGCCAATTTTTCACTGATTGCGAAAGATCCAAATCAATCATTTTAGAGCGCGAGTAGCGAGTTAGTCGGTCGATATTGTGAAGCGACCCTATGGTTTTTAGTTTGAAAATCCTGCTGATGCGGACAAAATCCGACGGGATTTAAGTTCAGCCTCCCGCTTTCCACTCAGCAAGCCAGGTTTTGAAAGCCTCATTCTTTCTTCTCGCGATGGGCAGTGCCGACTGGTCGGCCATAACGACCTTGCCTTCTTTCTTAACTTCTACGATATGTGTAGCATTAACAATGTGAGACTTATGGCATCGAAAGAATCCTTTATCTGCTAGAAGGTCTTCAAAATGGCCAAGCGTTTTCGACGTGAGGCTCTTTTCATTGGAAAGCGATACGATGGTGCTGTAGTTGCGGTCGCCCTCAATGCGTGTGATGTCTTTGAGTTGGATATTGAGTTCTTGGTCTTGAAGTTGAAGCGTAAGCACCTCGTCTCCGGGGTCGGTGACCGCCAAGTTGTTGATGGCGTGCTCGACTTTTTGTGAAGGGGACGACGTCTTAGCATTTGCGTGAAATCGCGTCATAGCCACCCTTAACTCACCCAGATCAATAGGCTTTACCAAGTAATCCAATGCGTTAAACCGAATGGCTTTGATGGCGTAATGGTTGAATGCCGTGATGAAGATAATCTGGAAGTCGATAGTAGGTATGCGCGACAACATTTCGAAGCCGGTCATGTCCGACATCTCAACGTCCAAGAAAATAAGATCGGGTTTGTGCGCTGCAATCATCTCCAGCCCTGTTTCACCGCTAGTGGCCAGACCTACAATTTCGACATCGTCAATATACTGGTCGATTTTATCCTTGAGGAGATCTCGGATAAACGGATCGTCGTCTATGATCAAACTTTTAATCTTCATGCTTGGCTCGAGATTACAGATTTGATTTCAGTGACAGCTAGTTCCAGTCGTTCGATGAGCAATTGGCAATACGCATTCATTTCTTCCCAAAGCATTTCTAGGCCTTGCGTTTCTATGGCGTTCATTGGTTGCGCAGAATCCTTTACCTCGAAGAATAGCACTTGGGGCTTCATTCCATGAACTACTCGTATCACTTGCTCGCGATCTTTATCTGCAAGAGCCTTTTTAAGATCAACAACTCGAAGCTCCACCAATTCCTCGAATTGTTTGAGGTATTTCAAGTACTTGGCTTGATCTCCTCGGGCAATTTGCTCGACGTTGGTAAGGTTTACGTATTGGGTAGGCATGGCTGTGATTAGAAATAGATTTTAGAAATAGGCTTTAGTTTTTAGAAGAGGAATTTGCCGTTCAATATCGAGAAGCCCACTATTATCTAATCTGTATTTCTAAAACCTATTTCTCTCCTTATAAGTGCAAGATAATAGAAATAGATTTTAGAAATAGTTTTTAGAAATGGGACTGTCATTCATTTTCGAGAGACCCACTATTATCTAATCTGTATTTCTAAAACCTACTTCTCTCTTGATAAGTGTAAGATAATAGAAATAGGATTTAGAAATAGATTTTAGAAAAGGCACTTGTCGTTC
>JADFAK010000129.1 GCA_015665315.1 Flavobacteriales bacterium | reverse complement strand
GAGACGATAAAATAGCGTGGTATCAGAACGATGGATCAGGAAATTTTTCTGAAGAAAACATAATCAGTTTGACCGCAAATTTCGCGATCCATGTACATGCAGCCGACTTGGATGGAGATGGGGATGCAGACGTGCTTTCAGCTTCCT
The DNA here is from genome assembly GCA_015665315.1 of Flavobacteriales bacterium. Lineage (GTDB taxonomy): Bacteria > Bacteroidota > Bacteroidia > Flavobacteriales_D > Sanyastnellaceae > JADFAK01. The sequence goes on along the minus strand of JADFAK010000129.1, from coordinate 15,972 downwards.
TGGACGACGACAAAATAGCGTGGTATCAAAACGATGGAAATGGTGTGTTTTCCGGGGAGAATATTGTTACCACAAATGCAGACGGTGCGTGGTGTGTGTTGGCGGGTGACCTAGACGGGGATGACGACTTAGACCTGGTTTCAGCCTCGTCAAATGACCATAAAATAGCCTGGTATCAAAATGATGGGTCAGGAGGTTTTTCGGCGGAAAACATCATCAGCTTAAATGCCGACGGAGCTCGATCGGTTTCTGCAGCAGATATGGATGGAGATGGGGATATCGATGTCGTGTCTGCTTCCTCATTTGATGGCAAAATCGCTTGGTACGCCAACGATGGGACAGGGATTTTTTCAAGCGAAATAATTGTAACTGAATCCCTCAATTTTGCTACTTCGGTCTATACCACCGACCTTGATGGTGATGGGGATATCGACATTTTGTCTTCCGATTCTCAGGACGATATGGTTGTCTGGTTTGAAAACGACGGAAATGGTGGTTTTTCGAGTGTGATCGTAATCAATGACAACACAGATTCAGCAACGGGAGTTGTGGCGGCCGACTTAGATAACGACGGAGATCCGGATGTGATTTCTTCATCTTCTTTGGACAATAAAGTGGCCTGGTATGAAAATATTTTGGGAGATGGGTGCACCGACCCCGCCGCCTGCAATTTCAATTCAACTGCTTGGCTTGACGATGGAAGTTGTTGCTTAGGAGAGTGTGGATGTACCAACTCATTGGCCGATAATTATAGCGAGTTGGCTTGTTTTGATGATGGGTCATGTACATATTCCATCAGCGGATTGGTTTTTAATGACGAGAATTCAAACGGAGTCTTCGACGACAACGAATCGGGCCTTGCTTTCCAATCGGTATACCTTGAACCATTGGGCATCAGCATTCTTACCAATAACCTGGGTGAATTTACCTATGACTTGGAGGGGGATCAGGCCTTCGTAATTGAGCTCGATTACAATTTGTCCTTTCCATTCAACACCACGACAAACCCACTCTACTTTGACCCAGAATCAAGCTCTACAACATATTTCGAATTTGGAATATCGGCAATCGCTCCGGATCATGATCTTGCCATTGGTCTGTATCTGAATGGAAATCAATTTGCATGCAATAGCTGGATACAGCAGGAAATAGTCTTCCATAACACAGGCAATATAGCCATTGATGGAATCGTAGAATTCGAATACGATTCCTTGTTTCAGGGACATAGTGAAAACACCCCCATCGATTCCGTGAATGCCAACATCGTTTATATGAGCTTCGAAAATCTGCTGCCTGGTGAGATGCTCATCTATACGCTTGACTTGCTTTCCCCGACTGCCGATTTCTTGGGAGAATTCATCGCCAATCACGTAAGCATTGCCGGGTTCATTGCGGGTGAACAAGTTGTGCACGAAGAGGAAACCCTTGAATTGGAGATTACTTGTGCATACGATCCCAATGACAAACAAGCTTTTCCACTGGGTTATACCGAGGCGCATTTATTGTTACAGGAAACTGAGCAAGAGTTTCTCATTCGATTTCAAAATACAGGAAACGCCCCAGCTCAGCACGTGCGCGTACAAGATACACTTGACGTCAATTTCGATATCGCGTCTTTTAAGATAGTGGCCACCTCGCATTCAGTCATGACGACCATCGACCCCACTACGCGGCTTATCGATTTTTACTTCGAAGACATTCAGCTACCTGATTCTGTCAACAACGAGCCTGAATCGCATGGATTGATTTCTTATAAGATTACTCCGTATGCCGAATTACCTGTGGGTACACAACTTGAAAACACGGCTTATATCTACTTCGATAACAATGAAGCAATTGTTACCAATACGACGTGGACCACAATACACGAATGCGGCGGGGAATCTGAATTTACGTCTAGCAATGCCTTTTTCTGCGATGCGCTTCACACCGAGTTTCTGGGTGAATATGACTGGGTCGAAGCGTATTCCTGGCAGATCGACGATGAGCTATTCGGCACAGAGAGCGTACTGGAAATTCTGAGCACGGAGCCCGGTGAAATGAACCTTACCCTCGTCGCTTCCAACTCTCTTTGCGAAGAAACCACAAGCATAACGTACGAAGTACTTGATCTCGATTTCCTAGACCCATGTCTCGCCGATTTCACATGCGATGGCCATCGAAATTCTGATGATTTATTGAGCTTTCTTTCGGGCTACGGCTGTCAAGAAAATTGCGAGGCCGACCTCAACCTGGATGGGGTTGTGAATGCTTATGATCTACTAGCCTTCTTGGCTATTTTTGGTGAGGATTGTTGGGAGTAGGCTAAAGGGTTGTTGGTTTACTGCCTTTGGAACAAGGAGTGGATATCTGACTCGAAATAGGATGGTCTTTATATGACACAGGGGCGCCAAAAGATGGTATAAAAGCATGGAAGGTGCGAACATAAATGCCCACGCCAAGTTCCCACTATTAAATTGCAACAAAGTCTCTAAAGTTATTTCTAGAGATGATTATCCCTTCTGCATTATATTGCTCTGTAAATGTTTTCGAAATTTTAGCTTTGCTCTTTGGGTTCCATTTAAACTCATATGCTTTTAAGCTTGTTCCGACTTCCTCTACAAATTCACTTATTACTATGGTTTTTTGTGATTACAATCACTTTTTGTTATGTTTTTTTGGGGTGTCGGACGTACGTATGTAAGGCATGCACTGTAGCCCAAACAAGGCACGTCTTTTGATGCCGTACGTTGGCTTGTGAGGTTATGGTGTATCACCTGGGTTGTAGGTAGTTTTCATTTCATTTTCATTGGCCAATTCCGAAAGCTTGTATGCGCAAATAGGCTACCGTCTTCGTTGTATGCAATAATCGAGTCCTTGTCGTAGAACACTATCGCCTGAAGATTTCCGCTTGGATAGAAAACTTTGTGAGTCCCAATCGCACAATAATACCTTTTTGGATGCTCCATAATCTTTTGTTTATTCGACAACCATCCTGTGTACATCAAATCCCCGTTCGTATAAGGTATCTTAACCTCTACGCAGTCCCTCGTAGTAGTAAGTCCTTTAATGGGAAGAATGTAAGTGTTCAACTCCCAAGGGAAAGATGTCCACTGCAGTGAATCATCAACATAAAAATAGCAGGCCTCTATAGTTGTGGAATCGGGATGGTATAATTGCACATAGCCATTTTTCTTACCTCGTCTAGTGGTAGTCTTGTGAATCCGTCCATCAGCGAAGTTCGATACGATGCTGGAATCGTATTGACTTTCCTCTGCAGGTATCTTGGCATTGACTTTGGCTTCAATATTTGAATCCTCAGATTGAACTATTCTATTGTCCCATGTTTCAATCTTCTTTTCATCTACTGCAGAAGAGGCGCAACCTGACAACATCAAGGCAAGAACTATTTTCAGGAGTGACTTCATTTCTAATATGGACAACGCAACAAAGATAAGGCACAGTGTATGGCGGAAAGACACATTAGCGGCCTTAGCGCGAAAGATTTGCGCGGCACTGAGCTGTGATCTGGTGTTGTAAAACGTTATTTTCTCTTTTCGTACTTGATAATCATATCTATTTCATCGGTCACCATCTTAGCGACCAATATAATTTCTGTCAAATTCAAGTCTTTAAACACTGTCCTTTCATCTTCTGTGATGATAGCAAACTGATTCTCTGACACTAGCTTCCAACCCCTTCTACGAGGAAACCACAAGCACAACGTACGAAGTGCTTGATCTCGATTTCCTAGACCCATGTCTCGCCGATTTCACCTGCGATGGCCATCGAAATTCTGATGATCTATTGAGCTTTCTTTCGGGCTACGGCTGTCAAGAAAATTGCGAGGCCGACCTCAACCTAGATGGGGTTGTGAATGCTTATGATCTACTAGACTTCTTGGCGATTTTTGGTGAGGATTGTTGGGAGTAGTGCAAACAAACCTACTCCACAAGGTTATTCCGCATAGAATAAAGTACTATTCCAACGCGTGTTTTTACATTGAGTTTGTCACAGATGTTCTTTCGCCAACCTTCTGAAGTTCGCGGACTGACACACATAACGTCGGCAATTTCTTTGTTGGTCATCTCCGTACATAAATACTTGATGAATGTGACTTCTTGATCTGAAAAAGAGATTCCAACGGCTACGTTTTCTTCTAATTGATTGGTGTGTATGGTCTTTATCAGTTTCCCTGAAACCAAGTCTGAAAAATGGTAACCATGTTGTTGCACATCTCTGATTGCTTGAAGTAGTTGAGCGCTTTGCGAACTTTTTAGAAGATAAGCTCTGGCTCCTGCTTTGAGCATCCGAATAACGTTGATGTCGTCGTCCAAGGCACTCAGTGCAATCACTTTAATATCAGGTTTGTTGGACTCGATCCATTTCGTTGCTTCGATCCCATTCATTGCAGGCATATTGATATCCATCAATACGACATCGGGCGAAGTGCTTTCCAGTTGTTTGATGAGATCTTCACCATTGCTAGCTTGCACAATCACTTCACAATCACCCTCTTCGACTAGTTTGATTATTCCTTGTCGGATCAAATCATGATCATCAGCAATAGCTACTTTAATCTTCATATTACCTTGTTTTGAGAAAGGCTAATTGAAATTGATGTCCCCTTTCCTATTGAACTTCGAATGTCAATTTCACCATTTATCATGCCCACCCTGTTGCGCAAACTAGTAAATCCAAGTCCGCCATTTCCCGTTCTCACATCAAAGCCTTTTCCATAATCCGTTACCATCAAAGATAGTTTCTGCGGCGTAGCATTTAACTGTACTTCTATTCGATTTGTTTCCGAATGCTTCATGGCATTGTTCAGAATCTCTTGGGCGCAACGAAATAAGATTATTTCCGTTTGCTCGGAAATCGTAATTCGCTCAATTGGAGCTTGGTATTCACAGGGCACACCCATCGCTTTTGAAATCAAAGTACACTCCCTTTCCAAGGCCAAGTCAAGTCCCATGTCGTGGATTTTGTGTCCGTGCAGACTCTGAGATAAATCCCTGAGGTCGTTGAGCACTTCTTTGAGAATGGGCTGCAACTCATCAGAATGTTTCTCTTGCTGGTTCATTTGAATGGCTAGGGTCATTCGCTGACCAATATTGTCATGTATCTCTTGGGCAATCTGTTTCATTGTCTGCTCAGAAATTTCCAGTTGAGACTCGAGTAGTTCGGTTTGAAACTCACTCTTAAGCAGCTTTTTCTCAGTGATATGCGCTCGTTGTGATCTTCTGTAGGCCACGACGAAGAAAACGATCGCCAAGGAGAGGATGAGAAAAAGGACAATCCCACCGTAGATTACAAATATGAGCTCCTTATTCATGGGAAATCAGTTTGCCAGAATTCTTAATTGAGAGATAGAAAACAAACCCCAAAATAGCGTAATAAATGATAGACACCCATTTATGAACTTTCGTGATCACCTCATTCAGATAGTCGTTGGACATTAAAAACCTTAGGCAACCCAAATAAGTGAAAAACACGCATTGGTAAATCAAAATGGCCGCTACGGCAATGAATACAGGATTCTTGGCTATAGGTTGGTCAGTAATGTTTTGAAGGATTGAATAGAGGACTAGCAGACAGCCAAATACGATGAATGCTATGCCGATGATTACGAATTGAGATGGGAAACTCTCTGCAGCAAAAAGCGCAAAGTATATGCCTGCTAAACAGAAGGCAATTGAAAATACGGCAAGAGTGATTTTTGTCCAAGCATGATAGATACTTCTTCTCATGAATTCTAGGTACAGGCTTACCGAGATTCCGGCATAGAGCCAATACAAAGTATAATCCAGCGGTCGGAATTCAGAATGTACTATCCACTCATGCACAGCAGTGTACGCTATTAACACCACAAGCGGCCTTAGCGCTTTGTGCAGCTTGCCGAAAGCTAGGCCTCCGACAAGCGTTACACAGATTAGTATTGTAAAATAGGCATTGAACATTAGTTGCATTGTTGCGGAATGCGAATATCACTTGTTAAGTTAACAAGGTCATTCGGGTCTTGTTTACATATTTTTGGACATGGATCAACATATTCAAACGCAACCACCCCGTTCGCATTAACCAAATTTCTACCGTCCTCATCAGCAGGGGTAAACACTAGTGTCATTCCCCCATGCTCAAATGTATCACCGTCTTCATTGTATATGACATCAACGTATCTAAGCGCTGGATAGATTTTAAAACCCTCCATACCGTCTAAATCGTACATATTTTTAAATTTCTTTTTACTTATGTACCAAGATTCTATCCCGCAGGTAACATCATCTCCATTATGCACTGGAGTTATTCCTTTTCCCCAAAATATGGGCTCAAGTTGTAGTTGTTTGCTTTTCAATGTCTGATTAAACACTTGAAAACTATCGACCCAGCTAACGACGTCTTTCTGAGTTGCGGAATCAAACGCGACTACGGTAATGTCAGAGGTATCCAAAGACTCAATGGTATGAGTAGTTCCGGCATGAGAAGTATCACACTGAACACGCTTGTGAAACAAGTACGAAATCCCCGCACCAAGAACGACGCCCACGAGCAAGGCTATTATAATTTGCTTTTTCATATTACATAAATTATTGATTGTGATCCAAATAACATGAGAACTTCTCAGTTGGCCAAATTTTCAGGTCAATGACGGTGTTTATACTCTGACCCACCGTATAATTACGTACACCTTTTCAGTGAATATCAGGTTGATTTTAGTAGGGCCTCTGGATCATCTTTGTGCCCTAACAAAAACCAATTCAACATGAAAAATTATAAGAATCTATTATTCGTTTTCGCAGTTTCCTTTCTGAGTATTCATGCCATTGCGCAAAAGAAAGGTAAGGGTGCAATATCCAATAAATATGACTTAAACAATCGAGTTGCCGAAACAATTAAGCCTGCAAATCACAATCAGATGACCACTTACGAGATAAGTAATGTTAATCGATTCATATATGATGTCACTATCAATGGCACATTGGTAAGCTTCAATACAGCCGTGCCTGCTGTTTTTAATCAAATTTTCCAACAAGAGTCCATAGAGGATTCAAGTATTCCTGAAGCCATTGAATCGCTTCCCAAATCTACCGATGCTACTAAAAATCTTGTCAATCTCGAATTTGAATTACTCGCCACTAAGTCGAACATTCAGTCCATCGAGCGTCAGGAAGCCACGGGTGTGTTCGAAATTTTTAAAACCTATGACTTTCAATTTGATCTCCCCAACCAAACGAAAAATGACAGTCTATTGGCTGAGTTTCGGCTGGAAAAAAAACGCCTAGAAGCATTAATTAAAGCAACCAAAGTTTCGAAATACGATTCAATATTTACTGAGGTTACCCAAGCTTCTATGAAAGTAGATCGAATTTTCGATTCCTTAGAAAAGGCTAAATTTCTTAAGAATGCTTTAGTCAATCTTTCTCAAACGAATAAGTTAGACGCATCAATTGCAACGAAAAAAATAAAGGAACTTGAAGAGAATATCATAGGTGCTAAAAATCTTCAATTCACCAAAGCCTATTTTGACGATGCGGTAAACGAATTCAACAAACGATATCAGGAGTACCTCTCCAGTCCTGAAGCCCAAACAGAATTCAATGGCGACAGCGAAAAGATTATTAAATCAGTAAAGAAATTAAAAGATGAAGTTGATAGAATTGATGGATTAGCCCAGAAGACAGACTATACTAAAATCGCTCAAGACATTGTAGTGATCAAATCAGAACTGCTAAATCCAAATTCGTACGTCGCAATTTCAAACCCCATTCAAGCGACAGAAGATGATGTTAAATTCGAGATTAAGATCACGCCAAAAGCAACAGTAAATAAAAACCTCCATACTACGACGACAAACTTCACTACGCACATCCCTGTGAAAGGTGGAGTGAAAATCGACTTTAGTACAGGTTTTATTACAACTGGATTATTGCACAATCGTTCATATTCATCAACAATTGCCCGCGATTCTTCTTCGTTCACTATTTCACAAAATAAAAATCGCAACATTGCAAACTTCAACGTTGGCGCTTTTATGCACGTCTATAAAAGCAATGCTACTAATTGTCAATTGGCTGGAACTTTTGGCATCGGATTGAACAGTAAAACCCTTGATGATGTTGACTTCTATTTAGGTGGAAGCGCCATCTTCGGACGAAAAAATCGTTTCGTTGTTACCGCCGGGGCCGCACTCTCTCATGTAGATTATTTAAAGGGTAGTTTCAACATAGATGAAGCAATTGATATCACAAAATACTCCGATGATCTGACTGAACGAGCTATCCGTATAGGAGCATTCCTTGCGTTAAGCTATAACTTGTCGAAATAGGCTGGGTAGCATATTCATATGAGTATAAGCAGACAAGAACTCCGTATTGGAACTCTTGTCTGTTTGATTTTACCTTACTACGAGTGCTCCTGCGCTTTCCAAAAATCCAAGTGTTTGCGATTTCATATCTTAGTCCCTCGCAATACCACACCACATGAAAAAACTAATCCTCCTTTTCGCCTCGGCATTACTAGTAAGCTCAGCCTCTAGCCAAGTAACCTGGTCGGCCGATGTAGCGGCGATTATGTACGAAAATTGCACAAGCTGCCACCGTCCGAATGGCGTGGGCCCCTTTTCGCTTTTGACCTACGAAGATGCTTCCGATAACGCATCGGATATAGATGAAGTGGTGCTTTCGGGCTATATGCCCCCTTGGCATGCCAATAATGATTACCAGACGTATGCGCATACACGCGGACTCACCGATGAGGAAAAGATTGCCTTGGTCGAGTGGGTGAATTCAGGGACTTTGGAAGGAAACCAAGCCGATGCGCCGCCGCCGCCGGTCTATCCTATCGATGGATTCTTACTTGCTGAGCCAGATATTGAAGTTCAGATTCCTGAGTATACAAGTCAGGCGACTGCATTTTCCGACGACTATGTGTGTTTTGCTTTGCCCTTGGGCTTGACAGAAACCAAAAAACTAAGAGCTTACGAAGTGATTCCAGGAAATTCCCAAATCGTTCACCATGCACTTTGTTATATCGATCCAGACGCTTCGTATTCGACCGACTTGAGCGGTTACTGCGTGGGACCTACCGAAGGTTTGATCGGAGGATATACACCCGGTGCTATCCCAACTATTTTCCCGAGCAACGGCGATGACATCAATATGGGGGTGACTGTTCCAGCCGGATCAAGTTTGGTCATTGCCATGCATTTCCCCGAAGGCAGTGCGGGAGAAACCGACAACACGAAAGTGCGCTTGTACTTCTATGAAGATGATGTAGAAATTCGCGAAATATCAACCGATCCTATTATCGAAAACTGGTCCTTTAACTTACCTGCCGGACAGGTAACTCCGGTGAGCGCGCAATACTCCAATGTCCCAGTAGATATCACTGTTTTGAGTGCCTTTCCACACATGCACTTGCTCGGAAAAGACATTCGTTCTTACGCCCTTGATCCCAACAACGACACCATTCGCTTAGTAGATATTCCTCACTGGGATTTTGAATGGCAACAGTTCTACTTTTTCGAAAATGCTCAACATTTGCCGGCTGGCTCAACCATTTATGGAGAGGGACATTTCGACAATACTTCAAGCAACCCACACAACCCCAACGATCCTCCCATCACCGTGGGCCCTGGATTGAATACGTCCAACGAGATGTTCCTGATCTATTACCACTACCTCGCCTACGTAGCTGGAGATGAATTACTCGATATGGAAGAGCTTACTAGTCTGCCCACCTTCATCGAAGAACAAGGCCTTGAACAAAGCTTCGAAATAAACGCCTACCCCAATCCATTCACGGAGACCATTGCACTCGATTTGAATTATGAAAAGTCGGCCACAGTGAGTTTATATATTTATTCAGCACAAGGCAAATTGATCACCAAGCTCGCAGAAAGAGAAAATACTCCTGCTGGGTTAAATCAGTGGACATGGACTCCAGGCACTTCGCTTGAAGCGGGTGTATATTATTACTCTCTGTTAGTAGACGGACAAGCCCAAAGCGGAATGATTCAGTTGAAGTAAGACCAAATCAAAAGAGACCACCTACTTCCGTAGACGGTCTCCCTTGAAAATAAACAACTGTTATTGTTGATGTTTACCAGAGCGCGGTAAATTTTATATTGCTTGCTTTACCAAGCTATAACTGATAGCCCCACGGTTACTGGGTAAACTTCGGGACCTCGGTTATCGGCAAATAAGGAGGTAAGTCCGTACATCGCAAACACGGTGAAGTCGCCATATCCTACCCTTACCGAAGCGTCGAGCGTAAAATCTCGGAAGTTGAAATCATTCTTGATCTTGTTTTTGTGGTTGACACCATCCTCGCTGTATTTCTGTTTGAGGTTACTACCCAATCTCCATCCGCCAATGACTCCCGCAGCAACATGAAAGCTACGGTCTTCATTGCGGTTGGTATTGAATTCTAACATCAATGGAACCTTTAAATAAGTAGTTCGCAATCTGTTCTTCGTAAAATCGTATTGGTCGCCAGATACACCGAAAGTACTATCCACGTAAGTGTCCAAAACCATCATAGAGGTATCGGAATAAACCGGCATTTGCGGGAATACTTGGACGTTGTTGGCCAAGCCGTAGTTGTTCCATTGCAGACCAGCGCCAAAGCCCACTTGAACGTATTCTTTGACAATGTTCACTGTTGCGTCAAACGGATAATAGCTCCAGCTTAAAGACTTTGCATAATCCAAGTCCATCCATTGGTTTTCTCCCGTCATGTCGGTGCTGTTGTTGGCATCGATCAGTAAATTCATACCTACATCGAATCGACCTCCAGAATTAAATATTGAGCGCTTTTTGACTACTGTCGAGTCTTCGGGTTCACCGTCTTCATATACCATGACCTTTAAATCTCCGAGTTTGATTTCAGTGGTATCTTTCTTTTCTTCCACCTGAGCCATCATTCCTATTCCCATTGTACAAGCCATTGCAATTGAAAATATCTTCTTGATCATGTCCTTTGTTTTAACTGATTTGAAAGTAGGACGGAGGTGTTTCTCAATTAGTTACAACCATGCATGAAAATTTTCACTTCCTAGTAATATCAAGGGTTTCGAGCCCTGGTAAAAACGACTACAAAAGAAACCCCGCACTTACAAAGTCGAATTGGAAGTCTGAATAATTTGTTAGAGTTTTACCAAACATACATGAACCGTACTACCGCTTTTACTAATTTTTACAACCACTATTAATCATGGAAAAGCTTACTGCCATGATCATCGACGATGAGAAAGATGCGTCCAACGCTCTCAAGATGATGATCGAGTCCTATTGCCCCGACGTGCAATTACTTCACGTTTCAAACAAGCCCGAACTAGGCGTCAAACAAGTTCGCAAATTAAAACCACTGGTCCTTTTTCTCGACATTGAAATGCCCAAAATGAGTGGCTTCGATGTATTGGAAGCTTTGGATGATATGACATTTTACACCGTATTTTATACCACATTCAGCAAATATGCAATTGATGCTATTAAACACAATGCTTTCGATTATATACTGAAACCCCTTGTGGCCGATGACCTCTTGACCTCTATCACACGTGTGAAAAAGGCTGTTCGCGATGCCGCTATGCTCGATCAACTTGATCCAGATGATGCTGCGGTGCTTTCTTTGAAAAGCGGATCCAATACACGCATGATCAACAGCAAGAAAATCATGACTATTGATGCCGACGGAAGTTATAGCCAGTTAAATATGAAGGATGGAGAAAAAATTCTCGTCTCGAGAAACTTGAAAACGCTTTCGCGCATGATTGATAATCCCGATTTTCTCCGCATCCACAATTCACACCTTGTCAACGCGCGAGAAGTGGACGTATGGAAGCTGCCGGAGTGCCTATGCGTACTAAGCGATGGTTCGGAGTTACCAATTTCCACCCGTAGAAAGGAAGAAGTCCGAAACTATTTAACCGTATAACAGCTCGTCGAAATCAAGCTAGTGTCGACGATTTCAGCCGTAAAGCAGAAGTATTTTTACCTCCGCTCATCAATTTTAACAATTCTGCGCCCCAAAGTTGTGTAACTTCGGGTGGTCTGACGCGTCGTATACTTGTCTGACTAGACTGAAACCATGAGAAAACTAATTTGTATCCTCATTATCTGTTGCTCCACTGTGCTTGGTTTCTGGAATATTTGTGCCCAATCCGGGCCTTATACTTCTTTGCAAGGAGTGCAGGATACAGTGAAAACTGAAAAGGTCGACAGCCTGGAAATGAAAAAGGCCTTGGAGCCCAAGCCGCCTACTCAAGGGGTGATCGAAGTAAGTTTCAAAATCGATAAAAATGGGGAGGTTGAGATCATGGCTATCAATTCAGATAATCCTGAACTGATTAGTTATATCATTGGCCGACTCAAAAAGATCAAGCTAGATCCGGAGGTATATCATACTGGTCAGGTGATCAAGTACAAGTTTGACTTCAACAAGCAGATGTAACTTATTTAAGCGCCGCCTTGTTTTTATTGGCTAGCTGTCCGCATGCCGCATCAATATCCTTTCCTCGCGATCGACGCACATTCACAATCAAGTTGCACTTCTCTTCCAAGAACTGAGAAAAGGCATCGACCTTTTGCGGATCGGCTTGCTGAAATTCCTCACCGTCTATAGGGTTGTACTCAATGATGTTGATCTTACACGGTACATTGCGTGCAAAAGCGGCCAATTCTCGAGCATCTTCCAATGTATCATTGAAATCCTTGAAAATAATATACTCAAAGGTAATCCTGCTCTCAGTCTGCTCATGAAAATACTTAATCGCTTCGGCCAATGTCTCCAAGTTGTTGGAATCATTGATCTCCATGATCTTGCTGCGTTTCTCATCGTTGGCAGCATGGAGGGAAAGAGCCAAGTTAAACCGCACTTTATCGTCACCCAATTTTCGAATCATCTTCGCGATGCCTGCCGTGGAAAGTGTAATTCGTCGAGGTGAAATTCCCAATCCATCCGGACTGGTAATTCTTTCAATGCCCGCCAGTACATTTTTATAGTTGAGCAAAGGCTCTCCCATTCCCATGAGTACAATGTTGCTCAATGGGATGTTGTACTCACTCTCAGCAAGCCGACTCAAATACAGAACCTGGTCGTAAATTTCTCCACCCGTCAAGTTCTTGAGCAACTTCAATTTTCCCGTGGCACAAAATTTACATGCAAGGCTACATCCTACTTGCGAACTTATACAAGCTGTCATGCGCGAAGCAGTAGGAATAAGTACCCCCTCGAACACTTGTGTAGGTCCGCTTTGAAAGGCGCACTTGATTGTTTTATCCTTGCTTATTTGCTGATCGGAAAGGTGAATGGTGTCCAGTTTGAAATGTTCGGCAAGCAGGGTGCGGGTAGATTTAGAGATATTGCTCATCTCGTCAAAATCATGGCATCCCTTTTTCCACAGCCATTCCCAAACTTGGTTGGCCCTAAACTTTTGCTCATTGTGATCCACAAACCACTGCCTCAGCTGCGCAAGGTCCAAATCACGTATGTCGGCTTTTTTCTCAGTCACTGGAATAATTTAGCCTTTGGCAAATGCTTGTCAGGAGATTCCTTCCCCTTAGTCATTCAATTTAAGTACAGCCAAGAACGCTTCTTGTGGAACTTCAATTCGTCCTACTTGACGCATTCTCTTCTTACCCTTTTTCTGCTTTTCGAGGAGCTTTCTCTTACGTGAAATATCACCTCCATAACATTTCGCTGTTACGTCTTTTCTCACTGCGGTGATTGTCTCACGTGCAATGATCTTGGCCCCTATCGACGCTTGCAAGGCAATCATAAACTGCTGCCTTGGAATGAGCTGCTTTAATTTCAAACAAATTCGCTTGCCCAAGTCAAACGCATGGTCCTTATGAATCAAGGCCGAAAGCGCATCCACTGGATCGCCATTGAGCATGATGTCCAACTTCACCAAATCCGACTTTCGGTAGTCGGCCGTGAAATAATCGAATGATGCATATCCTCGTGAAACCGTTTTCAATTTATCGTAAAAATCGAATACCACCTCACCCAAAGGCATTTCAAACGTGAGCTCCACACGATTGGAGGTGAGGTAAACTTGGTTCTTCAGTTCGCCTCGCTTTTCAATACAAAGTGTCATGACCGCGCCCACATACTCCGACTTCGAGATGATTTGGGCGACGATATACGGTTCTTCTATATAGTCCATAGAAGAAGGATTCGGCATGTCCGACGGATTGTGCAATTCGATCATCGTTCCGTTTTTGACATAAGCCTTGTACGAAACGTTGGGCACCGTGGTGATTACGGTCATGGCAAATTCACGCTCCAATCGCTCTTGGATAATTTCCATGTGAAGCATTCCAAGGAAGCCACAGCGAAATCCAAAGCCCAGGGCAGCACTTGATTCAGGTTCAAATACAAGCGAAGCGTCATTGAGTTGAAGTTTCTCCATACTCGATCGCAGCTCTTCGTATTCCTCGGTATCGACTGGGTAGATTCCCGCAAACACCATTGGTTTAACATCTTCGAAACCTTTGATCGCCGTCTTACATGGATCATTGGACAAGGTTAAGGTGTCACCCACTTTAATCTCTTTGGCATCTTTTACCCCAGTGATAATGTAACCAACATTGCCAGCCTCCAGCATGGTCCGGGGTATTAGACCCATTCCAAGCACGCCAATTTCATCGGCATAATACTCTCGTTCGGTATTGATAAACTTGATACGATCGCCTTTTTTAAGCCGACCGTTCATGATTCTATAGTAAGCGATAATTCCTCGAAACGAATTGTACACCGAGTCAAAGACCATCGCCTGCAGCTGACCGTTCGGATCTCCCACCGGAGCTTTGATTCGGTGGATGATTGCATGCAAAATTTCATCTACACCCATACCGGTTTTACCACTGGCAGGAATCACGTCATCGGGACTGCACCCAATGAGATCTACGATTTGATCGGTAACCTCCTCTGGATTGGCGCTATCGAGGTCCATTTTATTGAGAATCGGAATGATTTCCAAGTCGTGTTCAATGGCCAAGTAAAGATTCGAAATAGTTTGTGCTTCAATTCCTTGAGAGGCATCGACAATCAGCAAAGCACCTTCACAGGCAGCGATCGATCGAGAAACCTCATAGCTGAAATCTACGTGTCCGGGAGTGTCGATCAAGTTCAAAATATACTCCTCACCGTCCGCGCTATGTTTCATTTGAATTGCATGGCTCTTGATGGTGATACCACGTTCCCGCTCAATATCCATATCATCAAGCGTTTGCTCTTGCAGATCACGGTCACTTATTGTGCCAGTTTTGTGCAACAATCTATCGGCCAAAGTGCTTTTACCGTGGTCGATATGTGCAATGATGCAAAAATTGCGGGTATTCTTCATGCGGCAAAAATAAGCTATTGCATGTGATTGACTTCAATTGATATTCAATGAAACAACAATCCCGTGTTCAACAAGCGTTTTGTACGTGTGCACGGGCATTACAGCCTTGGTCATGAAAGACTTTATTCCTACAATCAAGCATTTAAAAAGGAATAGCGACAAGCGCAAATGCGTATTCTCGGCCGAAAATCAACCATTGGTCGGCCAATTATTGTGGACCAGGCGATGTTGAATGTGTTAAGTTCTAAGTTGTTGGCGCCCATTCATTTGCCTTTATGGCCAATAAAAAACCAGAAGAAGCGGACAGGTAAAAACGTGAATGAGGGCAACCAATGGCGCGAGAAAATCATCTATTCAAGTACATTCGCAACAAGAAATGCTCGGCAGCGGGACGATTTATTCATTTTAACTAAAAAAAGTGACACCCTCAGGCAACTTTAATTTGAGGGATCACATCATAAGACCAACAACCACATGACAGACCAAGAACTTGTTCAGGCTTGTTTAAAAGGGAATAGCGATGCCCAGCGGTTGTTGTATGACAAATTCGCGCCACACATGATGTCCGTGTGCTTGCGATATGCTGGGAATCCCGCCGACGCCCAGGATATGATGCAGGAAGGGTTCATCAAGGTCTTTGA
>JADFAK010000164.1 GCA_015665315.1 Flavobacteriales bacterium | reverse complement strand
TTCCCTCAGATGGGATTTCTTCGCAATAATGTATGACCAGACCGCCTAAAGTGTCAAATTGTTCCATTTCTGGAAGTTCTAGTTTGTATTTATCCACCAGGTAATCTAGCTCGTGTCTGGCTGAAAATCGATATCGATCCTCACCGATCTCCAATTCGGTTAAATCTTCATTATCGTGCTCGTCTTCGATTTCGCCGAAGATTTCTTCGACAATGTCTTCCATGGTGATGATTCCTGAGGTTCCACCAAATTCATCAACGACCACTGCCATGTTCTTTTTATTCTGTGAAAGAATTTCCAGAACTTCGTTGGCTGCCATGGGTTCTGGCACAATCGCTACAGGGAGTAAAACGTTCTTTATTGCCTCAGGCATTTTGAACAGTTCGTATGAATGAACATAGCCAATAATATTGTCAATGTTGTCGCGATAGATAATGATCTTGGATAAACTAGTCGAAATGAAGAGGTCGGTCAACTTCGCGATATCATCCTCGATTTCTAGGGCCACAATTTCATTTCTTGGGACCATGCATTCTCGCGCTTTGACGCTTGCGAAGTCAAGGGCATTTTGAAATATTTGAATTTCATGGTCTAACTCTTCCTCTGATTCGGAGTTTTCTGTGACTTCTTTCAAGTAGTGATCGAGATCTACTTTTCCGAAAGCGACTACTTTGCCTTTCTTCGCATTAGACCTGAATACCGAGAGCAAGGCCATCGATATCAGAGTAACTATAATAGCAGGTAACAGCAGAATTAAGAGCACTGGAACCAATGGAATGGCAAGAACGTAGAGCCATTTGTTCGGGCTGATGCGGAACAAGGCTTTAGGGATATATTCTGCAATAAACAGGACGACAATAGTGGTGATGATCGTCTGGACCAGCAATGTCAGAACTGGATAAAGTGTTTCATCTATTTGGGAAGCACCCCAGATCAAAGAGAGTGTCACACTTCCAGCGAAATAGGAATACACGACCATGGCCATGTTGTTGCCTATAAGGAGCGAGGCAATGATATATTTCGGATACCTATAGTAGAAGGCTAGTACTTTTGCACCCAAAGAGCCTTTTTTCTTATCAAGCTCGGTCATTAACCTATTTGATGAAACAAAGGCGATCTCCACACCAGAAAAGAGGGCAGAAAACAAAAGTGAAACTAAGATGATGGTGAACGCTATAAGAAGGCTCGTCCCGGGGTCAGGGTCCATGTAGTCAATCGATTGATTAATACAAATCTAAGTGAAAACTATGAATTATTGTTGTCATTTTCAATTGTGTTCTCCATCCGCTTCCTGAGCATACGGCGCATACCGAACCAGATGAAGGCCAATCCTGAAATACCAAACATAATCCCTGCTGAACTATCCCAAGCATTTTGGAAGTACTCATAAAGAGCCACAACTAGTGCACATATGGCGACTACAAACCAGAACGGTTCCATTAATCTATTGACCTTGCTTAACATCTAAAGTATCTTTTGGTTGTTCTACTATAATATCGCCTACAGGTTTCAGCAGTCTGTAAGAAGTAAATGTCTCGTTACTCGTGAGCCCTTGCCCGTCTAGCTGCCCCTGACTTGAATGAATGGATACAAACTTATTGGTGTATACTTTACCTGAATCCTGCAGCCAGATCAATTCTTCTGTGAAAAGTGTGTCTCCCGTATTGTTGTTGAGTACGACATCATATTGCGCAACCATACGTTGTTTCTCTTCATTGAAGATCCCTTCGTTGGCTCTAATCTCCGCCTGTACTTGCTCAAGGCTGTCGTAAATGTACAGTGTAAATCCGTTCAATACATGGATATAAGGATTTTCGCCAATATATCGATCCATCTGTCCAGCAACCAAACGATTCTTGATTTTACCATTTTCCGTATAATTGAAAACAGCGTCAATCGATGTTTGAGCAGGTAATTTGCTAGCTTCTGTTAAGGCTTCAATTTCTTTGATTTCGTTTTGGCACGAAAAAAAGAATCCGGTGACCAAGAAGATCACCGGAATTCGCAATGTAGTATGAAGCAAAGACTTCACTATTTTCTTTCTCGTATTGTTGTTGTCTCACCCCAACAAGCAACCTCGATTGATTGTCCGTCTTTGAGTGAATACTGGAATAAGTCAGTACGTGAAGGGTATTGCCCAGCGCAAGTACTAATCTTCTTATCCAATTTCGAGGATAATGAAGAGTCAAGACTTCTTGCTCGCTGGTATTTGTCGACAGCCAGCCAATAAACAGCCCGCGCCCCTAGTTTTCCATCGTCGCACATGCTCGAACTTCCAGCAATGGCATCACCATGCAACATCCAGGCCTCACCACTATTCGGGTTGATGGCTAGGACTTGATTGGCATAGCTACGAGCTTTTTTAGCCATTTTCAAAGCGGAAGCCGCTTGACCCGCTTTTAGCAAGTAGTTTTCTCGATCACCACAGTCAGTACAAAGTTCCACTGCAGCCTCTAAGTATGACAGACCTCCACTGATATCACCCTTTTTCATGTAGCCGATGCCTATGGCGTAGTTACAATCCGCAGATGACTCAGCTTCACAAACTTTTTGGGCAACTGTTAGATAAAAATCAGATTCGGTGCAGTCCTTCTTATTCATAAGCTTAAGCACCTTCTTGTACATGTCAATATCATCTGGAGCCTCTTGAATCTTTGCTTCGAGTATAGGCATCATCGTTTCACAATCTGCAACCAACACGAAAATCTCGTCCAAATTGCTTTTCGCTTTTTCAAAGCCTTCCTCTTTGCGCTCCGACTTGGCATTGTTTAACCCATAGTCGCAGTAGTCTTGCAAAGTCAAGTATTCCAATAGAAGTCTCTCTTTGAATTCTTCTTTCTCAGCACCTTCCGACTTGGCCATCATCTTGTAGATAAGCAAGTAGTAGTTTGAAAGATAGTTAGGTCTTGATTTCTCCTGCATGCAATTCACAGCAGTCTCTAGGCCTACAAAGGCAGAATCAATATCGTCTTTGCGGTATTTCAAGATGCTCAAAGCCTTCATTCCAGTAATGTCGCAATAGCCAGGAGGCGTTTCATCCATCCCAGGGTAAGCGGCCATACGCTGATCATATAAAGTTAAAAGAGAATCGATTAAGACCTCCTCACGTGGCGTGCCTTCAGCTTTCTTTATTTGCTTGCCAAGGAATATTACACCATCGCTATAGATTCGTTCTGTAACGTCATCTGGACAGGTCGTCCGTGCTTTCTGCCAAAAGCGATATGCGTCGTCCCATTGCTCCTGATCTCTGTATGTTCGATATAAACTTAGAGCCTCTTTGCAAAGCATTTGTTGCTCCTCAGTCTCTCCGTAGTTCTGGGCTTCCATCATTCCAGAGCTCAGAACCGCTGCTATAAGTATAAGAATTCGAAATTTCATTTTTCCTTGGTTTTCTAGTTAATCATATTGCCTTTTGACAAACCAGTTATTAAATACATGCGGACTTAAACTTAAGCCTACATAAACATTCACAAATTGCTCATGAATCAAACTGGCGTCTGTTGTCCCCCTTTGTCCAAATTCCGTGCCGAAAATGATTCTACTCGCAGATTGAGATCTTCGTAAAGGGATCGTTAATCCGGCGGAAATAGCCGTTTCGCTAATCTGCTTGTTGTTGATTTTCAAGTAAGTATCTGCATATCGCAATCCCACACGGTAGTTGATAGACTGGATAAAATTAGGATCTTTTGAAGGGGAAAGTGGCGTGAATTCGACACCAAAATGGAAAGATTGTGCTTTCGCCAAGACTGCTGATTCGATGATGGGTGAATCGTTCCCCGTAAATTGACTCCAATCTTGCGTTTTATAATCGAGTTGAAATTCCCAGGTTCTACCTTTCCTTGTTTGATGACGTAAACCTAGTCCAGCAGTTATTTTTTGTGGTATCGCGATACTCGTGTTATTGGCGTCAAACTGTGCGATAGTATCCACTACCAATTCGAATTGGCTCACATAAGTTATCGATTCAGTCAACTCATTAAATTTGGCGTTGAGGTCGTTTCCAATGCTGTAAGTTAAACCTACGTACAGATCAGTCTTTTTAATTCTTTCACCGCCAGAAGCGTATAAGTTTTTGAGGTTGAATTGACCCAAAACACCAAAATTGAAATCTACATCTGATACGGCAGTTTTCGCAGTGATGCGCGTATGCAAGTACGAGGCATCATCGAACACCACTCTTCGAGTCTGCTTCAAGGAGCCGAAAAAATAATTCAAATTGGCTCCTATAGAGATTAAGTTTGATGAGGCCGTAGAATCTGGTGCGAATGATTTGTCCAGAAGACCTTTGGCTGTTGAAAGGATGAATATTCTACCAACACCTAGATAAGCACGGTTTACACCGCCCTCTCCGTCATAGCTGTAATCTACATTGCCAATGTTCTCAATTTGCTGCGTATCGGTTATGCTGTAACCCGATGTAGAGAAAGGTGCGAGTCCCAATGCAAAACCAGTTTTACCCCCTTGTCGCTTAAAATTCAGCCCTATGTGGTTCAATGCCGAGAGCGAAAGCTTTTCGGATTGTGTCGTATTCTTTAAAGTTAGAAACTCTCCTCGAGCTCCCACGTGCATGCCAGATTTGAGCATAAATGCGTAGGAAGCAGGGTTCTGGTAATTGATACTAGAGAAATTTGCGAAAGCTGAAGACACTCCCCCCATCCCAATTTGAGTAGAAGTTCCTTCTTGTACTAGGGTGCCCATGGCAAACCTTGAATAGGGCGAAAGGCTGGATACTTGAGCGCTTAGCGCATAAGTTCCGAATACGAACATAGCAAGCAACAGTGGCCTACTAAATATTAAAGAGCAAAATTTCATTTAATCCTATCAAGGTTAAATTTGGGGATGCAAAAGTGGGACTTTTAAGTGCGTTCTCAAAATATTGACAATCACCACCTGTGAGAATTACAGAAAGTTGGCCTTCTTGCTCGGTATAGCGAGCAATCATTCCTTCAAGTTCAGACAGAGTACCCCAAAACACGCCGCTTTGAAGGCTTTCTATGGTCGACCTGCCAGTTAATTTCGGAGTTGTTACAAGCTCAGTTAACGGCAATCGTGCTGTTAAATTGTTCATTCCTTTAAACCGGATTCCAAGTCCTGGCGAAATCGCACCGCCTAAAAAGTGATTTTTTGATGTAAGTAGATCATAAGTGATACATGTTCCAATATCTATTACGAGCAATGGGCCTTGTTTTACTACACTACGTCCGCCACAAACATTACTGATTCGATCGTATCCCAGTGTTTTTGGGGTTGAATAGTCCAACTGTACGGGTAGTTTGAGGTCTGGGTGGGCTACCTTTCCACCGTGCGTTTGAACCAACTTGACGAGTGCATTGTCCCATTTGCCGGAGGCTGAATAAATCGGAACTCCCTTAATAGACTCCGCAATTTTGGCGATATGCACATCTTCGTTTCCTATAGTTAGTACCGATTCGAGATGCTTGTTGTTGAAATGACCAATTTTCAGCGCGGAATTTCCAGCGTCAATGACTGTTGTCCAACTATTCTCCATCAACCCAGGTTAAAGTTTGAATTAGCTGCTCAACATCTTCGCGAAGAAAGGCCAATACAGGAGCAAGCGAGTCTGGATTTGGATGAACGTTGAAATAAAGAGAGCCCCTAAAAAAATGATGTGCCGAGTCGGTCGCATAAAACTGAAGCGCCGTCGCCACCGAACCTTCTAAATCGTACACCAGTCCGCTGGTTTGGTGCTCGGGATAATGAAAAGGAGTTCGTTTAATGGCGTTTGCTTTTGATTCATGCTTAAAAGCAAATGCATAGGATTCGTTCAAGTACTTATCTAGATTCCCATCAACGGCCAGGTAGGTGCAGTGCAATTTGGCCTTGAATCGCGGATAGGAAATATTAAGCCAGCAGGTGTCGGTTTCGTGGCCGGCAATAATCTCTACGCGACTGTACTTTGGGATTTCAAACGAGACGGGGCAATCGGCTGTATACGATTTGTAAGATTTCTCAGGTGTGTCAATGCGGTAATACCCACGAGGTTTGGGCTGATAGTTTTCGGCGCAACCGGTGATCAACAGACTGAAAAGTAAGAGGAAACTAATCTGTTTCATCAAGGGGGTTAATGGTTATTTTGATACGTTTTATGCGCCTTTTATCGGCCGCCTCAATAGTAAACGTCAAGTCGTTGAAATTAATTTTCTCTCCTTTCAACGGAATTTTGCCTGATTGTTCAATAACGAATCCCGCAAGGGTGTCCGATTCACCTTTGACGGCTTCGAACGGTTCGCCATCAATTTCTAAAATACGGTATAAGTCAATCAGGGAAGTTTTGCCTTCGAACACATAATTTTGTTCATCGAGCTTGCTGTGTTGGATGTCATCAGTATCGAACTCATCGCTTATGTCCCCGACGATTTCTTCGATAATATCCTCAAGAGTAACTAGGCCTGAGGTGCCGCCATATTCGTCTACGACGATAGCCAAGTGAATTTTTCTTTCTTGAAATTCTTTGAGCAAATCGTCAATTTTTTTGTTTTCGGTAACAATAAAAGGGCTTCGTACCAATGCTTGCCAATCGAAATCATCGTTGTGAAGATGTGGAAGCAAGTCTTTACTATACAAGATTCCGCAAATCTCGTCGAGGGAATTCTGATAAATCGGCAATCTGGAATGACCTGCTCGTTGTATGTGCGAAAGCAATTCTTGGAAAGAAGATTCTTGCGCAAATGCCACCATGTCTATCCGACTTGTCATGATTTGCTTGGCATCTTTAGTCCCGAATTTGACAATGCCCTCTAATATTTTTTGTTCTTCGTCGGAACGCTCATTGTCATTGGTCAATTCCAAAGCGTGTCCCAGTTCGTCGACTGAAATGTTGATGCCTGTATTTTGGGAAGCGCTTCCTTCTACGAATTTAGAGGAATAGATGAGAACCTTCGCAAGCGGACTCACCATTTTCTTAACTCCGGCAATGGGCATTGCAGTGACTTTGGAGAGCAGGACATTGTGTGTGGTCGCAAATACTTTTGGAACGACTTCGCCAAAAAGCACAATCAAGAAAGTAATGACACCGATGTTCCAAACGAGTTCTTCAACCTGTGACATGTTTTCCGGTAATACCTGGCTTGCGACAAGTGTGGAAATAAGGACAATGGCAATGTTGATGAAATTGTTGGCGATCAAGATAGTTGCCAGCAGGGTTTTAGATCCTTGCTCGAGGTCGGGTTCTTCGAGTAATTTAATGACACGCTGACTGTTCCCGTCGGCACTTTCTCTGAGATCCTTTCGTTGCACGGGGGACAAAGAGAAAAAGGCAACTTCAGATCCTGAAATGAGCGCGCTACAAACCAACAATACGACCATCAGAATAACCTCCATAATCAATGTGGCATTCCAGTCGATGGATTGAAGTAAAATGAGATTTAAACAGTAACTATCGGGGTCCAAGATCGGATGATTGGTTTGCAATCCTTGAATTAGAATGGTAGATCGTCACTACCCGAATCGCCACCAGAAGCACCTTGGCTAGTCGACTCAGCAGAGCGATCGCCAGAGCCACCTTCACGCTGACCACCAAGTAAGGTAAGGTCGTCGGCCACAACTTCGGTAATATATCTAGTTACACCGTCTTTTTCATACGACCGGTAACGGATCTTGCCCTCAACATACACACGGTCGCCTTTTTTCAAATAGGCCTCAACGATTTTGATCAGTCCAGATTTGCGGACTGTCACCGAGTGCCAGTCTGTAGGTAAAACTACCTTCTCACCGGTCTCGCGATTGCGATAAGATTCGGTAGTTGCCAGTGGAAAACTAATTACTGCGCCTCCACCTTCAAATGTCTTGAGTTCAGGGTCTCTTCCAAGATTACCTAATAATATTACTTTGTTGACGCTTCCTGCCATGGTTTACAAATTGAGCTTGCAAATATACGCTTTAGGCAACCAATTTAGCCATTATTAATTTGTCGGTTATTGACCTTGCTTGTAAATATGCCAGAACTTTTCAATCAAGCGGGGTACGGGGAGCTTTTCGAATTGATCTTCGGTGTAAAGCTGGGTGTTGTCGTCCCTAAATTCCAGTTTGCCCGCAACAGTTACCTCCCAGAAATCGGCAGTTATTGATCGGTGAGATAGTAAGTGTTTAAGTTGGCATATATGCTTTAGAGTTGCTTGTCCATTTGAAGTGGAGTGCAGAAATTCAAGGGCATCTACTGGCTTGGGATTGGATCCATTTGTTGTTTCAACACATGGAAAGGCATACATGTTTTTCCAAATGGCGTTGCCTGTTCTTCTGTTGGCGGCTACTTTTGAATCAGCGATGAAAACAAAATAATCAAAATGTACGGGGGTGACTTTCGTCTTGCCTGCCTTGTAAGGAAGCGACTGTGTTTTCTCATTTGCGAATGCGTAACACCCTTGAACCAGCGGGCAGGATGAGCAATTCGGTGAGGACGGTGTACAGAGAGTGGCGCCAAAATCCATCATAGCTTGATTGTGATCTCCGGGGTGCGACTGGTCCAGAACTTCGTTGGCAAGAACTTCGATTTTGGCCTTGCCTTCACGGGAATCGATGGCGTCGGTTACTCCAAAATAGCGCGAGATGACTCGGTTTACATTTCCATCAACGGCGGCTACAGGTTCATTGAATGCGATAGATGCAATGGCGGCTGAGGTATATGGTCCTACTCCTTTTAACGCAAGAAGTCCGATACGGTTATTTGGGAAGATATTGCCATTTGCGTGAATTATTTTGGCACATGCGTGCAAATTTCGAGCACGACTATAGTATCCCAGTCCCTGCCATAATTTGAGAATTTCTTCTTCGGATGCTTGAGCCAAGTCCTGAACCGTTGGAAAAGTCTCGATAAATTTGTGGAAATAGGAAGTGCCTTGGTCGACTCGGGTTTGTTGTAGCAATATTTCGGAGAGCCATATTTGGTAGGGGTCTTTGGAGTTACGCCAAGGCAAATCCCTTTTGTTCTCTTGGTACCAAGATGATAAAATTGAAGTGAAGTTCATAGTAGCAATAGCTTGGCTTCGAAAGTATTGAATAAGATTTTTGCAATTTCAATTACCGCGGTTAAGTAATTAAGTTATCTTTGCAGCCCCAAAATTGGGGAATTGTTTACTAACTTTAAAAAGCATTCAGAGAATGACTAAGGCGGATATCGTGTCGGAGATTGCAGATAAGACTGGGATTGAGAAGGTAGATGTACAAACCACAGTTGAGGCATTTATGACTTCAATTAAAGGTTCGTTGGAAGATGGACAGAACGTTTATCTACGTGGTTTTGGAAGTTTCGTGGTAAAAAAGCGAGCTAAGAAAACTGGACGTAACATTCTGAAGAATACAACTATTATCATTCCTGAGCATCACATTCCTTCGTTCAAACCAGCAAAGACATTTGTTGACAGAGTGAAGACTAAAGTGAAGATTAAGTAATGATGAATTCCCGAACGGTTCTAGTGCTTTTGCTAGCCGGTGCTGTGGGATTGGGAGTGATGTTTTATGCACTTCCTAGGCAATCTGCAACTGACTTGGAAAAGGTTAGTGAGGTAGGTAAGCTGGAATTGACGGATGTGGATCGCGCTGCTGAGAAAGTAGCGAATGGATCGAATCCGATGGAAGGAGTTAAAGAATTGTTGGCCATGGTTGAACAAGATTCAACCAACGTGGAGGCCCAGCTGTATTTAGCAAGATTTGCTGTTCAGTCTGGTCAATACGACAAAGCTTTTGCTAGGTATCAAACTATAACACGCGTAGCGCCAGGGTCAATAGACGGATGGTGGGAATTGGCGTCATTGTATTTTGAAACAGGCAATAGCAAGGAGGCTGAGCCATTGTTCGGAAAAGTGTTGGAGTTGGATCCAGGTTCGACAAATGCCTTGTTTTTTCAAGGTAAATGTGTGGAACTAAATGGAGACACTGCTCGAGCCCTTGAGCTCTATCAAGCTTTTTTACCTTACGCCCCTGATTCAGCAGTGCGAATTGGAGTGGAGCGAATAATTAAAGAATTGAAGACGAAATAAATTACACTATTATGCCAAGCGGTAAGAAAAGAAAGAGACATAAGATGTCGACGCACAAGCGCAAGAAGCGATTGAGAAAGAATCGACACAAGAAGAAGAAGTAAGTTTTTCAGCTCCTCCACAATTGCCCTACTCTTCTGTTTGCCCATCCTAGTGATGGGTATGAGCAATTATGGTTTTCACCACGACCTATAAGGTCCTAATTTATTCAGAGTGAATATAGAGCTGATTATTAATTCAACTTCACGGGGGGTCGCTTTGGCTCTCCTTCATGATAAGAAGCTCGTTGAGCTTCACTACGAACACGGGAATCAACAATTTGCTGTTGGAGATATCTATCTGGGGAAGGTACGTAAAGTCATCCCTAGTCTGAACGCGGCATTTGTTGATGTGGGCTACGAGAAAGATGCTTTTTTGCACTACCTCGATCTTGGTCCGCAATTTTCTTCGCTGAATCTGTTCACTAAGCGCACGATGAGAAAGTCGCAAAAAGCTTCAGAGCTTGGGACTTTTAAAACGTTGCCGGACATCAACAAAGCGGGAAAAATCAAAGATGTTATTTCCAGTAGCCAGCAAATTTTAGTGCAGGTAGCCAAGGAACCCATCTCCCAAAAAGGTCCACGACTCACTTCCGAGGTGACGATCCCAGGGCGGTACATTGTGCTCGTCCCTTTTTCGAACAAGATAAGTATGTCCCAACGAATCACTAGTGAGGAGGAAAGGGCACGACTTAAGCGCTTGATGCAAAGTATCAGGCCGAAGAACTTCGGAATAATCGTCCGCACCGTTGCTGAGAATAAGAAAGTTGCCGAACTAGACGCTGATTTACGTGATCTATTGGAGCGCTGGGACAAAATGTTCAGCAACTTGGCAAATGCAACTCCCCCAAAGCGAGTTCTTGGCGAGTTGAACAAAACCTCAACTGTGCTTCGTGACGTGCTTGCGCCAAATTTTTCGGCGATTCATGTCAATGACGAGGCTCTTGAAGTCGAAATTCGAAATTATTTGAAGAACATTGCCCCTGAAAAGGAGTCAATTCTGAAAATGCACAAAACCAAGGATCTGTTTGATACCATGGCTGTGCACCGACAGATCAAGGCTGCATTTGGGAAACAGGTGAATCTTAAAAGTGGAGCATACTTGATCGTTGAGCAGACTGAAGCTATGCACGTTATTGACGTGAATAGTGGAAACCGAAAGGGGGGTGTAAAGGATCAGGAGGAGAATGCCTTGCAGACGAATCTTGAGTGCGCAACCGAGATCGCTCGGATTTTGAAACTTCGTGATATGGGAGGTATTATTTGTGTGGACTTTATTGACATGCAAAATAAGAGCAACCAGAAGAAATTACACGATGCTTTGAAAGAGGCCATGGATGACGACAAGGCCAAGCATAACATCCTAGCTCCAAGTAGATTTGGAGTGGTGGAAATCACGCGTCAAAGGGTTCGTCCAGTAGCTGATATTAAGACGTCTGAAAAGTGTCCTTCATGCGATGGAAAGGGAGTGGTTCAGGCGCCTGTTTTGTTTACAGATGAGATCAAAAATGCGATCAATTATACGGCTCAACAAGGAAATAAGGAAGTTACCTTGATTGTTCATCCGATGGTTGAAGCGTATTTGACAAAGCCTACTGGGTTTCTGAAATCTCGAATCAAGGATTGGAGAAAGAAATTTGGCATGAAGATCAATTTGGAAACGACATCAGAATCAGAGTTTCTAGAGTTCCATGTATATGATGCAACGGGACAAGAGATCGTCTTGTAGCGATCTTAGTCCTAGAATCAATTGCTTGTTGTGCAGGCCTTTCAACTAGATTGGAAAGCACAAGAAGTGCTTTGTCACGGGTTGGGATAAGGCCGATAAGTTGAGGTGATCCGATGCCGTTGCGGCATCGATCAGGCTCCCGTCTTTGAACTGAATCATGATTGACGACGCGGCGGTGCTGTAGGCTCTATTGTCAATTGATTCGCTGATAACGAAATAGTCGGCGTCTTCTTTCGAGAAACCGAATTTTGACATGATTTGTTGGCGACAAGAATCGATCTCCTCCACAGTAAACGCTTCTTTTCGAAGGTGAATTTTAAATAGGTCGCGCGTCAATAGTTTTCTACAAAGTGTGGCCAGCACGGTGTCGGAATGATCTTGCCAAACCTTTATCGCTCCAAGTATGTCATAGTCATCCAGTTGCGCATATTGGTCAAGAACGTCTGGAGTGCCGATGAAATCTTCTTTACCGTAGTCGTTCACTAAAAATGCTTGGAGTGGGGGTGAAGCGAATAAGTCAGTTCCAGACGAGGAGAGAAGTTTGGCACGTTTCAGAATGTTGACGAGCATATGCTCGGCGCTGAGAACAGTCTTGTGAAGATAAACTTGCCAATACATCAATCGGCGAGCTACGATGAATTTCTCAATGGAATAGATTCCCTTTTCCTCCACTACGAGTTTGTCACCAGATACATTGAGCATTTTAATGATACGCTCGCTGCTTATTTGTCCTTCAGCAACCCCTGAATAGAAGCTGTCTCGGCGCAAGTAGTCTAGTCGGTCCATATCCAACTGAGAGGAAACCAATTCGTGTAAAAAGCGCTTTGGGTAGTGGTCGTTGAATATTTCAATGGCAGTATTCAAGGCTCCGTTGAATTCTTCGTTCAAACGATTCATCATGAAGGTGGAAATATCCTCGTGGTTGACGTCTGATACAATACTATGTTCGAGTGCGTGGCTGAATGGCCCATGGCCGATATCGTGAAGGAGGATAGCTATTGTAACGCCAAGAGCTTCCTCATCGGTGATTTCATGACCTTTTTGGCGAATTTCATCTACGGCACTTTGCATCAGATGCATAGCCCCTAGGGCATGATGAAAGCGATTGTGCAACGCCCCGGGGTAAACCAAGTGCGATAGGCCAAGTTGTGAAATTCTACGTAACCGTTGAAACCAAGGATGGTCGATGAGATCCAATATGATTTCATACCTCAATGTGATAAACCCATAAACTGGATCATTGAGGATTTTTTTCTTATTGATTTGCCGAGAGGTCAATTTTTAATGTGATTTTGCGTTTGAATTTTCTCACTTAGGATTGTCGTACTTTGAACGACGCTAAAATTACGTCAAACACGTCGAAAACAGGAACTCTACACAAAATGAATGAAGTAAAAATATTATGGGCCGATGATGAAATCGATCTACTCCGCCCCCACGTGATATTCTTGGAGCAAAAAGGATACCTAGTGACAACCGTTAACAACGGTGGTGAAGCGGCCGATTTAGTGGAGAGTGAATTCTTCGATATTGTTTTTTTGGATGAGAACATGCCCGGATTGTCGGGTTTAGAGACCTTGCAGAGGATCAAGAAGATTGATGACACTGTGCCAGTTGTCATGATCACCAAGAGTGAAGAAGAGTCAATTATGGAAGAGGCCATAGGTTCGAAAATTGCCGATTACTTGATAAAGCCGGTGAATCCGAATCAAATTCTGATGTCTTTGAAGAAGAATTTGGATCAGAAACGCATTCGATCTGAGAAAACAACTTCAGGTTATCAGCAACAATTTCGTGAAATAAGCATGCAGCTTATGGATCGGATGGACTTTGTTCAGTGGAGCGAACTGTATAAAAAACTCACTTTTTGGGGCCTTGAACTGCAAGCCAGCGACGACGAGGCTATGTCGGAGATCTACAAAACGCAAAAAGCAGAAGCCAATTTTCAATTTGCGAGATACATCAGTCAGAATTATTTGCACTGGCTTAACAAACCAGATGAAGCACCTTTGATGTCGCATCGATTGTTCCCTGATCGAATTATTCCCTTTATGAAGAATTCGATTAAACCTGTTCTTGTTTTGGTAATCGATAATCTTCGCTATGATCAATGGAAGGTTCTCCAGCCGCGCATATCGGAGTTCTATCGGGTTGAATCCGAAGAGGTCTTTTGTAGCATTCTGCCTACTGCCACACATTATGCGCGGAATGCAATTTTCGCGGGAATGTTGCCTTCAGATATTGCCAAAAATTTTCCTCGCTTATGGAAGGATGAAGAAGATGATGGCGGCAAGAATATGCACGAGGCCGAGTTTTTGGAGGATCAATTGAAGCGACTTCGTCAGGATGTCAAGTGGAGCTACCACAAGATCACTAATCTGAACGCCGGTAAAAAGTTGGCCGAGAATTTCCACGAGCTATCGCACAATAAGCTCAATGTAATTGTCTACAATTTTGTCGACATGCTTTCACATGCCCGCACGGATATGGAGGTTATCAAAGAGTTGGCCGATGATGATGCGGCCTATCGTTCTTTGACGCAATCATGGTTTGATCATTCACCACTTCTAGATATTTTGAAGCAAGCTAGTGAGAGCGGACAAGAACTGGTCATTACAACCGACCATGGTACAATTCGCGTTGAGTCACCGGTGAAAATTGTGGGGGATAAAAACACGAATTCTAATTTGAGATACAAGACTGGAAAGAACTTGAACTACACCGTAAAAGATGTTTTTGAAGTTAAAGACCCCGATGAAGCGTTCTTACCGAAATCAAATGTGAGCAGTTCCTTTGTTTTTGCCATGCAAGACAGTTATTTCGTGTACCCGAATAATTACAACCATTTTGTCAATTTCTACCGAAATACCTTTCAGCATGGAGGTGTTTCTTTGGAAGAAATGCTCATACCTTTTATAACACTTCAGCCCAAGTAATCTGATGTCGAAGACCTTTGTTAGCAAGGATTTAAGTGATCTACCAGAGATTGCTGCGAAAATTGTGGGACACATCTCTAACCCGAGCATAGTGCTCTTGACTGGCAAGATGGGGGCGGGGAAAACTACGTTAATTAAACACCTTTCGAGGAGTTTGGGCGTGCGTGATTTAATATCAAGCCCGACATTTTCATTGGTGAATGAATATCGAGATCAAGCGGGAGAACTTGTTTATCATTTTGACCTCTATCGGCTTGAGGCCTTGGACGAGGCTTACGATATGGGTATTGAAGAATACCTCGATTCGGGCTGCTGGTGTTTTATTGAATGGCCAGAGTTGATCAAGGACTTGTTGCCGGAGAAATTCTGGGTGATAGAGCTCCTCGAGAAAGATGGTGAACGTTTGATAGAATTATCTTCGTGCAGCTAATAGTATTTCGTATTTTCGGACATAGCCATTCGGCAAATAATTAGGCAATGGATAAAAAGAAAGAGGCGATCAAAGCATTAGCAAGGGAGGCAGCCTTGCAGCCACAAGAAGAAATGTTGGCTGTTGGCCGAAGAAGTCAAAACTTGACTGTGGGTATTCCACGTGAACAGGCTTTTCAAGAGAGGAGAGTGGCACTTACTCCCGATGCTGTTGGTCTGCTCGTTGCCAATGGGCATGAAGTTTTAGTGGAAACACTTGCTGGCAAGGACGCCAAATTTGAAGATAATGCCTACAGCGAGGCAGGTGCCAAGATCGTTTATAGCTCCAAAGAAGTTTTTGAGGCCAATATTGTTTTCAAGGTTTCTCCACCTACACTGGAAGAGGTTAATCACATGCCAGGCAAGCAAACACTCTTTTCGGCCTTGCAGTTGACCATGCAGCCGCTAGAAACGCTCAAATTATTGATGTCTAAGCGGATTACCGCAGTGGCTTGGGACTATATTCAAGATGAAACGAAAATCTATCCTGTTGTGCGAGCGATGGGTGAAATTGCGGGCAATGCATCGGTACTTATAGCTGGTGAGTATCTCAGCAATATCAACGGTGGATTAGGTCTTATGTTTGGAGGTATTTCTGGGGTTAAACCGATTGAAGTAGTCATCCTTGGAGCTGGAACAGTAGGTGAATTTGCAGCGCGTGCTTCGCTTGGTCTAGGCGCTAGCGTTAAAGTATTTGACGATTCGATGTACAAGCTGCGCCGGATCCAAAATGACCTAGGTCAACGATTGTGGACCTCGACAATCAATCCGGTCCAATTAAAGAAAGCTTTAAAAGAGGCAGATGTAGTGATTGGAGCATTGAGGGCGCCATTTGGACGGACTCCTTGCGTTGTTTCGGAGGACATGGTTAGCAGTATGAAAGCTGGTGCTGTCTTGGTAGATATTTCGATTGA
Source organism: Flavobacteriales bacterium (assembly GCA_015665315.1). GTDB lineage: Bacteria > Bacteroidota > Bacteroidia > Flavobacteriales_D > Sanyastnellaceae > JADFAK01. The sequence continues at coordinate 572 of JADFAK010000164.1, read as the reverse complement.
TCAAGGGGGTTGCTTCGAGACATCCAAAGTGACATCGCACGATAAACCTGTTTACAAGGTCCACGATGTAATTCACTATTGCGTCCCAAATATAGCCTCGCGGGTTTCTCGAACTGCCTCCTATGCCTTGAGCAATATATTTGCGCCTATTTTACTTTCTATGGGTGAAGGCGGGGGAATAGCCAGTGTGATTAAAAATGATACTGGATTGCGTCACGGGGTATACTTGTTCAATGGTACACTCACCAACGAGATTATTGGAGAAGCATTTGACTTACCGTACAAGGATTTGAATTTATTAATTGCTGCGCTCTAAAGAGCAAATGTTCACCCGCCGACCATTTTCCTGATCTCGTTCAGCTTCATCAGCGCCTCTACTGGGGTTAGGGTATTGATGTCAACAGCTAGGAGCTCCTCGCGAATCGCCTCGAGAGCTGGGTCGTCCAATTGAAAGAAACTCAATTGCAGATCGTCGTCCGGCTCGAGTGACTTTGTTTTAGCGCCTTCTTCGCTGCCATGTGTTTTTTCTAAGTGGAGTAACACTTCGTTGGCTCTTTTGATCACTTGAGCGG
>JADFAK010000097.1 GCA_015665315.1 Flavobacteriales bacterium | reverse complement strand
ATGGAGACTTGAACGCCGATAAGGAATGTGTTCCTTACAACTTACAAGATTGTCCAAACGACGACGAGTTCACTTATTTCTGGTATGGAGAGGATGAATGTGGAAACTTCTCATTCGCCACACAGGTAATTACTGTTGACGATGATGTAGCTCCAGAATTCATTAACTGTCCAGAAGATGAGACAGTAGAATGTGACCTATGGCCAACAGCGGTTCCAGAGAACCCAATGGCAGAGGACAACTGTGAGAATTCAGGAGTAGAGGTAGAATACATAGGAGACTTCTTGTCATCAGATGACGGATGTACTTCAGTATGGGTTCGCCGCTGGGATGCAACAGATGATTGCGGAAACGTAGCTTCATGCTTGCAGACAATCACTGTAGTTGATACAACAGCACCAGTATTTACGTTTGTACCAGAAGATCTTACTTACGAGTGTGATGAAGAGGTACTAGTTGTAATGGCCGAGGCTACTGATAACTGCCAAGATGTAACAGTTTCTTATGACGATCAAATCGTTGAAGGAGATTGTCCACAGCAGTATGATATCATTCGTACGTTCACAGCAGATGACGGTTGTACCAACATGTCAACTGCAGTTCAGACTATTCACGTAGTAGATACAACAGCTCCAGTATTTGATGCTTATGAGCAGTATATCTCAGTAGAGTGTGATGAATACGAGAACGTAGATCCATTGACAGCGACAGACAACTGCGATGCAGAAGTAACTGTTGAAGTAGAATCAGTTCTACAGTCAGGTGGATGTATGGGAGTGTGGGCAGAATCATGGACGGCAACTGATGACTGTGGCAACACAGTAACAGTAGAGCGTTATGTAACAATCTTGGACACAACACCGCCGGTGATTGAGAACCCAGATAACATGACAATCGAATGTGATGAGGTTGACGGATTAATTGATCCAGAGACAATCAATATCTATGACAACTGTGCACTAGATGTAGATGTAGTATTTACAGAGACTATCGAAGATGGAATTTGTGAGGACTCATACACTATTGTATGGCACTGGACAGCGACTGATTACTGTGAGAATATGTCAGAGGCAACAACGACAATTACAGTACAGGACACAACCAACCCAACATGGATTGGTGAGCTTCCACAGGATATGACATTGGAGTGCGATATGGAGATTCCAGCCGCATGGTGTCCAGATGCAGAAGATAACTGCGACAACGACGTATTGGTAGAGCTTACTGAAACAATCACCGAGGGTGACTGTCCACAGGAGTATGTGATCGAGCGTATCTGTCGTGCATTTGACAACTGTGGAAACATGATCATCCACGCTAGCTATGTAACCATCATTGATACGACTGCACCAGTAGTAGTACCAGCCGGTGATTTGACTTTGGAGTGTGATGAGGATGTGCCAGCAGCTGACTACAGTGTAACCGACAACTGTGATGAGAATCCAGGTGTGGTAGTTACAGAAAATGTAGAAGCAGGCGAGTGTCCACAAGAATATGTTTTGACGCGTACCTACACTGCAACTGATGCATGTGGAAATACTTCATCTGCTGATCAAGTGATTACGGTTCAAGACACAACTGCACCGGTAGTAGTACCAGCAGGCGACTTGACATTGGAGTGTGACGAAGATGTACCAGCTGCAGATTACAGTGTAACCGACAATTGTGATGAGAATCCAGTTGTAGTAGTAACCTCAAATACAGTAGATGGCGACTGCCCACAGGAGTATGTAATGACTCGTACTTACACAGCAACTGATGCTTGTGGAAACGTATCAAGTGCAACTCAAGTGATCACCGTTCAAGACACAACTGCACCAGTAGTTGTAGCTGCTGATGATGTGACTATCGAATGTGACATGGATCTTCCAGCACCTTCGCACACTGTAACTGACAACTGTGACACTGCTCCAGTAGTAGTAGTTACTTCTGTTGTTGTAGACGGCGACTGTCCACAGGAGTATGTAATGACTCGTACTTATACTGCAACTGATGCATGTGGCAACACATCATCTGATGAGCAAGTAATTACAGTTCAAGACACAACTGCACCAGTAGTTGTAGCTGCTGAAGACGTAACTATCGAATGTGACATGGATCTTCCAGCGCCTTCGCATACAGTAACTGATAACTGTGACACTGCACCAGTAGTAGTAGTTACTTCGGTTGTTGTAGACGGCGACTGTCCGCAGGCGTATGTAATGACTCGTACTTATACTGCAACTGATGCATGTGGTAACACATCATCTGATGAGCAAGTAATTACGGTTCAAGACACCACTGCTCCTGAATTAATAGGAGTGCCTGAGGATACTGTAGTTAACTGCAATGATCCTATGCCTGATGCCATTGTATCAGCGACCGATAATTGTGATGAGGACTTGGTTGTTTCTGTGACTGCTGTGACTACGCCACAAGAATGTGGATGGTTGTTTGTTCGCACTTGGTGTGTTGCTGATGATTGTGGAAATGAAACGTGTGCTACGCAGGTAATTACTGTTGTTGATCTTGAAGCTCCAGAATTTACATATGTTCCAGAGGATATTACCATTGAATGTTCTGACGACATTCCTGCCGTAGATGAAGATGTAGCAGCAGAAGACAACTGCTCTGATTTTGTAATCACATTTGATGAGTCTATAGTCGAAGGAGATTGCCCTCAACAATATGACATCGTTCGGTGCTGGACAGCTACCGATGTTTGTGATAACGCAGCGACGGCTTGTCAGACAATTCATGTGATCGATTCAACGGCTCCTGTTTATGATCCATTCGAGATTTTCATAAGTCTGCCTTGTGATGAGGTTGACGGAATATTTGTGACAGCGACAGATAATTGTGGACAGGTTACTATCACCTATGAAGATACTCCAGTGTCTGGAGGCTGCATGGGGAATATCATCCGTGATTATACTGCTACCGATGAGTGTGGAAATGCTACCATGACGCAGCAAATCATAATGTTGATCGACGAAGTTGCTCCTGTTGCGACGTATGTCCCTGAAGACATAGTAATCGAATGTGATCAGATGATTGCTGAAGATACGGCCACGTTCGAAGATAATTGTGATGATGATCTTACAATTGAATGTTCGGAGAACATGGTTGATCAGGATTGTGGATACATGATCGTTCATACATGCACCGCCACAGATCATTGCGGAAATGAAACCACTGTGATGTGGACCATTACTGTGAACGATACAACTGCTCCTCAACTCGATCTATCGTCGACAAGCGGACAGTACGAGTGCGACATGGAAGCTGAATTACCTACAGTAGACGTAATGGACAATTGCGATGAGAATCCGATGTTGACAATGACCATGACGACTGAAGCGGGTGATTGCCCTCAGCATTGGTATGAAATCTACACGTGGATGGCAACTGACAATTGTGGAAATGCCTCAACTGCGACCTATACGGCAGAGTTCAACGATACCACTGCGCCGACTTGGGAATTTGTGCCTGCCAATCAAGAGATTGCGTGTAACGAGCTTCCTGTGATGGCCAATGCTACTGCTTTGGACAATTGCGGTACCGTAACGGTTACTCCGACTGAGACGATGATTCCTGGTGAGTGCGCGCAGACTTATGCTGTCGTAACCACTTGGACGGCCACAGATGAATGCGGAAATTCGTCTACGGCGGAGAGCGTAGTTTATTACAGCGACACCATGGCTCCAACATGGGATTTTATCCCAGCCGACATTTCAGTGCAATGCGCTGGCGATGTTCCTGAGGTTAATCTAACGGCATCTGATAACTGCGGAACGCCTGTGGTTGTCTGTACTTCAGATGTTCAACAAGACGATCAGTGTGGTAACAGATTTGAAATTGTGACTTGCACGGCGACCGATGAGTGTGGAAATTCAACTACGCTTTCGTACACCATCACTGTTCAAGATAGTGAGGCACCCGAGTTGATAGGAGTTCCTGCCAACTTGGTAATCGATTGCCAAGATGATGTTCCAGAAGCTCCAGAAGTGACTGCAATTGATAACTGTGATGAGGATCTCGTTGTGACGATGACTGAAGAGTTCTTCGGCGATCTTCCAGATCCTGATGCCGATACGGATTGCAATATTATCAATCCGAATAGCGACTTCTATGATGTTGACTGGGGGCTGTTGTTCCAGCCAGGTTCTGGGGACTTGCCGACAGATTACTATTTCACTGAAGGTGATTTCTTGACTTACCCTGATGGTTCTGCTCACATTACTGGACAGGCCGTGAGTTATAGCAATGCCAATGCAGGTTTTGACGTAGACGTTTGGTTTGAGAACGGACTTGATTGGGCCGATTGGTCAACGCAAGACTTCCCGACAAGCTACAAGGATGACTTCGGTTTAGCTGTAGAGCATCACTTAGATTGGTGGTACTATATCTTGACTGAAGGTAGTGCGACACTAGTTGGTTTTGGCGACTACTCAGGATCATTCCTAGAATTGACTCATGCGCCATCTAATCACTACTATGGATTCCAAGTTGGTGTTGCAGCAAACAACGTCAACGGCGAGTACGGAGCAGGTGGTTGGTTCTTCTACGAAGGAATTTTTGTAGAAAATGGCGAATCACCAATTGAAGTAACTGGTGCTGGAGACTTTGCCTTTGACCTCGATTGTTGTCCTGAGTACTTCATCGAACGCACTTGGTGTGTGGCTGATTGCTCGGGTAACACTACCTGTTCGTCACAGATGATTTCATTTGACGACCTGGATGGAGTCAATTTTGTGCCTGCCGACTTGAGTTCAGATTTCTTCCTTGATGAAGAAGATGACTTCGGATTCACTTTCGTAGGGCCTAATCCTGCTGTTGAAGTAGTAGTTGTGAAGTTCATGTCGAATACGACAAATATGTTGACCTTGACTCTCACCGATTCCTATGGTAATAAAATTTCAACCTTGTTCAATGGAACAGTTTCTGAAATGAATATTTACGATGCAGTGATTGACGTTTACAATCTAAACAGCGGAATTTACATCGCCACTTTGAGCTCAGCTACTTCGGTGAAGACTCAGAAGATTGTTGTCGCTCACTAAGGACAATACATATTGAAAATTCAAAGCCGCTTCCACCTTGGGAGCGGCTTTTTTGTGGAATTAGACGCAGCCGTGAAACGGAAACTTTTATAAGTGTAGTATCGATCGGTAATTTGCTAAACCTCGGCAACCCTTGTTGTATAGGAGTTGTAGATAGCAAAATATAAAAACGTCAAGCCTAAACGAACTTAACCGTTTAATCAACGGCTTAGGTCAGCGAGAATAAGATCTTCGCAGCGGGGCCTGTGGGTACCGCCCCCAGGGGTCACATGACCATCTATTCACCAAGAAGATTTAACATAAAGTTGGAAGGCCCTCCTCCCCCCTCCAGCCCGACGCAACCACCCTTCAGAACCTCCATTCCTGGCCGGGACCGCAGAACCTTCAGGTCCGGAGCACCCTTCAGAACCTCCCTTCATGGCCAGAGCACCCTTCAGAACCTCACTTCATGGCACAGAGCACCCTTCAGGGCGGGGGGGGGCAACATTTGCGCTTGTCGCTGAAAGTCATAAGCGTGATGGTGCATTTCGAATATTCGTCTATTTTTAGGCTATGTTACGACTCGCAAGTTTTTTTCTTTTTTCATGCCTTTTGGCAAATGTTTGGGCGCAAAAACCCATAGGACCAATCATGACGGGGCGGACTGCTCCAGTGGGGACGGCCGAGTATGCATGGTATGAGCCAAGTGAAGTGGGCAAGGCCGTTCAATTTGAAAAGCTGGAGTTGGGGATCTCCCTTCCTATCAAGGATCGTGGGGCCATTGTGAATTATTTGCGTGAGTTGAAAGTGGGGCCCGGACTGAATCCGTACGACCCTGAGGATATTGATGTTCGCGCTTATTTTACGTTTGAATCGCAGACAGGCAGAGAGAAGGCTGAGCTTGTTTATGGGTTTTACTTTCGCGATTTCAGTAGGGATATTTCGCATCCTGATCCAAACAGACATAAGTGGAGCAATGTGCCTAATGAGCATGATTTCCGCGTTCGCTATGCTCCGAAGGAAGTGGGGTCTTATCGCTGTGAGATGAAGGTGTTTCTCAAAGGTGAGCTAGCCTATTCTTCGGGCGAATTTCGATTTGAGGTAGGCCCAGGGGAAGGAAGGGGATACGTGAAAGTGGCTAAAAACAAACGTTACTTTGAATGTGGAGATGAACTGTATTTTCCGCTAGGTGGCAACATGACGACGCCCCGCTGCAAGGATGATCGATGGGAAAATGTGTATTGCGTAGGGGTGAATAGCTCAAGCCCCTTTGGAAAGGATGGATGGAATTATGGCAAGACCATGCATCCATTGGCTTATGAGGCGTACATCGGCGAATTGCAGGCTGCGGCCGAGGGCGGAACGAATTATTTTCGCATGGTATCCTACCCTTGGGCGCTTGATTTCGAATTTGAAAAACTCAATAACTACGACTCCCGGATGCACATCGCTTGGGAAATGGATTCAATCGTGAAGACCGCCGAACAATTGGGTTTGAAGTTCAATTTTTGTCAAGCCAATCGCTTCGTTGCGCTCATTGGATCGTACAATTATTTTGCGTGGGATTGGAGCGAACGGTTCGGACCTTGTGAAGATAGAATTGGTACGCCATCGTGTTACAATAACCCTGCCCTTGGACTCAAAATGCCCATGGACTTCCTGCGTTCCGAAACGGCCAAACATATTTATAAGAAGAAACTTCGCTACATTTTCGCACGTTGGGGGTATTCTACCAGTTGGTCAATTTACACCTTGGGTACGGAGATGAATAAATTTGGCGGTGAATCGGCGTCAGAACAATACAAGGATTGCAATACCGATGACTGGCCTACCATGGGGCATTACCACGAAGACCCCGAACTGCGAAAGGCCATTTATCACTGGCACCGGGAAATAGCCGATTTCATCAAAGATTCTCTCCATGTCAATCAATTGTTGGCCGCAAGTTACGTTCTTCCCAATCACTACAATGAGCTGGATTCAAGCTACTATGTCAAAAATATCGACATCGCCGAATACAACCATTTTGTAGGCTCTGGCCCCGATCGGTATTTGCAAATGATTAGGTGGGCAGAGAATATTCGGACGTCTCTCATCCGCGCCAATTGCAATAAACCAGTACTCATAGGCGAGACCATGGCCGATATTGAAGGGAGTAAGGATGATTGCGAACAAGATATCGGCTGGAAGAAGAATTTAGTCCTTTCGTCTTTCACGGGTATCGCCGGGAGCGCACCTGGTTGGGACGATGAGCACGATAAACCGCTTTGGCTCCAAGGCAATAGTTTGGCATTTGCCAAATTGGTGAATCAAGACCTCAATCGCGGGAATTGGCACACTGTAACCAGCACGAGAAAAGATCTTTTGGCCGATTTAATGGCGCAGGTTTCCGAAGATGGAACCATGGCCTGGGGTGTGCTCAATAACAATACCTGGAACTTTTACACGATGCGCACCTGCGATGATTGTGATTGCGAGAAATTTGCCCTGCCCAATGAAAAGGGGGAAGGCGGATTGAACCCAAAAATCATGTCCCTGCAAGATGTCGACCAAAAGATTCTCGGCAATAGAATTAAATTAAATGACCTCAAAAAGAAGAGCAATTTCAATGTCACATACTACGATGCCCTTAGCGGAAAGGAACTCGCCAAGGAAGAGATAAAATCCAATCGAAAAGGGGTGGCCAAACTAGATTTTCCTACGCTTCAAGTGACCAACTTACAGCAACAAATTCCCATGATCGTGCTGCAGGTGGAGATTAAAAATGATTAGCCCTACGGGCAAATGTCTGCCATATCGTAGAAATCGAATTTCTCTGCGTAAATTTACCTTATCAGATGAATTTTCGATACTACATATTCCAGGCTCTCACTTTTGCCTTGTTCTTCCTGCCCCATGTCGGACTCAAGGCGCAATGTGAAACAGAATTTGGGATTGAGCACAAGGTGTATTTCGACAACTTGGCGCATAAAGGTGAACTCCATCCCGATCGCGAGGATGAGGTGTACGTTCCCATAGCTTTCTACATCGAAATGAATGCTGGAGTGCCCGTGTACAATGCGGCCAACCTGGCACCTGCCTTGGCCGAATGCAATACGTGGTTTGCCAGCGCCGACCTGATTCTGGAAATCTGCGGAGATCCTATCTATTACGAAGCCGGTGAGGGGTATACCAGCATTAACAACGTCATGAATGTCAACATCGCTGCTTCCTACTCGGGGTGTGGGGTGAACTATGGCTACGGTCCGAATACCACGATCAATCCCAATTGCAACCGACCGTTTGACGAGATTCTTGCGCATGAATTGGGCCATGCTCTCGGACTCCCCCATACACATGGCTATACGAATACAGGAACGACTACCGAGTTGGTCGATGGCTCCAACTGTGAAACCCATGGCGACCATTTTTGCGACACACCGGCCGATCCCAATTTGTTGTATGTCATCAATAGTTCATGCGTATACACCGGCTCTGCGGTCGATGCCAATGGCGATGCCTACCAGCCGAATACGCACAACCTAATGTCCTACACCTATTCGCACTGTCCCGATCACTTTTCGGAGGAGCAGAGCGAACGCATGCACGATGTTGCTTTGGGGTACGGATTCAATTGTTGCCTCATTGCCCTTCCCGAGGTTGAAAATATCCAGGTTTGCTCCAACACAAGTGGCATGTTCACGGTGACCGGAACGGCCGATGAATACCGCTGGTACGATGAGCCCGAGGCCGATGAGGCATTTTATACTGGAAATACCTACGAAACCGAAGACCTTGAGGAGACGATCAGCTTCTACGTCACTGCCGTGCAAGGTTGTGAGACCGATAAAGTGAAAGCAACAGCCGAAGTAGTGCCAGCAGTAGGGGTCCTGAGTCAGTCTACTTTCCTCAGCAGTCAATTCGAAGGTTCAGGGCAAGGGGGCCTGGGCGAGGGATTCCTGTGGTACCAACATATCGTGCCCACCGATTCACTTATTTATGTGGTGGTCGGCAATAACTCGCTCTGGTCCTACAATGGGGAATTCGATGGAGCGAATTTGGTAGCGCAAATCGACTTATTTGGTGGTACCAGTATTTCATCGATAAAAGCCGGTAATGAACAGCTAATCCTCGGACTCAACGACTGGAACGCTTCGCCCGCCTTATGGGTGAGTGACGGAACAAGCGAAGGGACCGAGGAGATCTTTGCTTTTGACCCGCTCTTGTACGCTTATAGCAACTACAATTTGCACCGCTATGGCGACGAATTTATCTTCTCTATGGTGCGCGAGGAAGGGCATGCCGAACTTTGGAAAACCGATGGGACCACAGCAGGAACATCTATGTTTTTCGACTTGCCAGAGACCAATGGCTACCAAAATTTCAATTTTACTTCTTTCAATGGAAAGGTGTTTTTTAAAGCTAGCGCAAATGCACATGGCGTAGAGCTGTGGTGCACCGATGGAACTACAGGAGGTACTTTTGAAGTGAAGGACATTCATCCGACAGGGGATGCCAATGGCAATATTTGGACTTCAGTGAATGGTTACTTGTATTTTTCGGCCGACGATGGAGTGAATGGCACTGAGCTTTGGAAGACCGATGGCTCAGCAGAAAACACAAGCTTGGTCATCGACATCAATGCCGAAGGCTCTGGAAATATTTCGAATGTAGTCAAGTGTGGCGATAATTTGTGTTTTACGGCCAACGATGGATTTTCGGGCAGCGAGCCCTGGATTTCTGATGGTAGCGCCGAAGGAACTTACCAAATAGCCGATGTCAACCCAAGCGGATCATCATTTCCGCAAGCTTTTACTTACTGCTTCGACAAAATTTATTTCGGCGCTCAACCGACCAATGGCTTCCATCCCGATCTCTTTGAATTTGACCCAGAGTCGGAAGAATTGAACGTGGTGCGTGAATTCCCCCAGGAGGGCTACAGTGGAATCGATGAGATTTTCTCCTTTGAAGACCGATTGTTTTTTAGAGCCTCTATTGGCGTCAACAACCTCGAACTTTGGAGCTCCGATGGGACCTTGGGAGGAACCCAGCCCTTATCCGAAATCAACCCGATCACCGGCTCATGGCCTACCGATTTCCTCACTTTTAAAGGAAAAGCCTATTTCTTGGCCGATGATGGCACGAATGGCAACCAATTCTGGAAAATTGATGAACCCTATTTTCACCTGTGCGAAGGCGAGAGTTTAGTGCTCCAGGCGGGAAATCCGCAGGGTGAGATCAACTGGTACGACGAAGAAGATGGCGGAACCTTGCTGGCGTCAGGATCTAGCTATGACACAGGAATGCTCGATGAGTCGACTTCCTTTTGGGCCGATGTCACGATCGAAGGATGCACCAGCGAAAGAACACAATTCGAAGTGAAAATCGTGGAAATTGAGAGCATTGCCTACGACGAACTGTTATGTCCCAATGCACTCACCGAAATTGCAGTAGAAGCAAGTGAGATCAATCCGAATTTTGAATTTAGCTTGAACGATCTTCCGCAGGCATCACCCGTATTTAACGATGTGTCGGACGGGGAATATACTGTTGGATTGCACGTTTCTGAATCATGCACTATCACCGAAAACATTCAAATTATCGGAGTGCAGGAACCGGTCATTTCACTGAACGTAACCGATCCTTTGTGCCATGGCGAGTCCTCGGGATCGGTGGAAATTGAGCTCAGCGGCGGATATGAACCTTACACGTTTAGCATCGATGGAGAAGCACCTGTAGAACAACTTATTTTCGACGCCTTAGCCGCTGGTGATCACAATGCGGTCTTGCTCGACGGCAGCGGCTGTACCTACGATACGACCTTTTTCAGCATGGTTCAACCGGAGGAAATCTTGGTGGATATTGTTCAAGTTGAAATAGGTTGCGAAGGGGAATGTTTAGGAGGACTCAGCGCAAGCGCAAATGGCGGTACTGTGTTCGCCGACTATGGCTACCACTGGTTCGACAGCGAGGGAATGGTCATGGACAGCGTCGCATTTGTTTCTTCCTTGTGCGCAGGAAAATACAGCCTTCAAGTGACCGACGACAACCAATGTCTGATAGCCGTAAACAATATTCAAGTCGAAGCAAGTGAACCCGAGTCGTGGTATATCGATGCCGATAATGATGGATTCGGCGATGAGGCCGTCAATGTCATGGAATGTACCCAGCCGGTCGGTTACGTGGCCCTGCCAGGTGATTGCGACGATACCAACAACGCCATCCATCCAGGCGCATTGGGTCAGGGAGATGCGGTGGACGTTGATTGCGATGGAGAAATTGACCAGACCGAAACGAGTTGCCCTGGGGATTATAATTTCGACGGACTGGTAAACGCATCCGATTTGTTGATTTTACTGGGAAATTTTGGGTGTGCTCAAGATTGTTTGCTAGACGCAAATGGAGATGATCAGGTCGACACTTCGGAGTTACTGCTTTTCCTTTCGAGCTTTGGCGTAATGTGTTTCTGAGTAAATCACGGACTATCTAGTTGGTTGAAATTTATTCCGATCACTGACACCTTCCCAACCCGTTTCCTTTAAGCCTATTTCCTACCTTCGCGACATGGAGCGCAAGACATTTTTTGTCGACGTTATTTTACCTTTGGCTTTGCCCAAGTTGCTCACCTACAGGGTGCCTTTTGAGCTGAATGACCTTGTCGTTCCGGGAATTCGCGTGGTCGTGCAACTCGGTCGTGCCAAGCTCTACACCGGCATTGTGCGCCATGTACATGAATCGGTTCCCGAATACCCTGCCAAGTACTTGGAAGGCATTCTCGACGATGAAGCGCTAGTGAACGAGCGACAGTTCAAGCTCTGGGAATGGATGGCAGGTTATTATATGTGTACCCTTGGTGAGGTCATGAATGCCGCGCTGCCCTCAAGCCTAAAACTCGCTAGTGAGACGAAAGTCGTGCTCAACGAGGACTGGAACCGAGATGATAGCCAACTCAGCGACAAAGAGTTTCTTGTAACGGAAGCCCTTCAGTTGCAACAAGTGCTTACGCTCAAAGAAGTGAGCGAGATTCTTGATCAGAATTCGGTCATGCCCATCATCAAAAAGCTTATCGAGCACGGTGTGGTATTCACGGAAGAAGATTTGCGCCAGCGGTATAAACCTAAAATTGAAGAATTTCTCCTGCTTACCGAAGATGGATGCGATGATCATTTTCTTCAACAAACCTTCGATGCCCTCGAGAAACGTGCTCCGAAACAGTTGGAGATGCTCATGGCCTTTTTCCACCAAACGGGAAGCGTGCCAAATGCCGAGCGGGAAATTTCGAAAATCGCCCTTCAAAAAGCTGTGAACGGACAAAGCACACTAACCCAAAAGTTGCTGGAAAGGGGAGTGCTGCGCGTAGAACAACGGGAGGTTGGCCGACTCGATGACAGCGAATTGGCTAGTCTGCAACCGCGAAAATTCAACGACTCGCAAGAAGACGCCTATGCAGAAATCCTGAAACATTGGGAAGAAAAAGATGTGGTTCTCTTGCACGGAATTACGGGCTCTGGAAAGACGGAGATTTATGTGAAGTTGATCCAGGAGGCGCTTGATAATGGCGGACAAGTGCTCTATTTATTGCCGGAAATTGCCCTCACAACCCAGATCATCAACCGACTGAAGAAATACTTCGGCGTGCGGATTGGCGTGTATCACTCCAAGTTTAACCAGAACGAACGCGTAGAGATTTGGAACGAAGTCTTGAACCGAAGGTCGGGTAGATTCGATGTGGTACTCGGTGCTCGATCGGCGCTGTTTTTACCCTTTTCTGATTTGCGGCTGGTGATAGTGGATGAGGAACACGAGTCATCATACAAACAATACGATCCCGCTCCCCGGTACAATGCCCGAGATATGTCTTTGGTGCTTGGTAAGTTGCACAAGGCAAAGATTCTTATGGGATCGGCAACACCCGCTGTGGAATCCTACTGGAATGCCAAAGAAAATAATTACGGACTGGTCGATTTGAAGACGCGTTTTGGTGGTATCAACTTGCCCGAAATCCAATGTGCCGACATCCGAAAGGAGCTCCAGCACAAAACGATGAAGGGGATTTTTACTTCCTTCCTGATCAACAAGATTGAAGAAGCCCTGAAAGCGGGCGAACAAATCATTCTGTTTCAAAACCGTCGAGGCTATGCGCCCTTGTGGCAGTGCAATGTGTGCGGACATGTCCCCGAGTGCAAACGCTGTGACGTAAAACTCACCTACCACAAGCACAGCCATCAGTTGAAATGTCACTACTGCGGCTATTCTCAAAATCCCCCCACGCAGTGTGCAGCCTGTGAATCTCCTGATATCAAGATGGTGGGCTTTGGCACAGAGAAAATTGAGGAGGAAATTGAGTTGCTTTTCCCAAAAGCTAGTGTGCAACGAATGGATTTAGACACCACCCGTTCAAAGCACGGTTACCAGCGTATTATCAACGACTTTGAAGTTGGTTTAATCGATATCCTCGTGGGCACCCAAATGGTCACCAAAGGCCTCGACTTTGACAATGTGGGCCTCGTAGGAGTATTGAATGCCGACCAAATGATCAACTTCCCCGACTTTAGGTCTTTGGAAAGATCATTCTCCCTCATGACACAAGTAGCGGGTAGGGCAGGGCGCCGACATAAGCGGGGATTGGTCGTTATTCAGACCTACACCCCTGACCACTGGGTGATCCAGAAAGTAATGTCGAATGACTATATCGGTTTGTACGAACAGGAAGCTTTGGAACGTCGCAATTTCCAGTATCCTCCTTACTTCCGATTAATCAAGTTGGCCCTAAAACACCGCGACCGGCACCTAGCTGATATCGGAGCAATCGAACTCACGAACATGCTCAAAGAGAAGCTGGGTGAGCGTGTCCTCGGACCTGAGATCCCATACATCGGTCGTATCAACAATCTGTACATCCGCAACATCATGATCAAGATCGAGCGAAACGTAAGCCCCAAAGCAGCAAAAGCCATCGTCCAGACAGCCATCAACAGCCTAAAATCACAGCCCGATTACAAGAGCGCTAGGATTGTGATTGATGTGGATCCGAATTGATGCTTGTTCGTCTGTGACGAATACACACCTTGTGCTCTGAGGCGCATTTCGCTCCAATCGAATAACTGTATCCTTTCCACTACCAGGACCCTGTAGGGGTCCCATATTTATAAAAAAAAAGCCAGCGGCGACAGCTCAAGAACGCCACAATTTGCGTAGGGTAGTAAAATGGAATCAAGTTAGTGAACATCACTCTCCTGAAGAAATGAGTCTGCACTGACCTCCATGTATCCCCCTACTCACCATTCAGAAAGCAAAATCCAATGAGTCCAACATCCATTTTTGGGACAAATATCATTGGAACTAACTATTCTTTGCGACTACCTGTGCATCTACCTTTGGCCCCGAACAAATGGTAATGAAAATCTGAAATCATGAACAACTTAAGAAAAGTATTGGGCGTATTGCTTGTATTCACTTTGGTGATTGCGAGTTGTAAAAAAGACGAAATAGCAACCTGCAGCGATGGAATAAAAAATGGCAGCGAGACAGGGATTGATTGCGGCGGTTCGTGCGCCGATTGTGCCGTGGTTGCTTCATGTACAGACGGCATCCAGAACGGTGATGAGACAGGCGTAGATTGCGGTGGCTCATGTGATGCGTGTGGAAGCTGCAACGACGGCATCCAGAATGGCGATGAGACAGGTGTTGATTGTGGAGGATCTTGCCCTGCATGCGATAGCTGCAACGATGGCATTCAAAATGGAGATGAAACAGGTATAGACTGCGGTGGTTCGTGCCCAGATGCATGTCCGACTTGTACCGATGGAATTCAGAATGGCAATGAAACGGGTGTCGATTGTGGCGGATCGTGTCCTCCTTGTTTTACGTGTGGCGATAACATTACCGACATTGACGGCAATGTATATGGTACAGTTGAAATTGGTGGCGTATGCTGGACCACCTCCAACTTAAAAACTACACGCTACAACGATGGGACGAATATTGCCGCTAGTGGATGGAGCAATTATGCCAATGACGCGGCGAACAATAATGTGTATGGCAAACTGTACACGTACAATGTGGCAAATTCAGGAAACTTGGCACCCGAAGGATGGCATATTCCAACGAAGGCCGAATGGGATGCACTAATCGCAGCGACGGGTGGTGAGTCATCGGCTGGCGCTAGCCTGAAATCAACTAGTTCCCTTTGGAATGCTCCCAATACAGGGGCGACAAACAGCAGCGGTTTCACAGCCTTGCCTGGCGGATATGATTCGGGAAGTTTTGGCCATTTCGACGAAGGCTATTTCGGATATCACTGGTCAACCACACAAGGAACCCAATCTACGCAAGCATGGTGCGTCGGGCTGAGCAACAGCGACACGCAAGCATGGGTGCAGAGTTATGCCAAAGTTTGGAAGATGTCGGTACGCTGCGTGAAAGACTAGAAAAATTGGTTTGCTTCCTGTTTTCGAGAACAGAATCAAATTTTATCCAAAGGGCTCCTCCATTCGGTAGGGCCCTTTTTTGCGCAGCTCGTCAAGGCAATTTCAGGAACCCTCTCCCTTTTTAAAGAGTAAAATTCAATCATTCCATGAAACGGACCTCGTAGAGGTCCCATATATGTAGGTAACAAGTGCCCGAACGACAAAAGGACCCTTAAGCAGTCACAGCTTTATTAACCATCGACGAAATTCTAGATTTGTATCTTCGCAATCCACACAAAAAAACAGAAGTAGAATGTCTCAAAAGTTAATCCTAGTTCCAGTTGATTTTAGTAAAGTTTCAGAGGTATGCGTAAATCATGCCTACAGCATCGCTCAACGGGTTGGAGCCGATATCCACCTATTTCATCTCGTCGATGGTGAAAAGGAACTAGAGTCTGGAAAGGCGCAGTTGGAGGCTTTTAGGAAGGACCGACAAGCAATTGAAGGCAATGCGGTTACTTTTCACCAATCGGTGGAAGTTGGAAATATACTCAAGGCGATAGGCCAAAAGGCCGAAGAACTCAAAGTGAGCCTAGTAGTCATGGGAACACACGGGTTGCAAGGACTTGAGTATATCACTGGAACGCATGCCGTGAGAATCGTGGGAACAGCCGATGTGCCCTTTGTCATCGTCCAAGAAAAAGAAATCTCACCAAAAGGCTATGAAAATATTATCGTGCCTATTGAGATAGAAGCCGAGTCAAAACAAAAGTTTGTTTTGGTCGCACAAATGGCCAAGACCTTCGATTCGGCCGTGCACCTGGTAATGCCTTATGAAAAAGATGAGTTCCGACGAAATGCCCAAAAAAGAAACTTGAATTACGCCGAAGGATTTATGAGGGACAATGGAGTGAACTACACCGCCACCATCGCCGATCCCGAAAACGACGATTTAGATGAGGCAGTAGAACAGCTGGTAAAGGAAAAAAACGGAGACCTAATTGCCATCATGAACTGGCACGAAACCCGATACATCGGCGGAATAGGAACCGACGACACCCAAGACATCATCATCAACAAAGAAATGGTTCCCGTCCTGGTAATGAATCCAACTTTAATCGGGGTTTCGTATTTGTTGACACAATAGCGACTATTTTCATCATCCGAGTCCATATCCCTGCGTACGAGGACACTAGGATTTGCGCCAAGATTGTAAAGCCTTTGTTGGTTCTGTGCTCGGCAATCTCCTATCTGGCCTTCAAGCCAAATCAAAACTGTCCGTTCCAATAAATCGGCTTCAGTTCTATCAATGACAAAAACCACTTATCTCTTCCTCTGAACGCTTCCTCTTATCTCTTGAATTCAACTGAGCAAGAAAAAAACCAAATAAACGACTGCAACTCTCAAAACTCACGC
>JADFAK010000023.1 GCA_015665315.1 Flavobacteriales bacterium | reverse complement strand
TAAGTATTGAAGCCCTCCAAGGAACTGGAGAAGGTGGTCGAATTGTTAAACGAGACGTCGAAAGTTACTCAGGAGCACCTGCTGCTGCAGCTGTAGCCTCTGTCATGGGCGAAGAAAGCTATGTAGAAGAGCCCGTTAGCCAAATGCGAGGAACCATTGCCCGTCGTTTGGCCGAAAGCAAGTTTTCAGCACCACATTTCTATCTCACTATTCAGGTAGATATGGAAGGAGCAATTGCAGCACGTAAATCTCTTTTTGATCAAGCCGGAATAAAAATCTCTTTCAATGATTTGGTGGTCAAAGCCACAGCTGCCGCCCTGAAGAAACATCCAAAAGTCAATTCAAGCTGGTTGGGAGACAAAATTCGCTACAACAACCACGTCAACATTGGTGTTGCCGTTGCTGTAGAGGATGGTTTGCTGGTTCCTGTTGTGCGCCACGCCGATTTGAAGTCGCTCACTGCAATCAATGCAGAAGTGAAGACGTTGGCTGAGAAAGCAAAAACAAAGAAACTGCAGCCGGCAGAATGGGAAGGGAATACGTTTACGATTTCCAATCTCGGTATGTTTGGTATCGATGAGTTTACGGCGATTATCAATCCGCCAGACTCGTGTATTTTGGCCGTTGGTGGCATCATTGAAACGCCTGTGGTTAAGAACGGACAAGTTGTTCCAGGGAACATTATGAAGCTTACCTTGAGCTGTGATCACCGTGTTGTAGATGGTGTGACAGGTTCAGAGTTTTTGCAAGCGCTCAAAATGAATCTTGAGAACCCAGTAATGATGCTGGCTTAAATTTGTCATGTATCTTTAGCCGAAATGACCGAATCATTTCTGCATACTCCTATCGAATTTCTCAAAGGTGTTGGTCCTCAACGTGCGCAAGTGCTTAAGGAAGAGGCAGGCATTTTTACGTTTTATGACTTGGTGTATTACTTCCCCTTTCGCTACGTCGATCGGTCGGTATTTCATCTTATTCGAGATGTGCGCTCTGAATTGGGTGCGGTCCAACTTCGAGGAAAGATAGTATCTGTCCAGGAATTGGGTAGCGCCAGACAAAAGCGGCTCGTGGCTAGGTTTAGTGATTCGAGCGGCGATATCGAGCTGATCTGGTTCAAAGGAGTTCAATGGGTCAAGTCTTCTTTGCGCATTGGACAGGAATACATTGTTTTCGGAAAACCCACAAATTTTCACGGCAAGTGGTCCATTTCTCACCCTGAGCTCGATACGGCAGAGAGCCTTCGCCAGAAAAAAGGGGGAAATCTGGTTCCCATTTACCATTCTTCAGACAAGCTCACGAAGCGCGGGATGAACAGTGCTGGATTTGAGAAAATGATCCTACAACTCGTCTCTGATCCCGCATTCAATGTGCCCGAATTCGTTCCGGTTTCGATTCTCAAGAAATTTAATTTACCTGAAAGGGAATACGCCATTCGGCAAATGCATGCCCCTACGAACAATGAAATTTTAGGAGTGTGTAGGCACCGACTGAAGTTTGAGGAGTTGTTCACGATTCAATTGTTGTTGCTGCGTAATCGCGAATCTACCACCCGCAAAATCAAGGGGCCAGTTTTTGGGGAAGTAGGAGAGCATTTGATGAAATTCTACGAAGAACACCTGCCCTTTGAGTTGACCAATGCCCAAAAGCGTGTGGTTCGAGAAATTCGCCTTGATATGAAGCACGGAGCGCACATGAATCGATTACTGCAGGGCGATGTTGGATCCGGAAAAACAGTAGTAGCCCTTTTGTCGGCCCTCATCGCAATCGATAACGGATACCAGGTGTGCATTATGGCGCCTACCGAGATTTTGGCGCAACAGCATTTCAAAACTTTTAGTAAAATGTTGGCCGACATGCCCATCGAAATCAGATTGCTGACAGGCTCGACCAAAACACCCCAGCGTAAAGAAATTCACTACGCACTTGAGTCGGGAGCATTGCATGTTTTAGTTGGCACTCATGCGTTGATAGAACCCAAGGTTAAGTTCTTCAAATTGGGGATGGCCATTATTGATGAGCAACATAGATTTGGAGTGAAGCAGCGATCAAAGTTGTGGAAAAAGGCGCCGATTCCTCCTCACGTTCTGGTCATGACGGCGACTCCTATTCCTCGAACGTTGGCGATGACATTGTACGGTGATTTGGACGTTTCTATCATCGATGAATTGCCCCCTGGCAGAAAACCTGTTGATACACGCCATTACCGTGACGGTAGTCGGTTGAAAATATTCAGCTTCGTGGAGAGTCAGGTAGAGTTGGGCCGACAAGTCTATATCGTCTATCCTTTGATCGAAGAGTCGGCGACACTGGATTACAAGGATCTCATGGATGGATATGAAAGTGTAACCAGAAGATTTCCCTTGCCTAAATACCGAATTAGTATCGTACACGGGCGTATGAAGGCCGAGGAAAAAGATTATGAGATGCAGCAATTCGTTGAAGGCAAGAATCAAATCATGGTGAGCACTACTGTGATTGAGGTAGGCGTGGACGTGCCCAATGCATCTGTCATGATTATTGAAAGCGCCGAAAAGTTTGGCTTGTCGCAATTGCATCAATTGAGAGGCAGGGTTGGGCGTGGTGCTGAAAAATCGTACTGCATACTGATGACCGGAGATAAGTTATCGGCCGATGCACGCACCCGACTAGAGACTATGTGCCGAACCAACGATGGCTTTGAAGTTGCTGAAGTTGATTTGGCACTTCGAGGTCCTGGTGATCTGATGGGAACGCAGCAAAGTGGGGCTTTGGATTTAAAATTGGCCAACTTGGGAACTGATCAGGAAATATTAAAGCTCGCGCGGTATTGCGCGGAAGAGGTCACTCGAGATGATCCTGATTACGCTCTACCCGAACACGCAGCGCTTTCAGTAGAGCTGAAGCGGATTGCGTCGAATACAGCCAACTGGGGATTAATTTCCTAATTGAGGGGGTAGGAGACAATTTCACCATGCCCCAGCGCGACAACGGCTTCAAGTTTACCATCTCCGTTCAAGTCTCCAATCGTAAACAAACCATTTCCTTTCTTGGGAAAGCCAGTTTCCAGTTCACCCGAACTGTCGTAAAGCAGGATTTCGTCCGATCCTTCAACGGCCACACCAAGCTTCCTGTCGACCGATGAGAACCGATAAATTCGTGCTTCAGGAATAAGATTGCCCTCATGATGAACTCGGAAGATTCGCTGAAATTCATCGTCATATACTACCAGGTCTCTTTCGTCTACAATGACAAAATCGTCTTTGTTATCACCATTGACATCACCAACCACAATGGTGCTTCCAGCCGAAAAGCCAGTCAAACTTTGTTCGGCGTCGTGCTTGTCAAATTGTGAAAGGACGATATTTCCCAACGTGTCGGGGTAGATCATTTTCGTCGATTCAATGGTGTTGCCCTTGATGAAATAGTAGCCGTTTCCGCTGTAGTGCTTTGCTACTGCCTTGCTGTCGTAACGTGATTTTCCATTGCGCTTAAGGAGGTGGATGTTGCCACGGTCTTCCAGGGCAAAAATGTAATCCTTGTCCTTAATTTTCAGGTGAGTCATAGAAGTGACCGGCCGACCGCTGTTTTTGTACTTCCATCCCTTTGTACTACTGCCGTCGTAGCGATAGTTGTAAATTTCACCATTTGCGCATGCTATAGCCAATCGATAATCACGCTTGTTGTCATAATCGAATATGGCCAAAGGTGAAGTTGCCTTGCTCTTTAACTTGATTGGAAATCCAGGAACGTCTTTTCCATTGCGGTCTAGACATATAATTTGGTCGATCGTGTTAAATATGAGCTGAAGTTTACCATTCTTGTACAAGTCAACTTGCTGGACTTCACTTAGAATCTTGCTTTTAATTTCTCTTTTCCAAAGCTCCTTCCCCGTTTCGTCGATGAGGTGAATGATCATGCCATCATCTTGAATAAACACCTCTTTTGAGCCCGTGTAGTGGTTGCGTACTAAAGTTGGAAAACCAGAAATGGTATGATTCAAGGTGCAGCGCCAGCCCGATGTTGATGAAACAGATTTTTGTTGATTGCCGTGCATGGCAATTGACTTGTAACGAGCATGGGTGGAATTGCAGGTCTGCTCAGTCGTGAATGCCGATTTAATCGAAACCTCCCACGGTAAAAAATCAAGCTGAGTAGAATTACTGCCAAAAGAAAAGTAGCCCTCACGAGGAATAAAGTCTTCTTGCCACATGCTTGCTTCAGGAGAGTAGCCATACAGTCTGTCGGCCACCATCTCGTTGATATACCACTGCATGTCATCAAGTGAAGAGGTTAGAATGAGATAGTTTCCCGATACCGTGGCATGACTTATTTTCGCCTCGGTTTCAAAGAACTCTTCTAAGATGGGGATGTTTGACAAGCTGAACACGGGATGACCTTTGTACTCGGTGAAATCATTGCCGAGTAATTGGTGGTAATCGTCAAATCGATCTTGAAGGCCGGAATAGGCAATCACGATGCCGTGGTGTTTATTGGACTTGTATTGTGCCCACGTCTGCATATTGTCCAACAGCAGATCTTTGACATCACAAGAACACGTTATTTCATGTTCTGCAAGAGCAACGTTGAACTGTGCTAGGTGGCCATTTTTTTCGAAGGCAGCTAATTTTTGATGAGCGTAGGAGCCTCCATTTCCAACCCATCCTTCAATATTCGTAGCACTGTCGGGCAATTTCATACCTAGGCCGACCATTTGCAGTTTGTTCACTTGTGTGGACGATTGCGTCGATTGGACGACATGATCATAACCTACGAATTTCATTACCCCATCAGCGAAAAGTAGGTCGTAAGATTGTGGTTTGACTTTTCCTTCACGAGGACAAATAGCCAGGTTCAAAGGGCTGTTTCCCCAACTAGCTGTTAGGGCCAAGATGAGTGAGTCCGAATGCAGTTTTTCTTCTACATATGTGGGCTGGAAGAGTTTACGATTGGTAGACAGACAAATGGTGTTGCCGAAAAAGGAATAGTCCAATTTGTCCAGTTCGCCGTTGATAGGAGGGAGTATCTTGTTTGCCAAACCGAGAGCAATTCCCCAGTTTCCTTCTTTGAGCATTTCGGCATCTACTTGGAAGTAAAGCGCCCAGTCGGCTTGATTTTCGCTGGTCTGAATTATCGCCAAAGTCAGGGGAGACTCATTGAGAAGATGTTGCAAGTCGTCCTGGCCTTTTCGCGCCGAGTCCAGCGAAAGAATGATTTTTTGTGCGCTTTCAGTTCCGGGTGGCAGCATGCTCGCGAGCAATTGAGAAGCCTGACCGAAATCTATCCAATCGGTCGTGTTCAATCGTGCGACGAAATCGGTCTCTTGGGGTAGGATCGAAATCGGGTCAATGTGCTTGATGTGTGGCTCCGCCAGATTCAGGTATATCCATGCGCTCGCTAGGATGCTGAGCACCAACAATAACACTGAAAAAAATCTCTGAAGCATCTAATTTCTTTGCGGCTAAGATAGCATGGGAGAGTCTTGCGAAGAAAGGTAAAGGCAGAATCAATAAACACTGCTATGTGTGAATTTCCCTCCTTGCTACAAAGCAACATTTGCCTTGTGCTAAAAAGAAATAAAACTGTGTAAATAGGAAAAATGCTGAATGCTAGTCCTTCAATACTCCACGCGAAATTACGATGCGCTGTACTTCAGAAGTTCCCTCGTATATCTGAGTGATTTTGGCATCTCTCATCAATCGCTCGACATGGTACTCCTTCACGAATCCATATCCGCCATGGATTTGAACCGCTTCAACGGTGTGTTTCATGGCTGTTTCAGAGGCGAATAACTTGGCCATTGAACTTGCGTGTGAGTAATCCTTTCCGGCATCTTTAAGAGCAGCTGCTTTCAGACAGAGCAGACGGGCTGCTTCGATATCTGTAGCCATATCGGCGAGCTTGAATGCGATGGCTTGGTGCTTGGATATTTCCTTGCCAAACGCTTTTCTTTCTTTCGAATAAGCCAGGGCCAACTCATAGGCTCCGGAGGCTATTCCCAATGCTTGAGAGGCGATACCGATTCGACCACCAGTGAGTGTTTTCATGGCAAATTTAAACCCGAAGCCATCTTCGCCAATTCTGTTTTCTTTGGGCACCTTCACGTCTTGAAACATGAGCGTATGGGTGTCACTACCACGAATTCCCAACTTGTTTTCTTTGGCACCAACCATGAATCCTTCCATTCCTTTTTCGACGATGAAAGCATTGATTCCATGGTGACCTTTTTCCACATCCGTTTGGGCAATTACCAAGTATGTCGAAGCACTGTTTCCATTGGTGATCCAGTTTTTTGTGCCGTTCAGCAAGTAATGGTCGCCCATGTCGATGGCAGTCGTTCTTTGGGAAGTTGCATCGGAACCAGCTTCTGGCTCACTTAGACAAAATGCGCCAATTTTTCGGCCTGAGGCCAAGTCTGGAAGGTATTTTTGCTTTTGTGCTTCGTTGGCGAAAGTCTCTAGTCCCCAACAGACCAATGAATTATTTACGCTCATCACGACGGATACAGAGGCGTCTACTTTAGAAAGTTCCTCCATGGCCAAAACATATGATACTGCGTCCATTCCGCTTCCGCCGTATTTCGGATCGGTCATCATGCCCAAGAACCCGAGCTCACCTAGTTGCTTGATTTCCTCTGCGGGGAAGATTTGTTTCTCATCCCGTTCAATCACACCTGGTTTCAATACGTTTTGAGCAAAATCGCGAGCTGCGTCGCGTACCGCTAGTTGTTCTTCTGTAAGGTCGAAATTCATTGATGCCCGATTTATTCAGTTAGTAGGTCTTTTACCCTAAGGCTTGTCATTAACTTGATGCGCCTCGGATTTGATTGGTTGCGAAAGTGCCTAACTTCGTCGATCAGCAAAGGTATCGAATCAATTAACATTTACCATGGCAGACAGGCAAAGAATTTCAGGTCGTGTATTGGGTGTTATGTCAGGAACTTCATTGGATGGTCTTGATTTGGCATTGTGCGATTTTCATGATGTATACGCGGGAAAGTTTGACGTGATCAAGGCTTTCACGGTCAGTTTTCCTCCAGAATTATTGGCTCAATTGCATGATGCTGATTTGCTTCGAAGTGAAGATTTATTGTTCTTGGACAATGAGCTAGGGCGCTTTATTGCCAATCAGGTCAATAAGAATTTTGAAGGTGAATTTATTATTGCCAGTCATGGCCACACAATTTTCCATCAACCCGAGCGCAGAATGACCCTTCAAGTGGGGTCACCGGCCATCGTTGCTGCCCATACTGGTCGGACGGTTGTAGGTGATTTTAGGAGAGTGGATGTTGCTCTTGGCGGACAAGGTGCTCCTTTGGTTCCGGTGGGGGATCATCTTTTGTTTTCGGAATATAGTTCTTGTCTGAACCTTGGTGGGATTGCCAACTCTTCCTGCATCCAAGATGGATATCGTGTTGCGGGGGATTCTTCTCCTTGCAATATCGTATTGAACAAGTTGGCCAAAGTCATGGGATTCGCATTCGACCATGGCGGTGATATTGCGCGAAGTGGGAAATTGAATGCTTCGCTTTTGAACACCCTAGATTCACTAGATTTTTATGCCAAACCATTTCCGAAATCCCTAAGTAGAGAATGGATAGAGCGCAAAATATTTCCTTGTCTGCAAGATTCGGGTCTCGGCGTAGCCGACCAAATGCACACATCTGTGGAGCATTTTGCACATCAAATTGGCAAAAGACTGCCTGCAGGAGAATGTTTGGTTACTGGCGGGGGAACCTGGAATTCTTTTTTAATCGAAAGGATTCAACACCACAGTGAAGCACAACTTGTTATTCCTTCTCGAGAGCTGGTCAATTTCAAAGAGGCCATTGTATTTGCACTTTTGGGCTTGTTGAGAATGCACGAAAAAATTAATATTTATTCAAGCGTAACGGGCAGTTCACGCGATCATTCGGCGGGTGCGATCTACATTCACTGAGAATCAAGGTGAAAAACCTGACCCAGACCCACAATTGGCTATGCCTAAATAGCTATTTTTGTGCGAAATTTTGAAGCCTATCCCATGAGAGACCTCCTTGAGAAGTACGAAAATAGTAGACCACAGATTGTTTTTGAATGGAAAGATCCATTTTCTGAAGCCGAAGGTTGGGTTGTGATAAACTCGCTACGTGGGGGTGCTGCCGGTGGTGGTACACGCATGCGCCTTGGTTTGGACAAGCGTGAAGTTGAATCTCTCGCCAAGACCATGGAGGTGAAATTTACTGTTTCAGGTCCGCAAATTGGAGGCGCTAAATCAGGCATCAATTTCGATCCTCGTGATCCACGCAAACAAGAAGTGCTGGAGCGATGGTATGCAGCAGTGACTCCTCTATTGAAGAACTATTATGGGACGGGTGGAGATTTGAATGTTGATGAGATCCATGAAGTGATTCCGATTACCGAGGATTGCGGTGTTTGGCATCCACAGGAAGGAGTTTTTAACGGACATTTCCAACCTACTGAAGCGCAAAAAGTAAAGCGTATTGGCAACTTGCGATTGGGAGTTGTGAAGGTATTGGAGGACACCAACTATTCACCTTCGGTGGACAAGAAGTACAAGGTGGCCGACATGATTACTGGTTTTGGTGTTGCCGTATCGGTGAAGCACTTTTACGATGTATGGGGAGGCAGTATCGAAGGGAAAAGAGTGATCGTTCAAGGTTGGGGCAATGTAGGTTCGGCAGCTGCTTACTACGCGACTCAATTTGGAGCGAAGGTGGTTGGAATTATCGATCGAGCAGGAGGTTTGATTGATCAGGAAGGCTTTAGCATGGAGCGCATCCGAACATTGTTCATCGAGAAAGATGGAAATAAAATTGCTGCTGATGACCTCTTGTCATTCGAAGAGACCAACGATAAAATCTGGGATTTAGATGCAGAGGTATTCTTGCCTTGTGCGGCTTCGCGCCTTGTCGAGCAAGATCAAATCGAACACATGATTAATACGGGGCTTGAGGTTGTGGCATGCGGTGCCAATGTGCCTTTTGCCGATAAAGCCATCTTTATGGGTCCTATTGCTGATTATGCCGACGATCACATTAGCATCATTTCGGATTTCATCGCCAATTGCGGTATGGCTCGTGTGTTTGCATACCTCATGCATGATGGAGATGTTGACATGACAGACAAAGGTATTTTTGAGGATACCTCTAAAACAATCAGAAAAGCACTTGTAGAACTACATGCTGCCAACTCAACTAAAACAGGATTAAGTAAAACAGGCTTGGAAATAGCCCTGAAGAAATTGATTTAAAATGGAAATTCTTATTCTCGTTGTATTTGTTCTCGGATACACATTTATTGCTCTCGAACATCCCGTACATATTGATAAAGCCGCAACCGCCTTGGTTACGGGAGTGCTTAGTTGGGGGATTTTTGTCTTGGGTGCCGACCTTATCCCGACACATCTGTTAGAGAGTTTTAGTTTGTTTAGCCACGAATACACGGGAGACCCATCTTTAATTCAAGCCATTTTCTACGAACATCGCCTCCTGCACCACATGGAGGAAATAGCGAGTATCCTGTTCTTTTTGATGGGTGCGATGACCATTGTTGAACTCGTTGATGCACATGAAGGATTTGCAGTCATTACCGATCGTATTAAGACCAAGAATAAGGTCAAGCTTTTATGGATCATCGGAATCCTCACGTTTTTCTTCTCGGCAGCTTTGGACAACCTGACGACTACAATCGTCATGATTTCCCTTTTGCGTAAGTTGATCGAAGACAAACAAACACGTTGGTTCTATGTAGGTATGGTCATTGTAGCAGCCAATGCAGGTGGTGCGTGGTCTCCTATTGGTGATGTGACCACTACGATGCTGTGGATTGGAAACCAGTTGAGCACAGGAGTAATCGTTACACACTTGTTTATTCCTAGTGTGGTTTGTCTGCTCGTACCGCTCCTCGTTCTTTCATTCACTATGAAAGGAGAAGTAGTCCGACCACTAAAAGCCGAGGGTTTAGAACACTATCTTGAGCCAACGACAGCTTTTGAACGTAACCTCGTATTTATAGTTGGTTTAGCTGGATTGCTTTTTGTTCCCGTTTTTAAAACAGTAACACATCTGCCTCCATTTATGGGTATGATGCTGTCTTTGGGAGTTCTTTGGATGCTCACGGAAATCATGCACAAGAATAAGAATACAGAGACTAAAAGTCATCTATCTGTGGTAGGCGTGCTGCGTAAAATTGACGTTGCATCTGTTCTGTTCTTCTTGGGAATTCTGTTGGCTGTTGCGGCTCTAGCCGAGGTAGGTCACCTGCTTGTTATGGCCGATTGGTTGCGCAACCAATTGGAAAATATTTATGCCATCAACTTAGCAATCGGTATGCTGTCCTCAATCGTTGACAATGTGCCGCTCGTGGCTGCATCGATGGGAATGTACGAGGTTGCTCCTGATGGAGCTACTGGATGGGAAGCATTCTTTGTTCATGATGGTAGGTTCTGGCAGTTTCTAGCGTATTGTGCTGGAACCGGTGGTAGCGCCTTGATTATCGGGTCTGCCGCAGGTGTGGCGGCCATGGGTCTGGAAAAGATCGACTTCATATGGTACCTAAAGCGCATTTCATTGTTAGCCATTTTGGGCTATTTCGCGGGTGCCTTTGTCTATATCTTGATGTTTGCGTAACAACAATAACCGTCCGTAAGTTTGATTTTCTTTTTCTTTAGCCGTTGGCAAATGATCCATTTGCGACTTGGCTTTAGCTTCCAGTTGTGGCTCGGAAATGCTATCTCGATGTCCTGAACTGAAAAGCTCACTTGTGTCGGTGATTCTTCACTTTGTCCTTGCCTTTTATCGGCAGTCAGTTTTGAATCTAATTAACGATACCCCCTTTAATAAGTTGTTGGCGCTTTAAAAAGCGGGAATACTATTATCTCTACTTTCACCGTTATTCGTGGACACCTGCAAGTGTCCTTTTTTCAGAAAAACGATTTGAAACCATGAGTTTACTATTCTACACGCAACAAGGAGATTTAAATATAGGTCAGGGAGCCGATAGCACGGCTACCGATATGGCTATGGCCGGACAGGGCTTTCAGGAAGATAGCGTATTGGACGTGATGATTGAGAGTTGGTATATCAACGGACCACTCATTATTCTTTCCGTACTGGCCGTGTACATATTCTTCGAGAGAACAATGGCGATCAGCAAGGCTTTGAAAGAAGAAGGAAACTTCATGGATAAGATCAAGGATTATATCCATGACGGTAAAATCGATTCGGCGCGAAATCTATGCTCGACCAATTCAAATCCTATCGCCCGCATGTTGGAGAAAGGAATGACACGCATCGGCAAGCCAATGGATGATATCAAAGCGTCGATCGAGAACATTGCGAAGTTGGAAGTCTACAATTTGGAAAAAAACATCTCGACCTTGGCAACGATTGCCGGAGCTGCTCCCATGATTGGATTTTTGGGAACAGTAATCGGAATGGTAGACGTATTCTATACGATCAGGAACGAAGGAAATACCTTGGACAACCTGGCAGGCGGAATGATGTTCGCCATGATCACAACCATTGTCGGATTGGTAGTCGGAATTCTAGCCTACATGGCCTACAACTTTTTGGTCGCCCGTGTTAGCAAGGTTATCAACCGAATGCAAGCAAGGTCGATTGAATTCTTCGATATTCTCGAGCAACCAGGAAAATAGGAAGCATGGAATTAGGAACACGAAATACAGTATCTGCAAATGCCGGTATGTCGTCAATGACCGACTTGGTATTCCTGTTGTTGATCTTTTTCATCATCCTATCTACGAAGGTGGTGAATGGAGAACAAGTGGACTTGCCGTCGACCAATGCCGATCCCGCACCGCTGCCTCCAGTGACGCTCACAATCACCAAAGATTTGCGTTACCAAATTGATGGCAAGTCGGTTCAAAAGGAAGATATAACACGCCGACTGCAGGCATACTACTACGATAAGACAGGAACTCAACGATCAGTATTGTTGAACTGCGATAAAGATGTGCCTTTCGGTGAAACGATAGAGGTGATGGATATGGCACAAGAATTGGGGTTAGACATTGCTGTAGCAACCCGCGATAAGTGATGATAATAGAAATCGAAAATACCAAGGAGTCGAAAATAGCGATAATCTTGACCGTGATATTTCACGCTCTTGTAGCTTTGCTATTGGTGTGGTTAACATTGTTGTCGCCCGATCCACCCTTGGAGCTTAAGTCTATTCCCGTTTCTTTGAGAGCATTGGGAGATTCACATACCGGCAGTGGTCAAAGTCAGGCCGTTCCGGATGCGCAACCTGTTCCAAATACTGCACAACCACAACAACCAGCGACAAGCGCAAATACCCCCCAAAACACCCCCACTCAAGCGACATCTCCTGTTCAGGCCCCAGATACCAAGCCAAAGGAAAAGCCGTCAGAAGATACAACTCCCGAACAAGAGGTGGATCCGGCGCTGAATAAGATTTTTGGTTCTTTGGATGATGGTCCTGATAATTCTTCGGGCCAAAGTGAGACAGGTGGCAATGAAGGAACGACCGATGGAAGCATCTCTGGAAAAGGTGTGATTGGCAATGGAAGTCCGTTTGGATATAACCTGGCCGGTAGGGATATGATTGGAAGTCCGAGCTTGGATGAATCACCTACGAAAGCAGGAATTGTGGTTTTTGATATATATGTCCGCAAAGATGGAAGCATCAAAGACATCCAACGAAATTACGGTCTGTCCAATACATCGAGTGATTACCTTTTTAAACTCGGAGAGAAGGCATTGGAAACGGTGAAATTTAGGGCCAACTCGTCTGCCTCAGCAGTGCAGATGGGTACATTCACATTTAATTTCAAGTTGAAATAAAATGGAATACGGCGAGACATTGGATTATTTGTTTGCTCAACTTCCGATGTATCAGCGTCAAGGCCCGGCAGCGTATAAGGCCAACCTGGACAATACCATTGCGATCTGTAGTATGCTCGGAAATCCGGAGCGCAACTTGAAAGTGGTGCATGTGGCTGGGACCAACGGCAAAGGATCTGTTTCTCACATGATAGCTTCTGTGCTGCAAAAAGCGGGCTATAAAACAGGCTTGTATACTTCCCCTCATTTTAAAGATTTCAGAGAGCGTATCCGCATCAACGGAGAGATGATGCCGCATGAAGATGTGGTAGATTTTGTCGAACGCTACCGACAAGAATGGAAGCCCCTTAACCCTTCTTTCTTCGAAATAACTGTAGGCATGGCCTTTTGGTATTTCCTTAAGAGTGAAGTAGATATTGTGGTTTTAGAGACGGGTCTTGGGGGCCGACTCGACTCGACGAACGTGTGTTTTCCCGAAGTAAGTGTTATCACCAATGTGAGTATGGATCATATGAACCTATTGGGTGATAGCATCGAGGCGATTGCCGCAGAGAAAGCAGGTATAATCAAACAAGGAGTCCCGGTCATAATGGGAAAGACATGTGATGCGTCGGCCCAGGTTATTGAGAACAAGGCAAACGAGATGGGAGCTCAGTTGTACAAAGCAATGGACGCGGGATCTGAATTGCCTAGAACAGATTTAGAGGGAAGTTATCAGAAGGAAAATACGCAAACGGCTCTCGTGGCACTGCGCGCCTTGAAGAAGAAAGGCTGGAATATTGAATACGAGCACGTAGAGCAAGGTTTGGCATCAGTCGCCAAGTCGACAGGAATTAAAGGAAGATGGCAGCAACTGGGTGAGGCCCCGCTCATTTTTGCTGATGCGGGCCACAATGAAGACGGCATACGCGTGGTATTGGCGGAAATGAAAAACTATCATTTCACCAATCTTCACGTGGTCATCGGGATGGTGAAGGACAAGTCCATATCCAATATCCTAAGTATGTTACCGAAAAATGCGTCCTACTATTTTTGCAAGGCCGATATTCCCCGTGGATTACCGGCCGAAGAATTGATGGAAAAGGCCAGAGAATTTGGTCTGCGCGGAGAGTGTTTTCCTTCAGTAAGAAGAGCCTATGAAGCAGCACGCTTATATGCTAAGGCTGAGGATTTTATATTCATAGGCGGTAGTGTTTTTACCGTTGCCGAAGTTCTGTGAAAGGCGTCGACCTTTATTTGGCGGCTACAAGTCCATTGATTTCAAATGCAATTTGACCAACTGTTCTGGAAAGATTGAACGCCTTTTTGCCTATATTGGCTCAAACAGAAAAAAGTAAATCATGGGTGTTATTCTTGTTCCAACAGATTTTTCAGCTTGCGCAAATTATGCGACCGAAGTAGGTGCTTCCTTGGCTCGTGATTCGGGGTCCAAGCTGTACATCATGCATATTATCAATTTGCCGACTTATGAGTCGTCAACTAGCAGCGAGAAATGGCATAATACGGCCGAAGGTTTGTTTCTGGGTAAACTTGTTCAGAAAAAATTCGCGGCCTTGAGGGAACAGCCTTATTTACAGGATGTCGAAATAGAAGAAGTCGTAAAATACAACAGTGTCTATGAGTCTGTCTCGGAGATGGCAAAGGAAAAGAATGTGGACATGATTGTTATGGGTTCTCATGGGGTTTCAGGCGCCGAAGAGTATTTTATAGGGAGCAATGCCGAACGAGTCATTCGAACTTCGGAGATCCCAGTGCTCACCATCAAGAATAGATACCCGGATTTTAAGGTGAAGGATTTGGTGTTTGCCTCAAATTTCTTTGAAGAAAGTTATGCGGTGTTTTCGAGCATAGTTGAGTTTGCCAAGGCTTTCAATGCACGTATTCACCTGCTAAAAGTGGTTACACCTAATTACTTCGAGACAACCCGCTACAGTATCAAGTTAATCGAAGATTTTATCACGGCTACCAAGCTTGATGTTGACCACACGATCAATGTCTTCAATGATGACAAGATTGAAAATGGAATACATCATTTTGCCGAAGAGATTGATGCAGATTTGATTGCTATGGAAACACATGGCCGATCTGGTATCAAGCATATGTTGTGGGGAAGCATCACGGAAGGAGTTGCCAATCATGCCAAGCTTCCAGTATTGAGTATTCGTATTCCCAAAGGGGCGGAAAATACCTCAGGGATTTTTCCAGACTAAGAGGGGTTGGCTAACGAGTGCCTAGATCGGCCACGGTTTTTGACTCTAGTACTTTTAGAGTCGCATCACGCACTTCTGCGAAGACAAGATTGATCCCACACTTTTTTTGATCGCAGTTTTCACAAGCTTCGAAATAGTTCAAACTTACGCATGGTAGCATGGCTATAGGGCCGTCGATTATGCGAAGGACCTGGGCTACGGAAACGGATTTTGCATCTTTGATGAGATAGTAACCACCCCCTTTGCCTTTTTTACTTCCTAAGATTCCTCCTTTCTTGAGTTCAAGTAGAATGTGTTCCAGAAATTTCAAGGAAATATTACGTTCTGTGGAGATTGTAGAAATCAACACAGGGCCAGCATCTTTACTGTCGCTTAAGAAGGCCAATGCCTGAAGAGCATACTGGGCTTTTTTCGATAACATAGTTGGTTGCAATAAGGTGTTGCGAGTTTAGCAAATTGCAGGAGATTGACCATTTCATTTCCTTGCAACTTTAAGATTCCCAAGCAGAATATGATCTCTGATTATTGTCCCAAAATGGGAATAGTAGAATTTAACTGCTCGTTATTGCTATAAGAATGGGGTATTAAAAAGACCAGAATGGGAAGAGTTTCAAAAATGGTCAAACACCCTTGAGGACGAAGTGTTCCTTCTTACGTTCAGGATCAAAGAAAATGAGTCCGAAATAGAAGAGGTCGATACTCAGGAAAACGCGCTTGTCGGCGACTAGTTTTTCCCAAGCTTCTTGCATGTCTGGCGACCAGTGAATATCGTCAAAAATCAGGCAGCTCTTGGATGAACAGAATGGTAGGATTGTTTCGAAATAATTAAGTGTTGCTTCGCCCCGATGGTCGCCATCGATGAAGGCCAGGTCGACCTGTTTTAAATCGGTGAGGGCTTGGGGTAAAGTCTCATCAAAAGGGCCTACTCTCATGTCAATTTTGGCGCCCATTCGGGCAAACAACTGTGCAGCTTCATTGGACGTTGCGGGGCACCCTTCGAGCGTAATGCAATTTGCCGAAGGCGTTGCTTTATGCAAATACAAGGTAGTAAGCCCCAAAGAAGTCCCTAATTCAAGAATGGTTTTAGGTTGAAGCCAGTTGGTAAGTCGGAAAAGCGTCTGGGCCTGACTGGCCGGCTTGGTGGAATAACGGGCAATCGAAGACTTCTTCCTGAGCGGACCTTTCATAATGCGCGAACCGGCTCCAAAATCGGTCACTTCAAGGACAGAAGCATCGTCGAGTAGTTCGTCACGAATATCCTCGATGGCTTCAAAGTCATAGAACTGGCGCTTTTTATCGAGCACTTGCTCAATCATCTCGTACACAAATGGGGAATGCGTACCATGCCTTCCTTTGCGCTTCATTAGGTACTTGATATATGCTACGACTTCAAACCACGACATAGGTCAAAGGTAATCGAATCCAGCTGCAAAAGTACCCGTCCCCCCTCATTTTCCAATCGACTAAATCAAGCTAAGGGGACATATTCCATTGCCCCCTCAAACAATGATAGATTTTATTTTGCTAAAATGATATTTCAATCTATATTTGCGCTCCCAAATCACAAAGGTGATAAGGAACCCGATTACAATTCGGGCGATTAGCTCAGTTGGTTCAGAGCACCTGCCTTACAAGCAGGGGGTCACTGGTTCGAATCCAGTATCGCCCACATAGGAAAAGCCGTTGCACGTAGTGTGATGGCTTTTTTCGTTTGGGTCAAGCCGAATCCATTCGAGATAGTCCCAAACGAAAAAAGACATCAACGACCGGAGGGAGTCGGCTTTGATATGGGTACCAGGGCTTTTGATACATTGGATCATGGAATAATCCAGGTGTAGAACTAACGTTGATTTTAGCTCGATTCATACGTTCAACGGGTCAAGCCGAATCCA
>JADFAK010000212.1 GCA_015665315.1 Flavobacteriales bacterium | reverse complement strand
GGATAAATGTCAAGACAAGTTGTTGACTCTTCCCATAATTGCTGCGGTTCGCCAAATTCTCCGGTACCATCGTTCAAAACAATCCAGGTCGACCCGCAATTCGTGTCGTACAGGGCATCCAAGTACCCATCACCGTTCAATTCCATCCCATGAGCACACCACTGACAACCAGTAGCACCTATAATTGGTTGAGGGTCAAATTCACCTGAACCATCACCAAGGAAAGGACTGAGCCAGTTCACGCGCACCATAAAATCCATCCAATTGTCGTCATTGATGAAACCTAATTTGAGTTTTCCCCCGTACCAAGAGATCGTTTCTCCTCCAAACAGCTCCCAGATTATATCTGCGAAAGTACCATCCTCATTCATACACACGCCTATCCACGATTGACCATAGCCAAGATCAGGGACAAAGTAGTTGGCGTAATAAACAATATCATCGTCGCCATCATTATCTATATCGCCAACATCCATCAATGATTTCTCAAAATAGGCCGTCACATCGGGATAAAAATCATTTTCTAAGGTAGAAAACAGGGTTTCACCATCGTAGAACGAGCCTTCTCCGTTGTTCATGAATGCCTTTGCAGAATTTTGTCCAAACTTTCCAATGAAGTCAAC
Organism: Flavobacteriales bacterium; assembly: GCA_015665315.1. Taxonomy (GTDB): domain Bacteria; phylum Bacteroidota; class Bacteroidia; order Flavobacteriales_D; family Sanyastnellaceae; genus JADFAK01. Next base: position 16,332 of record JADFAK010000212.1, on the reverse strand, counting down.
AAGCCCATCGAGATTGTAGTCTGTAAAATAAACTTCAGACCCCACAGCAGTTGGCCCAAAAATCGTGTCGGTAGTAACTTGAAGACCAGCCGAAAACGAATGCAGAATGATCATATCGTTCTCTTCTCGCAACGCATCCAGAATACCGTTGTCGTCAAAATCCACCCAGTAAATTTCGGATGAGCCAAAAGCTTCGGGAACGAGCATCTCAGCATCACCAAATTGGGCAAGACCAACTGTAGGTATGAGCAAGGCGAATAGGAATATGCTCAGATTAATTCGGAAAGGATTTTGGTAGAGATAGGACATTGGGTCAGGCATAGAGCCTAATATAGTCAATATTGATTTGATCGCGCTTTCTCTTCCTCACTGGCATCAATACGCGTAACGCATCTTCAATCGATTGTGTTGGGTGAGGGGGTAAAGGTTGAATAGTCAACACGTTAAATTTCGAGCTTCATCAGACCAACACTTCTGGTGGGCTACCCTTAATGCTGATATCCAACCAGTTATATCTGAAAAAAGACTCCACCAATAATTTGAGTACATCGCCCTACCACTTCCCCTCAATTAAGCAATATATGCAAGGAAGTACACAGCCCACAAGAACAACCCAACCCATGAGGCAGTCCAACACTGAGATGCCTTTTTATCGAAGTTCCTTTTTGAAAAATAAAAATATAAAAATGATTGAACCATTCCAACTGGAAAAACAACAATAATGAGCCACCAATACCAATTGAGACTCTTTTCTCTTCTTCTTGATAAATGTGCTCTTTTGACTGCATAGACCTTTTTGAAAATAGCAATTTCCTCTTTGTTAATACCGCGTCTTCTCGCCTCGTCCAATGCTCCTTTTTCCATAGAAGGTAAAAAATCTTCTGAACGTACAATTATCTCCCTTAATCTTTCGTCAGACATTTCTTCAAAAGCAATATTCTCAATCATTGGATTCCTCGATTATTGTTTGACCTACTTCATTTCCTTTAGACATTTTATCATAAGTTCTTTCAATTACCTTTCTCTCGAGTTCATTGAATATGTTTTTCAGTCTATCCGCGTTCTTAACTTCAAATGTATGGGATAAACGATACACTTTCCCCCGCTCGTGCGCGTTTGCAACGCGTTCGTAATTTAATGATTCGACTTCACATACTCCACATCTCACAAGCTATTAAATATTCCCTCCTAGTAACGTTCTAGATCTTAATCGTAAGACTTGGTACGTGAGAATAGAAAGGAGAGTGGTGGGAAAAGGTAGTATTGGCTGTAACACATGCTTTTTGTCGTATTTCCAAACTTTTGAACGCGTTGCAAACGCGCACGAGCGGGGGTGTTTATTTCACTTCGTGCAATCAAATCCATCTGACTACTGAATATCAAATACATAGGTCGTATGGTTTTAGAAAACAACAGATGTGATACACTACCCTTCAGACCAACACTTCTGGTGCCTTACCAAAATCAATTAGTTATACTCGAATAACAACTCCATCAGCAATTTGAGTACATCGCCCTAATCGTCATTGCTCAAATCAAGTTCCAACTCCTCTGATGATTTATGTGGAATGAGATTTCCTAACCAAATAAAATGATCAGCTGTTTCTAGATCACTTCTGGAGTTAGCCCAGTGAATCAATTCACTTAAAATTCTTTCTTCATCAATAGATTGCTCCTTGTCTCCCGCTATCTGATATAAAAAATCCAAAAAAGTGGAATAATCGGAATCAATATCATTTGAAAGCGCCGAGTCATATGCTGAGAAGTCACCTGGGCTTAGTTCATTCACGACATAATCCGCAATAGTATCAAACAACACGAGTTCTTCGAACTCAGGTAAACGAACATCACTATTGATTCGGTATACGGCAATATTATCTTCAACAAATCCACCATACTCAATTTGAAAAAGCATCGAATCGCGTTCAAAATCATGCCTTTTCTTTCTTAATTCAGTAATAATCTCTGCCATTATCAAGTACTCCCAGCTGCGGTTAGTAAACTCATAGTTTGTTCGTATATAAAAATTAGTAAGTCCGGAAGAATCGTTCTGAATAGTAATCGGTTGAATATTAGAGCTACGGAAAATCACCAAGCTCATTTTAGCTACTATTTCATCATTCTGTTTAGAATGATGATTGTCACAAGAGGACCAACAAAGCATCATAAACAAATAATATACTACAATCTTGTTCACATTCAGTTTTTTATTGTTTTCCTTTAACTCTAAAGGTATCCTGCCGATCTGGTTCTCTTTCAGGAGTGAATTTTGCATCTCCCCCCGCTCGATAATTATTCTACTCTTCATGTGCCGCTATAATTTCGACATAGTTATCTTGATCGTTAATAATCTCACCATTGAATAGCCCCGAGCGCAACCAACAACTGAAAAATTGCAACAATACCCAACATTCCCCAAGAAAAGAAATGGTGTTTAATTCCAATTACCAATTTAGAAGTTTCTTCGTCGAACAAATTCTTTAACCGTCGTAGTTCATACGTTTCACCCAATGTCACCAACAAAAAGAACAAAAGTGACATAGGCGAGAACAACCAAGCTGAGTACAAATCTTCTTGAGTGGATAAGAAGCCGCCTACCAAGACTACAAGGATAATCAGAATAGCAATTATTAAATAACGATGTGTTTTAATGTGCTCGGAATTGTACAATCTGAATATGAGCAAATTTGTCAATAAACAACACAGGAAAAAGACAATTTCACTCATAATCATGTACAGGATATTCTAAGTTTAATTTACAACGGATAGAGATTGACCAGATAATCCCCCCCGCTCGTGCGCGCTTTTCAAGTGCAGTTGATTCTATTCAAGAATCTCAACCAAGACCGCTACTTCATTGATTCTAAGAACATATTGACCTGAGGGGAAACCAAATATTTCAATCTCATCACTTTGGTCTGCTCGATATGTTTTAATCAGCTTACCAGTCAAGTCGTACAAACGGGCAAACAAATCTCGTTCTGGCATTATAAAAGAAGGTGATGAAGTACCGTTCCCATAAATTTCAATCTGTCTCGAAAAGTGGGTAGGAATATTTTCAATAATGAATGGTTGGCTACAAACCGAACAGTCTTCCCCATTGAGATACTCGACCAAACAAAGCTGGTAATCCGCCATTCCTATGATCTCAATCGAGCTCTCATTGCTGACAAAACCACCATCAATAAACCATTCAAAGTTTTGACTCGAAGAGCAATTTCCGCAAAACAAAGTTGTTTCCCAAAGAGATAATTCTGGTTCTTCCGGATTTACGACTACACCTATATTATCAACCTGAATTGACACATTACCAGATTGGTTCGAGGACATTTCAATCTCTAAGAAGGCTGGATAATCACCTCCTTCAACGAGCATGTAACTGTATTCGAAATCAGCGATTATGTTTTGAGAATACCCTTGACCTGGAATCGAATAAGTGGCGATCGCCCATGCTGGTTCAATAGAAGAAACAGAGTAAGAAATCCATGTGAAATCACAATTTTGAGTAGTTTCTGCTGTATACACGTATTCTATGCAAGAGGTATATTCACAGTTGCCATCTTCACATCCCGCGAGTAAGTTGAAATTGCACGCTAGCGAGTCTGTACATCCAGGATATATACAACTGCCATCATCACATCCCGCGAAGGCATTGTAGTTGCATGCTGTTGCGTCCTCGCATCCAGCAAATATACAAGTCCCGCTGTCGCAACCTGCTAAAGGATTGAAATTACACGCAAGAGGATCAGTACATCCAGGATAAGCGCAACTCATATCATCAATTGATGCTTCTGAGTTGTAATTACAAGCCTCCGGATCCTGACAACCACTGGTAACCACATTTTGACAATCTTCAGTCAAGACATCACTATCGAAATACACGCCCCAACCACAGATATAGCCATTATCTAATGCGAGAAAATCGTGTACTTCCAGACTCCAATTTCCATTTACCGGACATCCAAGAAGGTACTCCCATGGATCACTTGAAGTGTAGCCAGCTGAAGGAATGGTCGGCAAATCGATATTACCCATTGTTCCATTTCCTGAAAAGTCGACAAAGTAATAAGTATAGCATATGCCAATGTTATTTGTTCCGTCGTCAATAGGCTCACCCAAGAAAGTCCCGCCGCCACCATCTTCCCAATGATGAACAGTAAGGCTCTGTCCATTTGGACAGACATAGGTTATCTCAAGGTCTCCCAAGTATGAATGCTCGATTGACAGCCAGAAAGAATTTAGATCATCCACAGAATCAATTATCTCACCTTCAGTCCCAGATTCGACCTGGATTGTGTCTTGATAGGAAATGGAAAATCCATCAGCAAAAAACACCGGCCCTTCAATGTAATTGTCGCAATCACTACAATTGTAGATACACCCTCCAAAGTCACAATCATCGGAACTTGTATAATTACATGCAGCCGGATCGGGGCAACCTAACTCTTTGACATGGGCCACAAATTCATAAATCGAATCCGTTAAACTTGACTGAAAACAAAGGGTGTAAACTCCCACGGATTCGGGGTTAAAAACTGTAGAAAATTGGGACAAAGGATCAAAAGTCCCAGAACCTGGCCCATCGCAGATTGACCAATATCCATAGAATTCTGGCTCCGCCAGGCATCCAGGGCTCATTCCCCATGTAGGGACCTCACTCAGCAGTCCTTCGTAAATAACACCCAAACAGTTCTCTATGATCACGTAGTCTGTTGATGAACCAAAATTTGATTCTAAATCCAATATAGAAAATCCCGTAATAGGATATTGGAATGTTTCTGTAAACGCGCCTGTCATAATCGGATTGTATTCGACAAACCCAATATCAGAGTTACCAATTGTTATTAGAATCTCTACGCCATTCATGCTATTTCCAGAGCTATCAATTAAAGTAACTGTAAAAAAGCCCTCTTCGGCTGGAATTATAGGAGGAAAAACCAAACTCACATCTCCACAGACATCTTGTGAAAATAAATATTCAGGAATGATTGGATCAATCGTATCATTCAAGGATACAAACGCAGAAGCACCGATGGATAACATGGTGAAACAAATCAAGGCAACGAGTTTCATAGAAATAGTTTACAAGGCTTTTCATTGCAATTTAATTAAAAATGGTTCTAACCCTAACAACTTTTATGATACACTTATGAGTGGATTTCTGCATTTTAAGCTGATCAGCAACCTCCAACTTAGTTTAGAATGCGATGGCACATCTCAAGTTAGCGCAACAGCGACCAGCTGACTACTGAATATCAAGCCCTTAGAAGCATTAGAATAGGAAATCAACATTTGTGACACACCACCATTTCGGTTGAAGAGTCTGAACTTCGTTTTATGGAAACAATGACTTTTAGAGAGAGATTCGAAATGACATGCTACATCAAAGAGAAAACCAATGGAGAAGATGATTCTGAATCTCTCCATCTCATAGAAGACACCCTCTGCAATCTACTCAACGGCAACCCAAAAACGAAGATGATAACAACCAAAGAAGTCGCAACCGAAATTCAACGAAGGCTGAAAGTAGAAAACACCTCTTTCGACAATATCAAATTGAGGTATTTGATCAATCGTGCATTTGACTGGTTAGTGGAGAGAGAGTATTTGTCGGAGATTCATTTGAATTGAAAAAGCAATGCGTTCCCTCGCTTCTCACTTCATTTCACATGTCAAAATTCGCTTTTCTCCTCCCAACTGGCATCAATACGCATAACGCATCTTCAATCGATTGTGTTGGATGAGGGTGTAAAGGTTGATTCGTTAACTCGTTCGATCCATTGCCGATTTGATACCCTACCTTACCGAGCTTCGTGATGAGAATACGATACCTTTAAAGACTTTAGCACATCATACAAAGCAAACAAATCATCCTCGCAACCATCTTTCCAAAAGATTTGAGAATGGAACATGCCACACTCCGCATCAACCACAAAATATTCTGTATTGATTTTACCTTTATTACTCATCAAAACTGCTGACACGTATTTGAGTGGTTTGCCATTCAATTCCATCGTTTGGATTTCGATATCAATAACATCTGAAAACATTTTGAACCAGCTCTCAATTTCGGCATTCACCGCTTTATCTATACTAAAGCCTGCCGTCAGACCAAACCAACAAACTAAATTGGAAGTAAAACCTCCCTCACCTTGGCGCTTAATTTGAAATACAACATGCTCCGCTGGACTTGGAATAACCAACCAATTTTCAGATGATTTAAAAAAGAATTTCTTGTTTAAATAAGTGAGTGAATCAGCTTGCCAATTTTCGGACCCAGAACTAATTCGAGGCTGGGTTAATAAGTCCGTTCCTCTAAAATTAATACAACTAACAAAGTGTTCCGATTCGGGAAACTTCTCTCTTACAGAGCTTTCATCCAATTCTGATTCTATTGTCTCATTCTCGCATCCTGCAAGACTAAAACAAGCAACAACGATAAATAATAAACCGCGCGGAATCGCCAAGACCAAATCATCGAATAGATAGATTTTTTTTCTCATTGAAACATTAGACCAAGGTCTTTTACCCATTATCGAAAAATAAAAAATTTGCATTCGTCTGAATCTAAGCAAAAAAACAAGGTGTCCGATTGCCTATTCTTATATAAACTCCAACCCACGCCTATTTTATTTTGGGATACAAAATAGGCGATTTCATCTACATATATCGTGTCTATATGCATTTCACTATTCACTATTGTAAAGGTTCCGTAACCTGCACTGCCTTGAACATACTTGCTAATGACACCTTCATAAGATGATTTAATCAGATTTTGGCTTCGTTGTTTCGAAATCTGAGGTCCTAAAACGAAGCCATTGTACAACGTAACAACACCAAATATTACCATCGTTGAAATGATCAATCGATTTATGACTTTTTTCATAATGTCAGATGCTATCTCGTTAGTCATTATTTGAAAATAGCGTTATGCACGTGGCATCAAAACTTATCATAGCAGTTTTCGGAATTATCCGAGATATTATGTAAGCCAAAATAGCAATTTCATTCGTAGCTAAATAATTATGGACTCTTACTAAATAATTAATCAAATAACTCGCGCACGCCATCAGCTGTAAGGAATGGAATTAGTGTTGTGGATTTAGCTCTTCCGCCACCTGCGACAATCCCTGGTGTGGTCAATCCTAATCCAGAGTTAATTCCGATCCCAAACGTACTTGTCTTGGCCTCTCCTTCTGCATTCTCGCCAATACTACCGACTAGATGCAAATCTCCTCCAATACCAGCTTTTACTCCAATTCCATAATATCCTTTAGTTGATACACCCTCAAGCACAGATGGCGTAAGATTGCGCGCGTCCCCAAGATAAGCTCCTCTCTCTAGATCTGCCCCGACCTCGATATCCACACTGGTCGAAGCACCACCGCCTATAACCGCGTGGCCATAAATTCCCGGATTACTTCCCCTAAACATAATTGAGAGTGTCAGTTCTGTCTCAACATACGCTATTGATGAAGCTGAAAAATTCACATTAAATTGAATAAAATCTGGTATAATTCTGCGGGTTATTGGATGATAATAAAGCTCCTTAGCTAAAGATTCCTGATTCCAATAAGTTTTGCCAGCATTTCTTGTGCTTCTTCCCGTCCAATTATATCGGATTTTTTCGGTTATATCAGCTGTAGGCAAATTATTAACACCGTCCCAAGATTTCGAAGATGATCCAATTGAAGAATCTCCCATACGTTTTGAAACGTACCATTCACCATTTAGGCTGTTTTGATGAACTTCACCCCCATGAAAAAACTTATAAAGTCGAGCACCCCCCCTTCCGTTTGAAATCTCCATTCGGATCCATATAATAGATTGGGTTTCCTGAAACTTGAGCATATGGTGACTCAAACGCAAATACTTTAGGGTCGACGCTCAACCACCTGCCTATCCTAGGATCATACTGCCTGAACAACGTTGTGTAGGAGTTTCCATTTCCATTTATCTCATCATCCTTCTCCATACCGTTAAAGCCGTATCTATACGATTCAGCGGAGTAACTCCTCCCAGGCATCTGCATTCCAAATAGGTATTACTCCACCACCATAAACTCCGTCCTCCTATTCTTAGCCCTTGAAGCATCATCCGTGTTCGGGACTATGAACTGTGTTTCGCCATAGCCTTTGGCGACTAAGCGGAAAGGCTCTATGCCTTTTGAAGCTACATAGTCGACGACTGCTTGGGCCCTGCGCTCACTCAATAGTTGGTTGGCTGCGTCTCCACCTACATCATCGGTGTGACCGCCTATCTCTATGCGGGTGTGGCGATTTAGGATGAGGAACTCGACCAACTTGTCTAACTCGACAATCGACTGCGGTTTGAGGTCGTATTTGTCGGTGTCGAAGAAGATGTTGTTCATGACGACTTTGCTGCCGGTCTTGATCTTCTCCATGGGGACTTCGATCTCAAAAGGCGCAGACACGCCCGTTTCTTTGAGCGAGAAGTTGTCTGAATAGAACAGGTAACCTTCCCTACTCGCGTTGAGGGCGTAATCGTGGTTGACGGGCAGACAAACCAAAAACTCACCCGATTTTGAGTTCGAGTAGCTCTCAGCAGCAACTGTTCCCGTTTCCAAGTCGATGACTTGAACACGTGCTTCCAATTTCTTAAATGAGGTGGCGTCGAAGACAATTCCTTTGGCATAGGTTACTTGGACCGGACGAAGGTCTTCTGGCATGACAAAGGAATACAAGTCCAGTGCTCCATAGCCACCCTCTCGATCGGATGCGAAGTAGGCCAATTCTCCTGATGCCGATACCAACAACGAATTCTCGTTGCCGTGGGTGTTGATCGGGTAGCCCAAGTTGACCGGCGTACCCCATGTTCCATCGGCTTGCAACTTGCTCATGAAAACGTCTAGTCCGCCCATGCCCGGGTGTCCATTGCTCGAGAAGTACAAGGTTTGTCCGTCGGGGTGAATAAGTACACTCTCCTCCTCGCCTGGTGTGTTCACCTCTCCTTTGATTTTCTCCGGCTTGCCCCAAACCATGTCTTCACCCAATCGTGAAACCCAAATATCCTGCTGCTTGATGCCCGATGGTGTCGATTTTCCGCGAACGAAATACAAGGTTCGTCCGTCGGAGGCCAAGCTGGGCTGCGAATCCCACGAGTAGCTATTGACGCGCTCTCCCAAGTTCTGTGGTTTGCTCCAAAGGCTTCCCGATTTCACCGAAAAGAAAAGGTCGCAACTTCCGAGTCCAGCTCTACCCGCACCCCAGTTCCCTTCTATCTCGCAGGCGGTGAATATGAGTACTTGTCCGTCTTGCGAGAGCGTTGGAGCTCCTTCGTTCATCAGACTGTTTATCTCACTGATGTTCCGTGCATTCAACCACTTTTCACCGTCACTGGCCGAAACGAAAAAATCCTCTTGCCGACCGCGCAGTGCTTGTGGGTGGCTTACTTCACGGGTGAATAGCAGGGTTTGGTCGTCGGCGGTCAGACAAGGATAATACTCTGGATCGGCGGTATTTACTCCTGGACCTAAGTTGATTGGATTGAAATCTCGGGGATTGGCCAGCGCCACACGGGCAAATTGACACGAAGCAATGCCCAAACTGGAAGCATCTCGTTTATCGTTATCCGCAATACCTGTCGCCAAATAGCGTTCAAATCGCTCTTCCGCATGATCGTAATCGCCTTCCAGTAAATACATCTCCCCCAAGAAATAGTAGGCCAATGGAAAGTAAGATGGGTCGATCGAAACAGCATTCTCCAAGGAAACAATGGCATCGGAATTTCGGTTTTTATCGGCATATACTTGGGCCAACAACAAATGCGCCTCTATAAACTGGTCGGCCTTGCCAATGGCATCTTTCAACAACTCTTCAGCTTCAACGAAAAAGTAGTTCGAATAGGCGCTCTGTGCATCTTCATAGAGCTTGATGGCCTTTTTGTCTTTAATACTGTAGTTCTGCGCTAGGGCTGTCGTCGAAAACGAAGCGAATAGCATAAGGGCAAGGAGTATTCTCAATATCATAGTGGTCTTATCTCAAAAATCGATCCTAAAGATAATTCAGCACAAAGAGATAGCCACTGCAGGCTGGAAAGCTTATCACCAACGAAAAGTTAGCCAATTGACTTCTTCAAATAACCATCCATAAAAACAGCCCCTAGGACCACCAACAAACTGGAAAGTCCGAGTACACCGCTCATGTCCATAAATTCGGTCATGCGCGCACCAATAATGTCTGGAGTATTTAAATACCAAGGGATTGTGCACAAGGCAAATATGGCTGCGATCGCCCACTTATTTTTCAGCGTAAATATGCCACCAACGAGCAGCACCATCAAGGGAGCAGCTAGCAGAAAATGTTCGGTGTCGGTGTGCGCCAAACTTGGGATGAGGGCCAAAAGAACAGTGTATTCCAAAAATCGATTGCGCTCTTCCAATTGCGACCAACCATGTCGGTTGAGCCACCACAAATAGATCAAACCCGTTCCTCCAATTACCAGCAAGGGAAACCATTTGGCCGCGGAAATACCTATTGGTTGTAGGATGAAGGAATTGATGATGCCAAAAAGTGTATTCGGACTGTCCACCAAGTCTACATTGTGAATGGTGAGCGCTCCGTACCAGTCGGCAAGTAAATTCATGTTCCCAGTCCACCCCAAACTTATCGCCGGAATGAATAATCCGCCCACGACGCCTATCCCGAGCCATGTTGCCGTTTTCCACTCCCTGCGCACGATGAGCCACGGAATAACAATAACGAAATGAGGCTTGAACAATATCCCCATTCCCATGAGAACCCCAGCAAGGATGGAACGGCGTTTAGACATTTGCCGATAGGCTAATAAATACAAACCCAGCAGCAACAAATTAATATTACCAAGGTGCAATTCCCGTCCAAAGACATCGGACAACACAATGGTTACCAACACCATAGCCCACCCATCATAAATCTTATTGATAAACAATTTCTCCGTAAGTCGGAAAAGGTGCGTCATGACATAAACGAGTACACCAGCAATCAAGAAATAGAACAAGGAAGACGCCAATTTGTATGGAAGCAAGGCAAAAGGCATGAAAATCAAAAGCGCAATCGGAGAGTATTTGTAAATGCCCGAACTTACTCCAAAGGCCTGTCCGTAAGGGGTTTCACCACTAATAAGCTCACTCGCCGCACCGTAATACACCTGAAAATCATACATCTGATCCCTTCCATTTTTCCATTGCAGGAGAAAATATCCAAGCATCAATAGGCTAGCGACAAGCGCAAATCTCTTTTCAGCTGCATTCATATGTTGGAAGCTCGATAACATATTCTTTTCTTGGATTTTAGTCGGGAATGCTAATTTCACCTCTGAGGTACAACACCCCTTCTCCACTTATTTTCACCCTTGATCCGTCCAAAGTACAATGCAATTTTCCACCTCGTGCGGATATTTGCAAAGCGCTCAGCTCGGTTTTTCCCAGTTTTGCAGACCAATATGGTGCCAAAGTGGTATGCGCCGATCCTGTCACAGGGTCCTCATTGATCCCTTCTTTGGGCGCAAAGAAACGAGAAACAAAGTCTACTTCATCACCGGGAGCGGTAACAATTATCCCGCGCGCTTCCAAAGCTCCCAGTAAAAAGAAGTTGGGCTTGAGCTGTCGAAGGATGCTTTCATTCTCCAAAACGACCATGTAGTCGGACTTCCCCAAATAGACCTCTTTGCAATGCACACCAAGGGCTTCGTCCAATTCAGACATGCCCGAAATTGCCTTGTAATTGTCTTGTGGAAAATTGAGTTCGAGCCGACTTCCTTCTCGTTTAATCTGCAATTCTCCACTTCGGGAATCAAAGAATAACATATCACTTTGAACCCCCAATTCATTGAATAAGACAAAGGCCGCGGCCAAAGTCGCATGTCCGCACAAATCAACCTCCGACATAGGGGTAAACCAACGAATCTCGTAGCGATCCTCGGAGCCGACGACAAAGGCGGTTTCGGATAGATTATTCTCTTGAGCGATGGCCTGCAAGGTTTCAGTCGGGAGCCATGAATTTAGAATACAGACCGCGGCAGGGTTGCCAGAAAAGCACTGGCTAGAAAAGGCATCAACTTGAAATATCGGAATTTTCATTCTCAAATGTTTAACTTGTAACCCGACTAAAATACATTATTCAACAAGCTAATACACCATGAAGAAAACATCTCGATTTATTTCGGTTGTGGCAGTTCTATTAATTTCGGCTTTCCCAATTCAATCAATAGCTCAAATAGAGGTCTTTGATTCACCGGTAGACATAGATGACATGGTCCAAGCCTACTTAATCGGTCAGGGGGTGTTGCCATCAAACGAGGTCTATTATGGAGAGCCTGAGCAGTTGGGTGTTTTTGAAGAGCCTACTGATTACATTGGAATTGCGGGGGGTATTGTGCTCAGCACCGGCAATAAAATGAACTTAGATATGACTGAAACTTATCCTGATTTAAGTTTTGGTACAAATACTCCTGATTCTAACCTTCTAGCTGTTGCCAACTTAGTTCCCGATTTAATTGGACAGAACTTTACAGTAAGTTCGGTAAATGACTTGGCTTTTTTAGAGTTTGACTTTGTCGCTCTTGGAGATTCACTCGCATTCAAATATCTCTTCGTGTCGGATGAATATCTCACCTTTGTGAATACTTCATACAACGATGTCTTTGCCTTTTTTCTATCGGGGCCCGGAATTAATGGTGAATACGGTGCACCTGCAGCATTCCCAAATGGATCGATAAACATTGCAACGGTTCCAGATTCAGATCCGCCATTGCCGATCACAGTCAGCTCAGTAAATGACATGCTTAATTCCGATTATTATGTAGACCCATTTGACAATGATATAATTGACATCAATGGATTTACGACTGTATTCACTGCCTTCCAAACTGGGCTAGTTTATGGTGAAACTTACCACATTAAGATCGCCATTGCCGATGGTTCCGATATAGTTCTTGACTCGGCCGTATTATTGGAGTCAGGCTCGTTCATGTGCTTCGTTACGGATATTCCAGACGGTGTTGCAGATGAGTCAGTTGATTTAACTACGGCACACTTGAAAGTCTTCCCAAACCCTTCAAGTGGAACTTTCAACTACCAATGGACTCATCATAATGGTGTAGAATTGAAATTGGTCGACTTGATGGGAAAAAAGCTTTCCACGATTCGCTTAGTTCCTGGCTCCGGTAAATTCACTGTTCCCGCAACTATTGGAGATGGGGTTTATCTACTGCAATCTGCCGATCTATCGCTTAATTACAAAATCATGATTGAACACGGCATGAACTAATAGCACGGAAAGGATTTCAAGGATGACATCGGGTTGATTGATATAGCTACAATTGAAACCACGGCTTTCAATTGTTATTCCTTATTTTTCCAATGAATTAGATTTGAATACACCATTACCCTACCATACCATGATCAACTTTTCAAAACTGAAGAACAGCGTCTTAATTTTGGCCTGCTCAATTTTCTCTTTTAGCCTTTCTAGTCAGCTCGTGATCGAACCAAACGGTGATCCCGAAGCTTTGATACAAGAGTTCCTTCTTGGCAGTGGGGTGGTGATAGACAACATTTCGTTTACTGGCGACTGGTTGCAACTTGGACAATTTGAAGGAGCGGGGGACATTGTAGGCATGGAAAATGGTTTGATCATGAGTACCGCCGGAGTTATGGGGAGTATGACCGGTGGAGACATGCCAATCACAAACGGAATTCAGGGAGACGAAGACCTGCTCATTTTAGCGAACTCAGTTCCTCCATTAATTGGTCAAGGCTTTTACATCTATGAGGTGTTTGATGTCGCGTCTTTGGAATTCGACTTTGTTCCACTGGGTGATTCTCTAGCGTTCAACTTCGTTTTTGGTTCGGATGAGTATATGGAATGGGTGAATACAAACTACAATGACGTTTTTGGATTCTTCATCTCTGGTCCTGGGATTACTGGACCGTACCAAGCTCCAGCAGCCTTTCCAAATGGTGCGATGAATATTGCTTTTGTTCCAGAATCTGATCCTCAGCTGCCAATTACAGTAAGCTCAGTCAACCTCGGAATTAACGCCGATTATTACAATGACAACCAGAACAACGTAGATATTTTGATTGATGGATATACAGATGTTGTTACAGCCTCTGCCAATGGGCTTACCATCGGAGAAACTTACCACATGCGTTTGGCTATTGCCGATGGTTCTGATTCGGCTTTGGAGTCGATCATCATGCTCCAGGCAGGTTCGTTTAGCAGCTATGAGACTGTTGAGCCAGGAGCTCCAGGTGACTTCGATGGTGACGGCGATCTGGATGTCAATGACTTGCTTTTCTTGATTGGTGAAATTGGCTGCGAAGGCCCTGATTGTGCTGGCGATCTCAATGGCGATGGCATTGTGAATGTTTGGGACGTTCTGGACTTCTTGGGATTGTTCTAGACCGGTCTGAGACTTAGGTCACGATTTCTATTTGTTTCGTTTGCTAGTTTTGCGCTACAACCAAATTTTGTTCTTTTGAATCGATTTGTACTCGTATTGGTGGTGCTCATGAGCACGCTGTTTTCTGCTACTATTCAATGTCAGGAAATAGTCTACCCTGTCATTGAAACCGATCCCGTATTAACCAACAATGGTGCCGATGATCCTGCGATATGGCTACATCCCACCAATCCAGATTCTTCTTTCTTCGTGGGCACGAATAAACTTGGTCAGGGCCGACTGGAGCTCTATAATCTGGACGGCACACGCTTTTTTTCGACTGTCGATGGAACAACCTACAACAATGTAGATGTAATGTATGACTATGTCCTCAACGGAGACACCATCGATCTCGTAGGTGCCTGCAATAAGCCCGATACATCGCTCGACTTTTTCAAAATAGATCCCGAAACTCGAACCCTCATCAATATCACTGGAGATAACGATGTGGAAATGAGCGACATGTACGGTTTTTCGATGTACAATGACATCTGCAATGGCATTTTCTACGCTTTTCTTACGCGGCGCACAGTGAACGGATATGCCTATCAATATGAGATGATCAACACGAGTGAAGGGCTCATCAATATTGAACTGGTGCGCACGATTACCAATCTGCCTAGTCGGACCGAAGGCATGGTCGCCGATCCGGTATTGGGTCACTTCTACATTGCCGAAGAATCAGTGGGTATTTGGAAATACGGTGCTCGTCCGGAAGATGGGGAAGTCCGTGTATTGATGGACTCCGTGAGCGGACCGAATTTAACGGCCGCCATTGAAGGTCTGTGCATCTATTACTCGGGCGATTCTACAGGCTACCTCCTCGCCTCTTCTCAAGGAGCGGATGATTTCCAGGTGTACGACAGAGCTGGCGACAACGAATTTTTCGGGGCCTTTGAAATCGATGACAATGTTGAAGACGACGTGGACGGCGTTTACCATGCCGACGGAATTGATGTACTGAGCTTTCCATTAGGTTCAATGTATCCCAACGGTGTATTCATCACCCACGACTTGAGCAATGACGTAGGCTACTCGAATTACAAGACGGTGCATTGGAACGATATCGCGGATGCTTTGGATTTGGACGTAGTCCTAGACATCAACCCAAGGAGTTTTGGCGATGGCTTGTGCGACACAACTGATACGACCATAACCAACCTCGTTGAATTCAACCGATATACTCTAAGTCTGTTCCCGAATCCCACAAACGAAAACATTCACCTACAAGGACTACCAAGCCGACTCCTGAACTCAACCATACAAGTCTACTCTATCACAGGCGAAGTTGTGCTCTCAGAAAGACTAAAAGGCAATCAGCTCGAGGTAAGACATTTGCCCGCAGGGCGGTATTTTATTCGGATTGAAGAGCATGTTGTGAGTTTTGTAAAAAGTTAATAGTCGTCTTGTTTATTGACTGGATTTTCTTTTCCGGCAGGTGGCTCTTTCTAAATTCAAAAATTATAAATTCAAAATGATAAATTGGGTTGATCCCTTTGGTGACTTTTCTGGGTGAGATGAGCCTTTATCGACTGTTCGCTCTGTTCCGACATACTCGACCTCGTAGAGGTCCCATCGCTATAACAGCAGGTGCTCGAACAACAAAAGGACCCTGTAGGGGTCCAATATCGGTAGGACTGCAATTGACTCCATCACCTATAACGCCACGATCGTAGTTTGAGAAAAGCATAGTACTTTGTTAGTGGCTGTAGTACGCATGATGGACGACACTCCACCTATTCACTTTCCGTCACTTTTGCTTGATCAAAAGTAACCAAAAATCAAGGCTGGTGAATAAGATCCTAGTTGACTTAGCGATTCATCTGCACTACGGAAGTAAAACTCGGAATGTCTCGGCTACGAAACTCACTTTTGCTGGTAATGGAA
>JADFAK010000197.1 GCA_015665315.1 Flavobacteriales bacterium | reverse complement strand
GATTACATCTATGCTTCCAAATCAGGAACCTTGTATCGATCCACTGATGGCGCGACTTTCACCCAACTCACAGGTCTTTCTGGGAATTACATTACCTACATAGCCATTGACCCGTTGGACGAAACCCGACTTTGGGTTACCTTCTCGGGCTTTGGATCAGGTGCAAAGGTCTACTTCAGCGATGATGCTGGAGATTCATGGTCCGATTATTCAACCGGTTTGCCAGCAATTCCTGCCAACTGCATTGTTTACCAAGACAACACCAATGACGCCCTTTATCTAGGAACAGATGCTGGAGTGTATTACCGAGACCAGACTTTCGGTAGTTGGCAATTGTACAATGACGGACTTCCAAATGTGGTCGTTTCAGAATTGGAAATTCATTATTCGTCGAATACATTGGTAGCGGCGACTTATGGTCGAGGATTATGGCACGCTCCTCTTTATGTTCTTCCGCAAACAGACGCGGCAATTATCGAGGTCATAAGCCCTAGTGGAACGCTTTGCGACGGAAATTTAAGCCCGCAGATTAATATTGGCAACTATGGAGTGGACGACATTACCACGATTGATTTTGAATATAGCGTTGACGGCTCGCCAGTGCTCAACTACACGTGGACAGGACTCTTGGCTACAGCTGAGTCTCAGGTGATCTCTTTACCATCCTTGGCCGCTGCTTACGGCGCTCATGCATTTGATATCTCGATTGTTGAAGTGAACGGTGTCTCTGGCGACGACAATGCGCTGAATGATGCTAAATCTGATTCCTTCTTCATAAGCGGGAATGACCAGACCATTACCTTCAACTTAACGACCGACTGCTGGGCAACGGAAACTTCATGGGAAGTGACTGATAGCTTTGGAACTGTTGTTCACCAAGGTTCTGGGTACACCAATTACAGCGATAATGCAATTGATCTTTGTCTGCTCGACGGCTGCTACACCCTCACAGTATATGATAGCTATGGCGACGGGTTATCTGGCTTGGATTTTGGCGGTTGTTCCCAAAACGGTGATTTCAATTTGGTAGATGCAGGTGGTTTTGTGCTAGCGCAAATGATCAATTCTAGTTTTGGATTCAGCGAATCCCACACTTTTTGCATTCCGGCCGTGGTTATTCCCGGGTGCACCGATCCTTGGGCGAGTAACTATGATTCAACGGCCAATTCTGATGATGGTTCGTGCATCTTTACATGTACCTTGTTAGACATCAATTTCCTCACCGATTGCTGGGGTGGCGAGGTGTCTTGGGATGTGGTGGATGCTTTTGGCAATGTTATAGCGAGCGGACCAGAGACGGCTTATGACAGTCAGACCAACTACACCGAAATCATCTGCCTCGAAGACGGTTGCTATGACTTCAACGTGTACGACGAATTTGGTGACGGACTTGCTGGAATTGCTTCCGGCTGTGCCATTGACGGAGATTATTCTCTAGTGGATGAATTTGGGAACGTCCTAGCCCAAATGGGAGATCCAAACTACGGCTCATTGGCAACTCACAATATCTGTCTGCCATTTGGCATAGAAGGCTGTACTGATACAGCTGCTTGCAACTATGACTCGACAGCATCGGTGGACAACGGCACTTGTTCATATCCAGGATGTATGGATTCACAAGCATGTAACTACAGTTCATCGGCAGGATGCGACGATGGCAGTTGTTCATATCCGGGTTGTACCGACCTCGTTTCGTGCAACTACAATGCAATCGCTGGTTGCGACGACGGATCGTGCACCTACCCTGGTTGTCAAAATACCACTGCCTGCAACTTTAACCCCGCAGCTGGCTGCAATGACGGTAGTTGTGTGTACCCAGGTTGCAACGATAGCAACGCTTGTAATTTCAACGCTAGCGCCGGTTGCGACGACGGATCGTGTACCTACCCCGGCTGTAACGATTCTACTGCGTGTAACTTCAATAACGCTGCTGGATGCGATGACGGAAGCTGCGACTATTCATGTTATGGCTGTACCGATTCAGGTGCATGTAACTTTGATGCCTCAGCGACAATTGCCGATGGGTCTTGTGAATACATAACCTGCGCAGGGTGCACAAATACAATGGCCTGTAACTATGATTCTACTGCGACAATTGACGACGGATCGTGTACCCTCCCAGGATGCAACGATTCAATTGCCGACAATTATGACTCGACCGCAGGATGTGACGATGGAAGCTGTACCTACAACATTGATTGTTCAGGTGATTTCAATATGGATGGAGAAATCAACGTGCAAGACCTCTTGATTCTATTGGGAACCTTTGGATGTGAAATTGAATGCGGCGAGCAAGACCTCAATAACGACGGATTGGTCAACACCAACGACATGTTGTTATTCTTAGGTCTGTTTGGTCAGATTTGCCCATAAAACTTAGATACTTACAAGAAGCCTCTGATCCCTGACAGGAGGCTTTTTTGTGTCCAACAACAAGGTGTAGGCTGACATTTATCAGTCTGGCAAAAATCGAAGCATTCTACTTTTGCCCCATGAGCACCTCTTTGATTCGCAAATACAATGTTCAAGGCCCGAGATACACGAGCTATCCCGCGGTTCCTCATTGGACAAATGAACTGAATGTCGATACGTGGACGCAAAGTGTCCAAAACGCTTTCAAAGCAACAAATTCGGAGATGGGAATCAGTCTGTACATCCACCTCCCCTTTTGCGAATCCCTATGCACTTATTGTGGTTGCAACACACGAATCACAGTGAATCATGCCGTTGAGGAACCTTATATTCAAGCCGTATTGGCTGAGTGGGCCATGTATCTAGCCCAATTCGACGACAAACCACAGCTTGCCGAACTCCACCTAGGCGGCGGAACACCAACCTTCTTTAGTCCGAAAAACCTACATCGACTTTTGGAATCCATCATTGGCGATTGCACACTTCCTGAGGGATATGAATTCGGATTCGAAGGCCATCCAAATAATACGAGCGTAGAGCATTTAAAAGTATTGCGCCAACTGGGTTTTACGCGATTGAGTTTGGGCATTCAAGATTTCGACCCCGTGGTTCAGAAGGCGATTAATAGAATGCAATCTGTCGAACAAGTGGCACACGTAGTTGAGGAAGCTCGCCTGCTAGGCTACGATTCGATCAACTTCGACATAATTTTCGGTCTACCCTTCCAACAAGAAAGTTCAATCAAACAAACATTGGAAGAAACTTTCAAACTTCGCCCCGATCGCATTGCTTTTTACGGATATGCTCACGTTCCTTGGAAGCATGCTGGTCAGCGTCGCTACTCCGAAAAAGATTTGCCCGCAGGGCTGATCAAAAGAAACTTATACGAACTAGGGAAAAAGATGCTCTTGGACGAAGGTTATTTCGAAATCGGAATGGATCACTTCGCTCTTCCGCACGACGGATTGTACAAAGCAGCGATGAATAATACCATGCACCGAAACTTTATGGGCTACACGTCGCGGCGTACGCAACTGATGATTGGCTTGGGTTGTTCGTCGATCTCAGACTCAGGAGACGCGTTTGTGCAGAATAAAAAGGTCGTCGAGGACTATATTTCCGCTGTTTCTGATGGGAACATTCCGTTTTTCAAAGGACATAAACTCTCGACTACTGAAATGGTACTACGGAAAACCATCTTGGAGATTATGTGTCACTTTAAAGCCGATTTGGACTGGATTGATCTCGATGCAAAACAATCCCTCGACCTACTTCACGAGTTTATCGCCGATGGCATTCTTGAATTGAACGGCACCCACCTGCAAGTACTCGAGCAAGGGAAACCCTTTGTGAGAAACATTTGCATGGCCTTGGATCCCAATGTTGTCGATAAAGCCACAGTTTCGCAGCAGTTTTCTAAAATTGTTTAGCCATTCGGCAAATGTCTGCCTGTAGAAAAACTGACGATTGTCATGTTTCTGATTGAGTGCAATCAAACGCTTCACGTCGATACTTAGCATCTTTGTGTTTTAAACCACACACCGATTGTCCCAAGAAAATTCCACCAAAATCGCCTGCACCCATTGCGGTGACTCTTGTCCGCCCACTCCCATTTGGAAGGCCGACATGCCATTTTGTTGCAATGGTTGTAAGACTGTCTATGAACTCTTGAGTGAAAATGGCTTGGCCGAGTTCTACTCGATCGAATCTACTCCTGGAACCAATATGAGACGTGGGAAAAACGATCTTTCGTTCCTCGAAAACAAGGAGATCGCGGATGCCATTTTGGACTTTCAAGAAGGAGATAGTGCACGTGTATCGCTTGAATTGCCGGCTATTCACTGCAGTTCTTGTGTGTTTCTATTGGAAAATCTGAGCAAACTTCACAGTGGGATTGGATCTTGTCAGGTGAATTTTGTCCGCAAGACAGCCGCCATCACTTTCTCTCCGTCGACAATAAGTCTGAAAGAGCTAGCCGAATTGCTCCAGGTCATCGGTTACGACCCACATTTTGCGCTGGATAAAGGTGAGTCAAAAACCAAAAAACGCAGTTCCCTCCCTCTCAAAATTGGTGTCGCCGGGTTCTGTTTTGGGAATATCATGCTCATGAGTTTTCCTGACTATGTTCAAGGCGGACTGGAAAACAGTTTTGCTCGATTCTTTGGGTATGCAAACCTGGCACTTTCTATCCCTGTATTATTTTACAGTGGATTCGACTATTTGCGATCGGCGTGGACAGGTGTGCGATTTCGGACCATGAATATGGACATTCCAATCGCCATGGGAATGCTCGCTTTGTTTGGAAGAAGCGTATTCGAAGTAATCACCCAAACTGGATTGGGCTTTTTTGACTCCTTGACAGGCTTCGTATTCTTTCTTTTGGTGGGAAAATGGTTCCAGGAACAAACCCAACGAAAGCTCTCTTACGATCGGGATTACAAATCGTATTTCCCCCTCGCGGCGACAGTTGTTGAAGCAGGTATGCAACGATCTATTCCTGTCAACGATATCGAGCAAGGAAACATTCTTTTTATTCGAAATCAGGAAGTTATTCCTGCAGACTGCATTCTAAGAAAAGGAGAAGCCATGATAGACTATGGCTTCGTCACAGGAGAATCCAAATTGGTAAGTAAAATATCAGGCGATAAGTTATATGCCGGAGGTCGCCAATCAAAGGGGGCCATTGAAGTCGAAGTCATAAAGTCGGTCGACCAAAGCTATTTAACACAACTGTGGAACCAAGAAGCCTTTGGTAAGACCCGAAGTGCGCTCACAACCTCGACCGAAAAGGCAGCTAAGTTTTTCACGTGGACGGTTTTAGCTATTTCAGCTGCGACGGCCATTTTGTGGGCATTTATTGACCCTAATCAGATTGCCTATGTGGTAACAAGCGTGCTCATCGTGGCTTGTCCCTGTGCCTTGGCTTTAGCCATGCCCTTTGCATACGGAAACTCTATGCGCGTTTTGGGCAGACATGGTATGTTCCTAAAGAACGCCCAGGTGGTAGAGCATTTGGCAGAAATAGACACGCTAGTCTTTGACAAAACGGGTACCTTGACCAATTCAAACTCAGCTCGGATTGGATTCAAAGGGTCTGATCTAGGAGAAAGGCAATTGGGCATTATTCGTGGGGCTTGTACGCAATCCTTGCATCCTTTGAGCAAGGCCATAGCCGACTTTGTTTCGGTTCCAGCGAGCAAACTCGATTCTTTTGAAGAAATCGCAGGACAGGGCATACGGACAACCAGCAATGGCGACGAAGTATTGATCGGAAGTGCTGAATTTGTTGGCGCACGGAAAAGCGATAGCGACCTGTTGGCATCAGAAGTATATGTCTCCATGAACGGAGAACAATTAGGTTTTTTCGCTACAAGCAAGGAATATCGATCTGGTCTACAAGAAATGATTTATCGACTCAGAGAGTGGTACAAGGTGCACTTGGTTTCGGGGGACAATGACTCAGAGCGTGATAGACTTGCGGAGTGGTTTGGTCAGGAAGCGAACATTGAGTTTAACCAAGATCCATTTTCGAAACTCAAGTTTATTCAATCTTTGCAGGAACGAGGGCACAAGGTTGGTATGATTGGGGACGGTCTCAATGATGCAGGCGCTTTAAAACAAAGCGACGCAGGAATTGCGATTAGCGATGATTTATACAGTTTCAGTCCTTCGTGTGATGCTATTTTGGAAGGCAATAAACTTGTGCATATTCAGGCTTATCTGCGATTTTCAAAAAGTGCAGTACAGGTCGTAAAATGGAGTTTTGTCCTTTCGATTCTCTATAATTTCGTAGGACTGCTCTTTGCCGTTCAAGGTCTGCTCACACCACTCGTAGCCGCGATATTGATGCCCTTGAGTTCGATCTCAGTCATCGTGTTCACGACGATAGTAACCAATTGGCACGCAAAGAAACTGGCCAACTAGCAATTGGACTTATGCTGGGCTTTTGATGAAAATGTGAAATTTGGTTCCCAGACCCTTGTTGCTATCGACTTTGATATCACCACCATTTCTATCGATAAATCCTTTGACTAGGTTTAGCCCAATCCCTTTACCTTCGCCCTTGTTGGTGAGCCTCCTAAAAGGCTTGAACAACTCATTCCCATAGCGTTCCATATCAATTCCAGAGCCATTGTCGGCAAAATGAAGGACTACATAGTCCCCTATTCTTTCGGAGTTTACATGAACAGATAAGTCGCGATCGGGATGGCGATATTTAATGGAATTGGTTAAAAGATTTTGGAAGACACTGCGCAATTGTGCCTTGATAAACGCGACATTATTTGCCTCGGTGAAGTCGTAAGTTAAGGTCGCTTGAATTTCATCAAGTTCCTCCTGGTGGTCGGAAAGGACAAATTCGAAAGTATCTTTCAAATCGAGATCTTCAGGAACATGTCCTGTGTTCTTTTGTGAATCGACCATCTCCATCAATGCCCCAAGAAGATCATCTAGTTTGTGGACAGAAAGCTTCAATTTCTCCTCGAAGAGCTTACGTTTCTCAGGGTCCTTTACAAGATCCATCAAGCCGATCAAGTTCTTCATGTTGTCGACAGGAGCTTTTAGATCATGTGCCGTTGCCTGAATGAAGTAGTCCATGTTTTCATTGGCCTTCTTGAGTTGGTCATTTGAAAGATGTGAATCAGCATTATCCCGAATAAGTCCTACTGCCCCAATGACTTCGCCGGTCGCACTTTTGATAGGTCGTGCGCTGCAGGCGATGTAGTTTTGTACTCTGCCTGTTGGGTCTTTCAAGGTGTATTCAACTTCCGGCACGGCAATTCCGCTCAAAGCACCTATCAAAGGAAGTTGTGTGAGAGCCACGATAGAGTCGTCCTTCGCATGAAACATTATGAGGTCTTGAATATCACTGATGTAGTTCAGGTGTTTTCCCAATAGCTTGATTGCCACAGGATTTTGCTGAGTAACACGCCCGTTGGAATCTATTGCAATAACACCATCCCCTATGTTCCCCATCAAACTTTTGAATAAGCGAACTTCCTCTTCTAATTCACGATACTTGGCTTTTACGCCGGAGATCTCATGAAATATGAGCAAGGCCTCAGATTCATTGCATTCATTTTCGAAGGAACTGGCTAGACAAATGAACCACTTCGGGGTTCCTGTTGAAGAAATTGAGACAGTGAAAGATAATGGGGTTCCGTCGCTTATTACGCGCAGACAAGCCGCTCGAATGATGGTTTTCTCATCATCTTCGAAATATGCCTCTATTGGCTGACCAACGAGAGAACTGTGTGGTTTTCCGAAGAATCCACTATTGGCGTATGAAATGCGAAATTCAGAGTCAATTCGAAGAACTGTTTCTCCCATCACATCAAAAACGTGATTAAGGGAATTCGAAAGTTCTTTTTCTTTCTTGCTCTCGACAGCGCAAACGGTGCTATAACCCAAAACTTCTCCAAGATCATTGTACACAGGAGAACACAAGGTTCGAATACTGCTTGAGTCTCTGCTGGCCTCAACTATAGTGCTGAATTCTATTGTGTCACCTGACAACAAAGCCTGATCGAATTTCTCAAGAAAGGCGTATTTCTCCGCCTCTTCCAATAATAGATCTTTGAGTCGGCGACCTACCAAAAACGAAGGTTGAACCCCCGTAAAATTCAAAGGAGAATCCTTGTTGAAGCGAATAAGTCGAAGATCAGTATCGAACTCGCAAATCACTGCCGGTAAAGAAGCAAACAACTCCTTCAGACTTGACTTTGGTCGATCAGTGCGTGTGGTATTCATGAATAATGTTTCTCCCATTTTTCTTTGTGTGCGTTTGAACTTGGCTGAATAAACTAACCACAAGTGCTATAAATGGAATCAATAGGGTTGTTTACAAAGTAAGTCAATAGGATGGTGGGTCTGCTTTCGGCGATTTGTTTATGCTAACAAGGTTTTCAACACAGAAACGTGGTTTTCAGTCTGTTGTGTCATGAATTAAGCAGACCAGATAAAACGCGAATAAAGCTTTCCAGATTCCCCTGTATTCCTACTTTTGGGGTTGATTAGCGAGGCATGGGCGGACTCAGGAAAATATTGTTTTTAGACCGAGATGGGGTAATCAACCACGATCCGGGCGACTACACGTGGGAAGTGAGCAAGTTTCACCTACTTCCAGATGTTATTTCATTTGCGCAAAGCGCTGATAAAAAAGGTTATTCAATTATAGTCATTACCAATCAAGGCGGCATTGCAAAAGGCCTGTATTCATTGGAAGACGTACATGTTCTGCACGCTCACATGGCTTCTTTGTTCAAGGCTGCCAACGTTCCATTACTGGATGTTTTTGTATCTGAGCACCACGATGTAATTTCCAATTCCATCAGTAGAAAACCTTCCCCTTTGATGATTGAAAGAGCCCTTGCTCTGCACCATGGGGATCCTAAATCATCGCTAATGATAGGTGACAAAGAAACGGATGTTCAAGCGGGTGAATTGGCCGGAGTGCGAGCCGTGAGAATTGAACGAAATTCGTCTTTGATGGCAGTACATGATTTGTTAGTTTAGCCTTTTATGGGGATAGCATTATACAACGGGGAATACGTGAATTCGGATGGAGCTTTAATCCCTCTGTCCAATAGGGCATTTCGCTACGGCGATGGCTTTTTTGAGAGCATTCGTGTGATCAATGGCGAGGCCCGTTTTGTCAAGCATCACCATGCCAGAATCGTTGATAGTTGTAAGGCTTTTCAAATCAATCTCCCCAATAGTTTGACCGTTGGAGCACTTCAGTCGATGATTGATGAGCTCGCAAAAAGAAACGACATAACGCAGGGCGGACGAGTACGACTTACATTTTGTAGAAAAAGCACCGGCCTATTTGCCCCAGAGACCAATGATCTCGAAATAATCGGCGAAATAGCACCTCTGGAGGATAATTTCTTCAAAATGAACGAGCGTGGCATGAATGTCGATATCTACCCCGATATAAAAAAGGACATTCATATTCTCTCTGTGTACAAAGCCCTCAATTGCAGCTTGTACATTATGGCTAGTCTCTTTGCACAACAAAGAAAACTTGACGACGCCTTGATCCAAAACCAACGTGGATCAATCATTGAAGGGACTAGCAGCAATATATTCTTGGTATCAAATGGGGTTCTCTATACGCCTTCGCTCGATGATGGCTGTGTTGCCGGAACGATGCGGATGAACGTGATCAACATAGCTCTTGAAAACAATATCAAAGTCTATGAATGTTCACTCAACCCGCAGAATCTTTTGGTGGCCGATGAGATCTTTCTCACAAATGCTATCCGAGGGGTTGAATGGATCAGTTCTTACCGAACTAAACGATACTTCAATGACATGTCTCGAAAAATGATTGGTTGGATCAATCAATATATCAACGAGATTGGCGAAGAATAGCGAGCTTACTTGCTTTCTTTTTTCGTAACACTTGTTACATCCAAGCCGAACATGACTACTTATTTTTGCAGCTCACAACGAGTCTATGAAGAACTATATTCCCATTTTAGGTTGGATCAAAGAGTATAACAAGGATTGGTTTCGGTCCGACCTCTTTGCTGGGTTAACGGTGGGTGTCATGCTTATTCCTCAGGGCATGGCTTATGCCTTAATCGCGGGGCTCCCTGCTCAGTACGGATTGTACGCTTCAATCATCCCCTTGATCGTTTACGCCATTTTTGGAACCTCCCGACAGCTGGCGGTGGGCCCCGTGGCGATGGTATCCTTGTTAATCGCCTCAGGAGTTGGGGTTATTGTGGAGTCTGGAACCGATGCCTACATTGAACTTGCCATCCTCCTAGCGTTAATGGTGGGCGCTATTCAATTGCTGCTCGGACTTTTTCGCATGGGTTTCCTCGTGAACTTCATGTCTCATCCCGTAATTAGTGGGTTCACAAGCGCTGCGGCCTTGATCATCGGATTTAGTCAGCTCAAACACGTGATGGGAATCCCGATCGAAAAAAGCCACTACATTCATGAGATTGTCATAGGTGCTTTTGCAGGTTTTGCCGACTGGAACTGGATTACTATCGCCATTTCTATTGGGGGTATGGCAGTAATTATCTTGGCTAGAAAGTTCTTGAAAAAAATCCCTGCTCAGCTCGTCGCCGTTGTGCTCGGTATTGGGGTAGTCTACTTATTCAGACTGGACCAAGCAGGCGTGCGCATTGTAGGAGACATTCCTAGCAACTTACCGAAATTCGGTTCCCCAAGTATTGAATGGGATCAGATGAAGTTATTGTTGCCAACAGCATTTACCATTGCTTTGATAGGCTTCGTAGAGTCCTTTGCTGTAGCCAAAACCATCCAGAACAAACATCGAAACTACCAAGTACGTGCCAACCAAGAGTTAATCGGACTGGGCTTGGCCAATATCGCAGGTTCATTCTTCCAGTCATTCCCTGTGACGGGTGGGTTTAGTCGGACAGCGGTGAATGATCAAGCTGGCGCAAAGTCTGGAGTGGCGGCCCTTGTCAGTGCATCTCTCATTGCGATCACCTTATTGTTGCTCACTCCCCTCTTCTTCTATTTGCCGAAAGCCATTCTTGCGTCAGTCATTATGGTGGCCGTTTTCGGACTGGTAAACTTCAAAGAACCGTTTGAACTCTGGAAATCAGACAAGGGAGACTTTGCCATGCTTATTATCACTTTCCTAGGTACTTTGTTCCTTGGCGTTGAAGAAGGAATTGGTTTAGGCGTGATCCTGTCGATTGGAATTATCATATTTCGCACTACTCGTCCGCATATCGCCATACTCGGAAGAGTACCAGGTACTGAAGTCTACAGAAACATAGAACGATTTGATCAGATTGAAGAGCGAAGAGACATTGTCGTACTTCGTCTGGATGCAAGGCTTTATTTTGCCAACTTGAATTTTGTACAAGAACGAATTGATGAGATCGTCGAGAATTACAAGCCAGATATAAAAGGCCTGGTTATGAACTTCGAAAGCGTGAACATGGTCGATTCCAGTGCGATTCACTTCATTGCCGACTTGGCTTCGAGCCTAAAGGCTAATAACATAGACCTAGTCATTGCAAATGTCAAAGGTCCTGTGCGAGACAAGCTATTTCTGTCGGGACTCACGGCTAAAATCGGACCAGAAAACTTCACTATTTCAGTTCAACAGGGGGTTGATGTGATTCAGAATAAAGAAAGGCCTAAATTTGATGAATATATACTCGAATCTAAAAAGTAGCCATGAAAATCAGGATCAAAGGAGATAGCCTTCGACTTAGATTGATGCAAGACGAAGTAACGCAGCTAATGGTTGATGGACGCGTAATGGATTGTATTCGTTTTGGCCGATTACCCGGTGATGAACTAGGTTATTCATTGGTCCGTAACGATACTGAGCAGATTTGTGCTATATACTCTGGAAACCGCATCGAGATTCAAGTTCCTGATAAAATCATTACCGCATGGGCCAAGAGCGAACAAGTGAGTATTGAAGAGGTTACTAAGAATGGTGGGAAGGACGGACTCCACATTCTCATTGAAAAAGATTTCGCCTGCCTCACCGACCGGCCTAATGAGGACGAGAGCCAAGCATTTCCCAATCCCAATTCGTACTGTTGATGCTGCAGGATAAACACGGACGGACCATTTCCTATTTGCGCCTAGCAATTACCGATCGCTGTAACTTGCGCTGTTACTACTGTATGCCCGAATGTGGGATAGATTTTGTTCGTCGTGTCGACTTGCTTTCCTACGAAGAAATGATCCGCCTGGCCAAGATTCACGCGCGCATGGGGGTTAATAAGATTCGTATTACGGGTGGAGAGCCTTTCGCACGAAAAGACTTGTTGACTTTCATTCGCGGATTGTCTGCCATCGAAGGGATTGATGAAATTCACGTAACAACCAATGGAACTGTCTCCGCCGACAAGGTGAAAGAGTTCAAAGATGCTGGGATTACGGGTATAAATTTGAGTCTGGACACACTGGATGCCAAGCGCTTTGAGAAGATTACACGTAGGGATGAGTTTGATAAAGTAATGCAGACTTTCAATCTGTTGCTCGAAGAGAAAATTCCTGTTAAAATCAACGTGGTTCATATGTACGGTGTCAATCACGATGAGATGGCCGACATGTGTAATATGGCTTTGAACAATCCAGTAGACGTGCGTTTTCTGGAAGAAATGCCTTTCAATGGTAGCAATACCTTGCGCAAAGAATCGTGGACAGCCGCACAAATTGAAAATGAACTTAGATCACTTTTTCCAGCTATTCAGCAAATAACGGTTCCCGCGACCGAAACAGCTCGGGTCTTCACCATTCCAGGCTACCAAGGACGCATTGGCATTATCCCTTCATTCACGCGTACGATATGTGGTGGCTGCAATCGCATCCGCGTCACGCCTACCGGTCAGCTTAAAACTTGTCTGTACGACAACGGGGTTCTCGATTTGAGGAAAATGCTGCGAACTGAATCCAACGATGAGGTGATCGAACAGGCCATTCGCTTGGCTGTATCCCTAAAACCAAAGGACGGCTTCGAGGCCGAATCTTCAATTCCAACATCCGAAGGCCGTGAATCCATGGCTACAATCGGAGGCTAAATACATTCAAGCGTGATTTCAGTTAAAGAGGCCAATCAAATAATAATCAGCACATTATACAATCCAAAAACCATCAGTTGCCCCTTCGATAAAAGTTTGGGAAAGGTGCTAGCCGAAGACGTTTTTGCCGATCGTAACTTCCCGCCATTTGATCGTGTCATGATGGATGGAATAGCCATCAATTACCAATCTTACGCCCAAGGTCAAAGGATATTTCCTATTGAAGATTTGCAGGCCGCAGGGCAAGAAATGAAGCGATTGTCGAATCCCGAAAATTGCCTGGAAATAATGACTGGCGCGACACTTTCTGAGAATTGCGACACGGTTATTCGCTATGAAGATGTGCTTGTTGCAGACGGAAATGCGACGGTGAATGTAGAAACCATTAATAAAGGCGACCACATTCACAGGGAAGGAACCGACCGACTGAAATCATCGCTTATCCTCGCTAAAGGGAAGAAAATATCGGCAGCCGAAGTGGGCATTTTCGCGACGGTAGGGAAAGCCGAGGTGAAAGTCCTGAGCGAACCGAGAGTACTGATCGTGTCTACGGGAGACGAACTTGTCGATATCGATCAAATTCCTCTACCTCATCAAATTCGCAAGTCCAATGTCCACGCGCTAAAAGCTATGTGCGCACACTTGGGCTTGAAGGCCGATTTGTTGCATGTCGCCGACAAGTCGGATGAAATCAAGGCGCAATTATCGGCGAAGTTGGCCGAATACGACGTTCTTTTGCTAAGTGGTGGTGTTTCGATGGGTAAACTCGATTTTGTGCCGGAAGCGCTGACTGCACTGGGCATCGAAAAGCTGTTTCACAAGGTACTGCAACGTCCAGGCAAGCCATTTTGGTTTGGACAAGGCAATGGAGTCACCGTTTTTGCTTTCCCAGGAAATCCGGTATCCACCTTTATGTGTGGCTGGAGGTACTTTGCGCCGTGGCTAGCAACAAGTTTGAAACAGGAGGTAAAAACATCCTATGCGGTACTGGGCGAAACATTCAGCTTTAAGCCTGCACTCACCTACTTCTTGCAAGTTCGCACAAGCTATACGGAAGAAGGGAAAATTGAAGCAACTCCTATTCCTGGGCAAGGCTCTGGCGATTTGGCCAACCTGGTTGAAACTGATGCCTTTATCGAGTTACCAGCAGAAAGGAATACCTTTGAGAAAGGTGAAGTTTTCCCTATTTATTCTTTTAGATCATGAGCTCATTTACACATCTCGATAGCCAAGGAAATCCAAGCATGGTAGACGTCGGTGCGAAGAATATCACCGAACGCATAGCCATTGCCGAATCAAGGGTGCAGCTTACCGACGAAATTCTATCTATTTTCAGTGAGGGTGAATTGAAAAGTAAAAAAGGCCCCGTTTTTCAAACGGCCATAATCGCCGGAATTCAAGGCGCCAAACAATGCAGCAATCTTATTCCACTTTGTCACCCGCTTCCTCTGACGAAAGTTGGAATTGATATAAAGATTGTAGGTAAAGACGCTGTTATTCAGTGTGTTGCCAAGACCAAAGGGCAGACTGGCGTAGAAATGGAAGCTTTAACGGGAGCCTCAGTAGCTGCACTCACTATATACGACATGTGCAAGGCATTCACCCACGAAATGGTGATTGGTCCGACTTACTTATTGGAAAAACATGGAGGAAAAAGCGACTATGAAAGGAAAACACCATAAACATCCACCTCTAGCCCGACCAAACTTAGGTGAGTACGGTCGCTGTGAAATAGGAATTCTTGGCACAAAATGCTCGGTAATACGTGATTTGGCCTGCTTACTTTCCAAGGCCTTAAAGTTAGACCGGTCTGCATACATCGATGCCGAGCATGGCGAAGGGGAATCGCGCTCTCCGTTTTTTACGGAGCTGACCGACAAGGTGAATTTCCAACGTTTCGACACGGTGAGGCAGATGGATATTTATAGCCGACGGACGCTCCTCAACGATGCCGATCTAATCTTTGTCAACGGAAATCACTTTCATGCCGCCAAACAACTCGTGATCATTGACCCTGGTAAATACGAGTCGGTGCAACGAAAAGTAGATCGCTTGAAAAATGTCGTTGGCTTCGTATTAACGAAAGAAAGCTCGCATGTTCATGATTTTCTGTTCGACATCGACCCCGCATACCGTGATCTTCCCGTGTTTAAAATCACCGAAGTCGATGCTATGGCCGAGCTACTGAAGAAGTCGGTGCTCCAGACGCCAAAGCTCAACGGATTGATATTGGCAGGCGGACATTCGCGCCGCATGGGGCAAGATAAAGGTTCGATTGAGATTCATAAGACCAATCAGCGCCGCCACATGGTCGACATGCTTGCTCCTCACGTGGATGAGGTATTCCTGTCTTGTCGGCCCGATCAAGTCGAACAATTCAACCAGGATTTCAATACGATTCCCGATAAAATGACCGACATGGGGCCTTTTGGTGCTATCGTCTCGGCATTTTTCCATGACCCGAATACTGCGTGGCTTGTGCTGCCTATCGATCTGCCTAACTTTGGGCAAGAGGCTCTTACGAAGCTGCTAGAAAATCGCCGACCATCAGCAGTAG
Organism: Flavobacteriales bacterium; assembly: GCA_015665315.1. Taxonomy (GTDB): domain Bacteria; phylum Bacteroidota; class Bacteroidia; order Flavobacteriales_D; family Sanyastnellaceae; genus JADFAK01. The sequence goes on along the minus strand of JADFAK010000197.1, from coordinate 1,807 downwards.
CTACGTCCTATATAAGTCCTGAATCTGGTTTTCCTGAACCACTGGCATCTATTTGGGAACCGAAGAGCCATTTGCATTTATTGCAATTCCTTCAACAAGGCTATAGTTGCCCTCGGAAAGTGTTGATCAACAGCGGAAACACTCATTTAATCAAGCCGGGAAACGACAAGTTTTTAGACAATATGAATACGCCGGAGGACTTGGAAAAGGCGCGTGGCAAGAGCTAAGGATGGGCAGCAACCCAGATTTCCCCGTCGGCGAAAAACTCCTTTTTCCAAATTGGGACCGACTTCTTCAATTCGTCAATGCAAAATTCACACGCTTCAAATGCCACCCCTCGATGACTTGAGGAAACAGCAATAATCACAGGCGTTTGACCGATATCCAGACTTCCTGTTCGGTGATGGATCGCTATTTTATGCACAGGCCATTTTTGTGCAGCACGCTCGGCAATTTTCCGCATTTCATTCTGCGCCATAGGTTCATAGGCCTCAAAATCGAGACGAAGGACCTCCTTATCGTTGGTGTGATTGCGCACAGTCCCCTCAAAAACCACAATCCCACCCGATTTATCTGTTTTCACGAAGGAAGTACAGGCATCGATTGAAAGTTTGTGTGACGTAACAAGTATGGAAATTGAATCTGGCATAGCGACAAGCGCAAATGTAGTTTATTCGACAAAATCAAGTTGGCCCGAAAACACCCAAAGGCCACTTCAGCAGCCAAAGATTGAAACTTCTTGTGTAGCCCTAGTCACAGTGGATGCTTGGATTTGCGCTTAAATTTGCACCTAAATCAAAAAACAATGATGACATTTGGATCACTCTTTTCGAAAGGAAATAAAATGAAAGAACTCATAGAACAAGGCGCAACAGTTATAGATGTGCGTACGCCGGGCGAATTTGCTGGAGGTAATTACAAGGGTAGCACAAATATACCGTTGGATAGGATAAGCGCTCAATTGGATGAATTGAAGAAACTAAAACAACCTCTCGTTCTAGTATGTCGCTCAGGTGCACGTAGCGGACAGGCGACAAGTTTTTTGGTGCAAAACGGAATTGATGCACACAACGGAGGAAGCTGGGACTCTTTGTAGTCAGCCTACCCCATAAACCACACACACATGCGAATATTATCGATTTTCAGTCTGCTCCTCGCGGCATGCCTTGCTAGTTGCTCACCAGACAATGCCAGTGCCCAAGATGCCAACGTTGTGACCAAGGACATTACCGTTCAGGAGTTCCTCGAAATGGACCTTTCTAAATACCACCTCGTCGATGTACGAACACCCGAGGAATACGCAGAAGGCCACATTGAGGGATCGGTGAATATCAACTGGAATGACGACCACTTCATGCGTTTGATGTCGGAATTATCAAAAGACAGGCCTACCATCGTCTATTGTCGGTCTGGCGGACGAAGCAAAAGCGCCATGAAGAAACTAGCTGGCACGGATTTCCCTGAACTTTATAATGTCCTAGGTGGATACTTGGAGTACGCGAAGGTACAGCACTAAGAATATTCGGTTTCGAACGTACCCTATTGGAAAATTGACCGTATGAATACTTGAATGAGCGTGCTTGGTTTTAATCTAGTGCGCTGATTCGTATTTTTACACGAAATTTCAATTATGCGTACTTCTGGATTATTTGCGTTTATCGCGTTATTAATTTCTTTAAGCTCTTGCGAAGGCGAGACGACCTACTTGAAGAAAGTTGAAAACAACAGTAATTTCCCGATGTGGGTGTATGTGGAGGGAGCTTCTACTTCCGAAAGAGACAGTATTTATGTTGACCCGCACACTTCG
>JADFAK010000055.1 GCA_015665315.1 Flavobacteriales bacterium | reverse complement strand
ACATGACTGGCCTGATTGATGGCCAATTGCACGATCCGCTCGCGCTCGTGGATTCGATCCGACGCTACCAACTGACGCTTGTCGAAGCCTATGCCTACCGAGTCGAGTTTGTACACCGCTGCCTTGCGAATGGATCCCGTAGCGAAGCACACTCCAAAGTCCGACTCCCGTTCCAGCGCTTTGACAACCTGCTTGGCCCCATTAATCTCGTCGATCATTTCTTCGATGATTCCGGCCTGCAAGTGCCTGCTAAACTCATTCATCCTGCCCTCCGTGAACGGAATTTTTAGAGCCTCTTCAAAGATGGATTTGGCGATAAATGAATCGGTATAATGCTTGAACTGTTTTTTTGTTGAGGTGTCGTATTCCACGCCCATTAGGGAAAGTGCGCGAATAAATGCATCCTTGTGAATGGTAACACTGTCGGTCAATGTGCCGTCGATGTCAAATACGATAAGGTTCTTTTTCTTCAAGGTGTGTGTGTTATGACTGCGTCTTCAAGGTCGACTTTTCAACTTTACGGCGAATAAGGACGAGTCCAATAAAAGCAAATAAGCCGTTGATAGGCAGCAATTCGAAACTGATTTTCCAATCCCACAGGGCTACAGACATTTGCGTGAGCAGAAAACCCAAAAACGGTGCAATAATACATACAAAAGGCACCCACTTGTCCTGGACGCTCCATTTCGTGTACAAGCCGTATGCATATAGCCCAAGGAGCGGCCCGTAAGTATAACTCGCGACCGTGAAAACCTGTGAAATGACCGATGGATTGTCGATGATGCGGAACAGACTAATTACAAGCAATAGCGCGACCGACATACCAATATGCACCATATTTCGCGTCTTGCGGGCTTCCGGATTGTTGGTGTCCTGACCGAGAATATCTACACAAAAAGAAGTCGTCAATGCCGTCAATGCGGAGTCGGCGCTGCTGTAGGCCGCAGCAATCAATCCCAGAATGAAGAAAATGCCCACGACAGGCGGCAAGTAATCTCCCAGTGCGATGGCTGGGAAGAGGGCGTCACCCGTGAAAGCGAGGTCGTTGAGGTCGGCAAATTGGTAGAGCAGACTACCCAAGGCCAAGAAAATCAGGTTGACAAAAACCAGGACAATGCTAAACCAAAACATGTTCTTTTGCGCGTCTTTGAGTGATCGACAACTCAAGTTCTTTTGCATCATATCTTGGTCCAATCCCGTCATGGCGATGGCGATAAATGCACCGGCAATAAAGCGTTTGGGGAAGTATTGTCCGCTTGAAGGATCGTCGAAAAAGAAAATCTGCGAGTGCGGACCATCAGCCACAGCCGTAAAAATCCCCGCAAAATCCAAGTCCATCGCCGAGGCAATGCCCACCAAGGTAATTACCGCTGCGACCAGCATGAATAGGGTTTGCAGCGTATCGGTCCAAATAATCGTTTTGATTCCTCCGCGATTGGTATACAGCCAAATAAGCGCGATCGTAAGCACAACCGTCGCCACAAATGGCACCTCGATATCCAAGGCTTTGAACACAAAATCGTTGAGCACCAAAGCCACCAAGTACAGTCGGAAAGAAGCGCCAATCACCCGAGACAGAATGAAAAACCAAGCGCCCGTTTTATAAGAATAGACGCCCAATCGGTCCTTCAAATAGGTATAAATCGACGTGAGTTGGAGGCGGTAATAGAGTGGAAGCAGCACCGTTCCAATCACGAGGTACCCCGCGAGGTAGCCAAGCACCATTTGCATATAGCTAAACTGACTGCCATCGACCCAGCCCGGCACCGAAACAAAAGTCACCCCACTAAGCGAGGCCCCAATCATCCCGAAAGCCACGACATACCACGGACTTTGCCGATTACCAAGGAAAAACGAATCATTGTCGGCATTTTTCCCCGTCACCCGCGCAATAACAATAAGCGCCACAAAATAGGCCACAATCACCCCAAGAAGTACCATTCCATTCATGCGACCAAGGTACGTGGAAGGCATCGAATTGCGCACGAGAATTTCTCAACTTTTACGACAAGTATGTGGATAATTGCAAGCTTTTATCAGCGACAAGCGCAAATGATGAAGAGGGGTGCGTTCAACCATTTGCGCTCGTCGCTAAGAAAATTATCCCAAGCAAGGCAAATGCCTTAAATTCGCCACATGCCATTTTTGGAAGCCAAGCAGTTGAGTATTGGGTACGACAAGCCACTTGTTACCGGGATTGATTTCTCGTGTGATCGGGGCGAACTCATTGCGCTCGTAGGCCGAAATGGAGAGGGCAAAACGACCCTTTTTAAGTCCCTCGCGGGGTTGCTACCCGTCCATGCAGGAAAAGTCATCCTCGCCGACAAGCCATTGGACCAATGGAGTATTCGCGAACGGGCACGCCAACTAGCCCTCGTTTTCACCGAACGCCACAGTCTGGGTGGATTTGATGTACGTTCTTACGTTGCTCTCGGTCGGCACCCCTACCGCAAAGCCTTTTCAAAACTGGACCAGCACGACAACCAAATCATCGACCAAAGCATCGAAGCGACGGGCCTCACACACCTCCAAGATCGGAGTCTGGACCGCCTTTCCGACGGCGAGCGCCAACGAGCAGCCCTAGCCCGCGCCCTTGCGCAAGAAACCCCCATCATTATGCTCGATGAACCCACGGCATTTTTGGATTACCCGGGGAAGATCGAGGTGCTCAACTACCTCAAGAAACTGAGCAAAGAACACCAGAAGCTCATAATATTCTCCACGCACGAACTGCCTTTGGTAGCCAGTTGTGTGGATGCGCTGTTGTATATCTCAAACGGTCAAGCCGAACGGATTTCGGGCGACGAGAAGGAGATTGAAAGGGTGTTGGAGGAGCGGTTTGGTGGGTTGCGGGTATCGAAATAGGGGGTGGGTGACTGAGAGTTTAGTAGATTAGTCTGCGACTATGATTGGACATGTGCGATATACATATTGACGTTTAAAGTGCTGTAGAACGTGTTGAGTTGTTGGGGTGCATTGAAACAAATATTTGCTTTGTACGTTAAATAACCGTACATTTATTTGAAAGAAGAATTGCATGGAAGCACAAATAAATAAGGACGAAAGAATGGAGTTAAGGGTCTCATCTACGGATAAAAGAATTTTCAAAAGAGCCCAAAAACTGAGCGGTGATAAGTCATTTAGCAGCTTTGTAGTTCGGATTGTTAAAAAAGAAGCAGAAGAAATTGTGGCTAAACATGATCGAATCATAGTTTCCGAAAAAGACCGTCAACTTTTTTTTGACACTGTTTTTAGCAATACTAAGCCGAATCAAAATCTAGCAGCAGCAGCTAAAAGATACAAGTCAAAGAAGTCATAACATTGGAAATTTCAATACTCCACAAAACACACAATCGACAAAGTTTTGAATGTGAAGAAAGGGCTCTAACTGACTATATTCGGAAGCAGGTGAGTCAGGATGTAAAAAAGAAACTCGCAATTTGCTTTGTAGCAGCAGACGATGACAACAATGTAGTAGGATATTATACTCTTACAAGCGAAAGTCTCGGGCGAGAATTAATACCAGAAAAATATCTTAAAAAGGTTCCCAATAATTACAATGCGCCCGTAATTCTACTTGGTCGATTGGCTAGAGATCTTGAGCAAAAAGGAACAGGTTTGGGAGAACACCTCCTACTTGATGCTCTATTTAGAGCTTTCACCATATCTGAAGAGAGTATAGGTGCCATGGCCGTGGTCGTGGACCCTATAAATCAATATGCCGTGAAATTCTATGAAAAGTACGGATTTGAACAGCTTCCTGATAGTGAGAAAATGTTTCTTCCAATGAATACAATTAAGCAATTAGTGTAAAATAAAAAATGACTATCCGTAAAGTAACACCACGTGTTCCCCGTTCATGCATGAAAGCGCATTTGTTTCTCAAAAGCTAGCCAAAGGAATTCCGTACCTACGGCACGGGATGTCGCGTTGTGGGTTGACGGCTACTGATGCTTAGTCCCTACGGGACAGGAGGCAGGTCGAAAAAGCAATCTTAGGCAATATTCTCAATTGGCGGCTCGCGTTTATAGTCAGAATTGCCGCATCTACAAAACTTCCACGCGATTATGAAAGGATGAAAACCATGATTCTCGATATTCGGCCACGTTATAATCGGTAAGACGAGAATTTGTCCCGTAGGGACTATATATCGGTAGAACAAAATGAGTTAGGAGATTCCACCGTGCCGTTAGGTACGGGATTTTTCACGACCGGCTCACGGATGAAAGTTAATATGAAGAAGAATATGGCCAATTCAGATTCACGCAGTTATTGCAGTTGAGAATTGGCAAAGTCTGATTTCAAACTTCTGGAAAGATCGGATGTATTTGTTCAAAGAAATGAAGTGATTTATTCCGTACCTAACGGCACGGGGGCTGCACGAGGGCGGCATTTGCTACCGATATATAGTCCCTACGGGACATACTTTGGTTGTGAAAAGAAATCTCTTTCTCTTCCTCTGTTTAATGCAGAACTTGAAGGCCAGAGCGAGAGCGAGTTTTGAGAAATTCGGTTGTTCACATGGTTTTTTCTTGCTCATGCAGTTTCTCGTCAGGGATATACACAAATAGCTAGCTTCTCAGTGCATGAAGCGTTAAACCTACTCCTAAACCAGGCCAACTGGATTTGCTGTTCAAGTTGCTTGTTATCAGGGTTTGATCCAGTAGATCTCGGGAAGCCGGAGGAAGGTAAATTGAGAGGACGAACCGACTGTTCGCCGTGTTGGTTTCTGGTGACATATTGCGGATAGTCATGAAATAAAAACGCACCGCAATAATTAGCTTCCAATGATGCGCAGCAAGCCCGCAGTTCATTAGAGCGATTGTCGTACTCTTCCTCCAGTAGTTCTGTACCTCGACGCTATGGGGATTCAATAAATTTCGTGTGTTGGCTGCTTGAGTCAGAGACCGGGAACTGGTCGGAAATTGGATAGGCGAACAAGGCCCTCACTTTTCAGACGGGCAATAAGCGTATTGGGAGCAATCGGCGACTAGTTTTGAGTCAAAGTGCAAACTTCGCTGAAACGGACTTACCCTCTTCGAGGAAAGTGACCCACCTCCTTCGTTCCAAAATGGCCAACCCATAATTTAGTGCTTGAAGCGGTATCAATCAGCTCCCAATGAGACGCTGCAAAGTCAAGATCATAGCCAATTGAAAAAATAGAGGGATATTGCAGCTTGCAAGCAGAAACAAAAGAATATAGAATCAAATGTTACACCTGCATGAGGCCTTCGAGTTCGTGCAGTTGTAAGCACATTCGTCCGATCCATACAAAGACTCGTTTTGTTATTCTGATGCATCCGAAGGAGTACAAAAAGGAGAAAAACGGAACGGGGCATATGACCAAGCTTCAGCTCGAAAATTCGGAGGTCATAGTTGGCGTCGATTTTACCCATAATGTGCGTGTAAACAAACTACTGAGCGAGAAAAAGGGCAGTTCGTTTTTACTGTACCCTGGAAAGGAGAATTTTAACTTGTCGGTAAGAAAGGGTTCGGAGATGAATTCCTTTTTAGGAGCCAATCCACTCATTTTCATCCTCGATGGAACATGGCCTTGCGCTCGTAAAATGCTTAAGTTGAGTACAAACTTGCAGGAACTCCAACGAGTGAGTTTTGACAATGAGATTCAATCTAAATTCATCATCAAGCAGCAACCAGAATCCCTTTGTTTGAGTACCATTGAATCGGTCTACACCGTTTTAAATTTACTCAAAGAAGGTGGCGTAGAGCAATGCGACACCAAGGACTTTCTCAATCCGTTTGAAAAAATGATTGAGTACCAAGTCGCATGTATTCTCAACCCGAATAATAAAAAATATCGTTCAGGAACGAAGAGGGAGGTTCTTCCTAAGGTCATTTATAAGAGTAAGGCGGGAAGGAGTACTATTTTTGAGCAAAAGGGTTAATTACTGCTCCTGGCATTTACATTTTAGTTGCTTCGTCCATAGTCTAATTTCTTTTTTTGATTAAATTGTTTCATGATTGGATTAGAAATCTTCGGAGGGTTAGGAAGTGACCATATTTGAATTTTTTTTCAAGCGGTGTTTTGAGGAGCATCCAAGTTTCATAATAACAAAATTATCATGGGAAGTTTATCAGCAGTACCTTCGGTTGGTATTATTACGTTTGAATCAGAGGGCAACAATGATCCGTCGAGTATTTATTTTTCCCGACGGGCACATGTGCCATCGGATTCGTCAGGTGTTACAATTGGAAGAGGATACGATATGAAGCATCGACTTCCGGCACAAATTACACAGGATTTGATGGTTGCGGGAGTATCTCGGAAAGATAGTATTCTGTTAGCGGGTGGCAGTCAACTTATAGGGGAATCTGGGAGACAGTTTATCCGGAAACAAGAAATCAAAGATATTGTCATCTCCGAGCAAGCTCAATTGCAACTATTTGAGATGGTGTACTCTGTATATTATGAAAATGCCCAACGAATTTGCACTAAGAAAGACGTAACCAACAAATATGGTGTTTGTGAATGGAGCCTGTACTCAGCTGAATTGAAAGACTTAATTGCAGATCTGATCTATCGAGGTGATTATACACCATCCACACGTGTGTATCTGCAACCCGCAATTATTTCTGAAGACCCCGTTCTGCTCCGTGAGGCTCTTCGAAAGATTCCCAACGTGCCAAGAGACCGTGCATTTAGACGTGAAATGTTGATTGATCGAATGATTAGAATTGAAGCGGGAGCAAGTGAAATTAATGAATTGCGTGGCGATTTGCCAAACAAGCCGCGTTTTTGGGTTTGATTTAATCAGATTTTCAGAATTATCTCATGCCTTGGCCAATGAAGCAAAGTTGTGGCAGTGATTGGGTAACGAATGATTTGTTCCATTCAGGTTTTAGCCGCTATAATCAGGACGCTGGTAAGGCTGCTGAAATCTCCAAATGATTGCCTCTTCAAAATGGATATCCAATGGCAAAGTTGAACTGCGTTTTCTTCAGGTCGAATGAATAGTCGTCGCTTGTAGTAGAGAGTGGCGAATGAAAGGGGGCCGCAAAGTCGAAGCGAATGACAAAGCCCTGTACATCGACACGCAAACCAACTCCTGACCCCATGCCTAGTTGGTCCATGAAATCGCTTCCAAACTCTCCACCTGGCACTTCGGGATTGGGCTCTGAGAGCCAAATATTTCCTACATCAGTGAAAATAGCACCTTTCAAATAGGAGAAAATCGGAAAGCGAAACTCCACATTTGCCTCAAGCTTTATGTTTCCCGTCTGCTCAAAAAAGTTAGAACTAGAGCTCCCCTCAGCCTCAAAAGTCCCGGGTCCAATGGCCCGAATTCTGAAAGCTCGTAAGCCATAGGGTCCGCCAGCATAATACTGTTTAATGAAGGGCATGACGCTTGAGTTTCCATAGGGCATTCCATACCCGCCAAAAAGTCGGAAGGCGATCGTTTTTTCCTTCCGCAGTCGAAAGTGAAATCGCAAGTCTAAATCGAGTTTGGCATACTGGGCATAGTCCAGACCAAGAACAGCTGAAGGTTCGCCTTCTTCGCCTGATTTTGCAACTAGGCCAAGTGTATTGCCAGCAACATCAAAGTTACTGCCAAAGTAAAACGCCGCTCTTTTGTTTGAATTTATCAATTCGTTGTACTGGAAAGTGTACTTCAGTCCGGCGATAAATTGCTGATCAAAGCTCTCTTGAAGGAAAGGGTTCTTCGACAATATCTCTTCAAATGCAGTGCTGCTCTGGTATAGATTGTTGTAATTAATTGAGATAGGGTCGAATAGATGCGTTACGTAAGGCGCTGCGTTCCAAGCATATCCGAATATCGCCGATCCCGAAATCAGTTTGTACAAACCACCCCTGTTCGAATGATCGAAAGAGATCTTTACACGTGTCTTAGGTATGGCGTACTTGAACAGGTCCACATTGATTTTTATCGGAAGGATTAGTCGAGGTAGAACCAATTCAGTACTTAATCCAAAACTTAGATTGTACAACGCATTAGCATTTCCGCCAGCTTGGAATTCATAGCCAAAATTACCTGAGGTGTTCATGGTTTCTCCGCCTTTGAACAGGTTGCGGTTTATGTAGATAAGCGCTAGGGCCGGTCCAGCAAAGTTATTCGATTTGGAAACTGCCTGGATTTCAGCGCGAAGCGCACGCTTATTGAGCGGTGAAAGCTCAATTTTAGTGCGCAATTGTCCCATTTGGCCTACAGAATCCCCTTCTAGAATCGTGTGTTTAATGTTCACATAGCGATTGATGCCGATCGTTGTCAACCTTCTTGCTGTTGCTTTAGAATCCAGACCGCTGAATTGTTTATCCTCTTCTATTGTGATATAGGTGGCCAATCGATCGGCTCGAAAGAAACCTTCTCCTCCGATATAATCAATGCCGTTCAGGTTTACGGTGTCTGAGGGCAGACTGTCTTGAGCAAGACCTAGGGCGGGATACACTTCAATGCTGCTGATTGAGTAGGGGATAATGGACTTGTGAGGAACACCCTTTTTCAGTCCGAGCGATAAATTGAATTGTCGAGATGCAGACATGTTGGTATCTGCTTCAAACAGTAAAAAAGATGCGTTGAAATTATAATATCCGTCCAGCTTCAAAGCCGCATCAATGCGCTCTCGCTCGGCCTTTAATCGCGCCAGATCAAAGGGCTGTCCTGCTTTCAACAAGGTTTTATCCATCGTCTTTTCAATGGCGGGGCCTATTGGAGATGGCATGCTGTCTATGGTAAGATCTTTGAGTAAATAAGGAGCTTCTAGTTGGATAGTATAGATAGTTTGCGCCAATCTTTTCTTCTCATCGAATTCCACCTTGCTTGAAATCTTGGAATAAAAATACCCCTTGTTTTCAAGTCGATTGATAAGAAGTTCCTCCATCTCCAATCGATGCACGTCGGAATGATAAACAGGCTTTTCGCCAAATTTCTTGTATAAATATCTATTGATAAATCCAGGCTTGTCCTTTTGGTTTTTGTAGTATAAATGAAGCCGCGGATAACCAGCTAGAAACCGCCTGTTTGGTTTCGGACGAATCACGGCCTCCAGTTGTGAGTCAATACTGCGGTCGTCTGCCAACTCACTTTTAGTTTCAAGCACGACTTCAGCCTCTCGAATCAAATATTTTCCCTCGGGTATGAACTTCTTCACTCCGCATGATGTGAACAAGAATCCTATCAGAAAAAGCAGAGTGCAAAAACGCATGACCGCGCCAAACGAAACCCCGAAGGGAAGGTCTGAACGCTTTGTATATGCTCTTGTCTTTGCGCTGTTCATACTAGTCTACTTGGTCTGTTTTTCCTGGAGCATGCTTCGCCACAATTCATCGAATTGATTGAATTCCTGCGTAAAGATCAAGGCAATGCCACTGATGATTATTTGTCCGTCTATTACATTTTCAAATTCATTCTTGCGAAAGCCTTTTAATATATATCGACCGTCGGGGGTGAGGGTGTATTCCAAACTTACTTTTCCGATTACTGGAGATTCGTCTGCTCCCGATTCCGCCCCTCCTTCAATATCGACTTCACTCGCAACGCTTACCGTAAGCCGGTCATCAAAAAGAGTCTTCTTAGCCTGCACTTCCAATTGCGTGCGTTCTTGTGGTCCTGAGCTTTGATAATCAGTATAAGAATCAATTCCAAAGTCCAGCTCAACGCCAGTCTGACCAAGTAATTTGTCGGAAAACACATTTAGTTGATCAGAGAGCGCGTCATTTAAATTGTCACGAGCAACAGTGGCAACCCCTCCAGCACTGCCATCGCTGCCCGGTTCTGGGTAGAAACGGCTCAACACAAGCAAGGAGAATACCTGTTTGTTCAGTTCTTCTTCTTGCTGGTTCACTTGTTGGACACGCCCATATACTTGTCCGCCCAAAGCACCTCGTTCATCTTCAGGCATATCGAGTGCGAAGGATATTTCCGGAGCAGTCAATGAGCCTGCGATGTCAAGGTAGACGTAGAAAGGAAGCACCTGTCTGTATTGTGATTTGGCCGCAGGTGCCAATCCCGTAGTCACCGAAGCCATAAGCGGGGCACAGGATGCCTCTTGCTTATACACAGCGCGGATGTCCATATCGGCATCAAAAGGATCTCCAGACCAACTTACTTTGCTATCTGGAGAGAGTTCGAACCTGCGGTCCACCACACCGTACAAGTTCATTTCGTAGCTTCCCGAGGATATATCATACACGCCTGCTAAAGTCATACGACCATTGGGTTCCATGCCAAATTGAAGATCGCCAAGACCAGAAACTTGGAAGTTGTCACCTGTCTCTTCGTCAAGAATCATCGCCAAATGGGCATCTGTCCCTATTTTAAGATGCGCATTGATGTCATAACCGGCAAGTGAAGCAGTAACTTCTTCGGCTCGGGTTAAAATGGCATCGGGATTTTGCTTGTTCACAAAAACCACGACACCGTCCATGCGCTCGATCTCCACAACACTGGATGGCAATACGTAGGTTAGGTTGGTATTTGAGCCTACGGCCAAATCCAAGTCTATAACGGGAATTTCAGTATTTCCTTTGATGCTACCGTTTGCATCGAATACCAATTGACCAAAAATGAGATCATTGTCTTCTCGAGTCGCGTCCAAAACCTGAAAGTCTTTGGCGTTTACTTTTAAATCGAATGTTGGATTGAATAGCTCTTTCGTCAGAATATCTCCCGACAAGTCAAATGAATTGCCATGCACATCAAGGACAGTAAATCTGTCAAAGTGGATGCTTTCATTGTTCAGATTTATCGATTCTTGCGGAAGTGAAAATGCACTGTTCAGCTGATTCACATTGAATCCTATATCGTTAAAATGGACCTGGCCTTCGTAGCGCACCTCGCTCACAGGTCCGTTTACAGTAAATTGACCAGTCAAAAATCCCTTAGAGTCTGATAGTTCCTCTCCGCTAAAGAGCTGCAAAGCTTTCATGTCAAGTCTGTTCAGATCCAGCTCAAGGTCGAGTGTCGGATTACTTCCAGCGGCATTGATCTCACCTAACAAGTCGAGATCAATCTGACCTTCCTTGAGACTCAGGTTTAGTTTGTAGTTGTCCAAGCTTTTTGACGCGGCATTTAGCCGTAGTAAGCCTACATCTGCTGCTAGAATGGCAAGCTGACTTATTTCAAGGTCGGCCGTGAATCCCATATCGTTAAAAGGATCTTCAATAACAAAGTTCCCTTGCATTTGGCCAGAGGCCAGTTTCTCGTCCGGATTAAAGAAACTCAAAAAATCACTGAGTTGGAAGCGTTCGAATACAAGTCCGACATGGTCCTTTTCAAGCGCTGGAATTTGATCTGTCAGTTCAACGGACTGGTTTTCATTGCTCAATACAAACCGATGAAATCGCAATCTATCCTCAAAATAGGTCAACTCATTGTCTGCCGGCATGGTCCATGCCTCCTTGTTGAAGATAAGTCCGTCCGGGTCAACAGAAAAATGCAATTGCTCAGTAGACCCATCGAGTTTGGATCGCACGTGGATAAGATGCACTTCATCGTCGTACGAATTGAATTCTAAATCAAGTACGCCATTCGATTCGTTTCCCGAGATAGTTGTTCGTTTCAGGTTCATTGCACCAGCTTCAATTTCCTCAAATCCCAAGTCAAATGTAAAATCCTTGGCATGTGTATCGATTCTGAATTGCAATGTGTCAACAGTATATCCGTCGTAATCAATATGAGGAGCGGTGATATTGGCATTTAGCAGGCGCTTAGCTTCGTCGAATTCGACCGCGATTCTCACAGTATCAAGATCTTGCAGTTTGTCCAAGAAAATTTCACTCAAAATAGGCGATTTCGCAAGGCGCCCTTCAACGAGCAAGCGCACAGGGGCTTGGAGAGTATCTAGGGCTTGATCCTCTTCTTCAAAATAGCTCTCAATGTGGCGAATCAAGGACTGACTGAATGAAGCGGGATCGGTATTGGACTCCATCTTCATCTCAAGAAAATTGCTTGAAACGTTAGCTGAAGTAGAATCAGGTGAAACGTGGGCTCTGAGGTCTAAGTCTCCCAGGCGATAAGACTGATTGTCATAAACAAATGTCCCATTGTCGACCTTTGTATTGAGCTCGAAATTTTCAAAATCACCCGCAAATTCTGCCATCAAATGAAATCCTGTTCGAATGGGTTTTTGGGTCACTCCCATGGCTTCCAGGTCAACACCGATCACATTTAAATCAAGGCTGTATGCCGATTGGATGGAGTCCAGTCGGATCGTGCCGTCGAGTTGGGCATTCAGATTCTCGTCTTTGTATTGGGATGAAATTGAACCTTCGCCGTGTTGCATGCTTCCAGTCAGACTAAGATCTTTTATGGCGTAGTTATTCAAGACCATGTCTTGCACCAATATTTCAAGCGTGGCATCTAAATTCTGAATGTCGTCGCCACTTCCTGATGAGGTTATCGACAGGCTCAAAGGACCTAATTGTTCATTTTGCAATAGCTTTTCAAGTCTGAGGCCAGAAACCGTTGACACGAATTCGTAGGCAATTGTATTTTCCACGTTTACGCTTGCATCGTAGGCGATATCCCCAAAAGTTGATCGAATAGTACCCTTGCTTTCGACGGCAGTATTTCCACCTTCTAGCGAAGATTTAATAGAGATTTGTTCGGGAAGTTTAATTCCCAACGAGTCCTCATGAATAAAGGCCATAATGTCGTTTCGCGTGCTGCTTAGTGTGACATTAGGTAGTATGAAATGGAGGTTTTCAGACGAAAGAATATGTTGGACGCGGCCGTCAAAAGTGATTTTTGTCGACGGTCCCCATTGGAAGTCATTTTGTCCAAACTCGATCTCGGCAAGTGAGCCCTCAGCCTCCAATTGACCGCGGACTAACTTCTTGCTTAGCACATGCAATTGCTCTGATTCTCGTAGCTCAGGGGCAAATTGGAATACATCCTCCAAGTCGATTGAAAGATCTTGAAATAGAAGGGCAAACTGAGCCGTATTGGGATTGCTCAGCAGCGAGTCCATGGATGGGTAGGTGGCATCGGCTTTTCCTTGAATACTCGTCTCCCCAATAGCAAGTCCAAATCCGTTAAGAGCCAAATTGTCGTCGGCAAGCTTGAGGTCGAAACCTAGATCATTGAGGACAATTCCTGAGCCTTCGGCAAATGCAAGTCTGTCTAAAGAAACCAAGACTTCCCCAGGAGTATAAGACAGCTGAGGCAATTGCAATTCCATTTTCGACATAAGGATGGCATTCGGATCCCACTGACCAGATTGAGGAGTGGCCCCATTTGCGGCGTATAAAAAGGTGTTGTCGAGCAAATTGATATTTTGAATGTCTGCAGTCAGACTAGGCCAAACAAAGGGTCTAGGGCCAGCTGATGTTGGTTGAAGCGACGAATCGGTCAGTAACAGCGTGTCCAAGTCGGTGGTGTAGATCGCTATGGTTGATTCACTGAGTTGCAATCCATCGACCTCAAAATGTGAGTTTGCAATATCTAGCATGGGCAGCTTGACTGCGAATTGATTCACGTCGACATCCGCTTCTAAGCCGTCAGTCGTAGAATTGTAATGGGCCTTCACTTTTTCAAGAATCAAATTATCTACGCTAATGTGAGGCAAGGGCGATGCTTCGGTTGAATCTCCGGCTGCAAATGCTTTGGTTTGAAGGTAGCTCACATCAGCATCTGTCATTCTGACCTCAGCTAGGGCGAAATTCAGGTGGTCCAAATCGAAGTCATCCACATCCAAGGAAAGGTGGCCCATATCTAGCCGACTGTCGATGCCCATCACATCATCTTTGAATTTCAGGTTGATGTTGGTGAAGTTGATGAGTCCCAGCGCAATTTTCAACGTCTTAGCACTGGCCGTGTCGGGTACAATTATTTTGCTGGTGTCGGAGGGAAATGCATCCAAAAGGAATTGGAAATTGTAGCCTCCAACGGTGTCGATCCGGCAGACATTTGCCGATAGGCCATCCAAATTAATTTCACTCAAATCGATACCCTTTCCTTTAATGAGAGGCAAGAAAGGCAGGTCGGCTTGAAGTGATCGGAAGTAAAGGAGTGTATCCCCGTTCAGGTCCGCCAAATAAAGTCCTTCCACGGCAATATCACCGGCAAATGTGATAAAAACTCGTTCCAAGGAGATCTCCGTCCCCGTCTTTTCCGATACCGCATCCACGACCTTGTGCACGATGAAGTCTTGTCCCCAAGGGGATCGAACAAATAGCACGAGTGCGACAAACAGAATGAGCAGCACGGCCATAGACTTAGCTAGAAAGCGAAGGAGTTTTGATTTCTGAAAGAACTCGAGCACGTGTGGTAACCTGGTTATAACTAATTAATATCAAGAATGTAAATGAATCCCTCTCAATTCAAAGCCCTTCCTGATAGTTCTTCAAATCTACTGCTTTCTTTGCGGGAAGCTGAATTCTTCACATTTCGAGCGCTATTGTGAATGAACCCGCTGTTTTTCAAGGAGAATTAGCTGGTCGAAAGGAACAAGGATTTCGCACTTCGGCAAATGGATAACAACCTACTTTGAAAAGGATGCATACATGTTCAAGATTCTCAGTTCAGAAAGCCAAGCGCGAGAATAGTTGAATCAATAGAGGACAGTATTTATCCCACTCGAAATTTTTATAATATTCGCTGAAATTGAAAGTGGATTTGATTCTTATATTACTCGGATTTGAATGATCGATTGGAATTTATCCGAGAATGTAAAAACTAGAGTTGTCAAAATCCTGTAAGAACAAAAAGCAAATAGCGATGGCTAAATGGTCATATTTACAAAATGTTCACAAGCACCAGGTCTTCATCGTT
Source organism: Flavobacteriales bacterium (assembly GCA_015665315.1). Taxonomy (GTDB): domain Bacteria; phylum Bacteroidota; class Bacteroidia; order Flavobacteriales_D; family Sanyastnellaceae; genus JADFAK01. The sequence goes on along the minus strand of JADFAK010000055.1, from coordinate 2,563 downwards.
GTCAACGAATAGCCAATGATAAAATTTTTCCGAAAAATCCGTCAAAATATGCTGACAGAAAACAAGTTCAGTAAATACCTGCTTTATGCCGTAGGAGAGATCATCCTGGTGGTGATAGGGATTCTGATTGCTTTGCAGATCAATGATTGGAATGGAGCAAAGAAACTAGAGCAGACCAATCTGCTCCTAATGGAGAAAATGCAAGGAGAACTTCAGATCAATATGGACCGTCTTCATTACCTGGATACGGGTTATTATCATCTGGGCGATCCACATGGGTATACACCTGTTTTAGCTGTAATTGATACAGCACTCAGTTATGTGAATGACGGACTGAATGAAAAGAAAATGCTATGGATCCTCGAACGGCCTACCTTATTTGCCGGAGGCTTGTATAATTTGAGCAACGCTGTCTACCGAGAAATGCTGAGCAGTGGCCGATTTAATACACTGGGTTCAGATAGTTTGATCAAGCGCGTTCAATTGTATTATCAGCTTGTAGAGAGGGAAGCGGTCTATGTTGCAAGCTACAATGCAATAGCCTATGACATGTGGCGAGAGTGCAAGTATGGCTATGAAAACCTGAAGGCAGATTTCGATTATAAAGGTGCAATTGCCCTCGAAGATCATCCTTGGTATTTGGATAGGAAGTCTGCCAAGTACATCGACCTCAAAACAGCCATTCGCGAGTCAAGGGTGAGCACGGAAAGAAACAGAAGACATGCGATAACCATGCTACACGACTCAGAAGCACTGATTGAGGCCTTGCAGCGTGAGATTGATTCGTTGAAGTGAACAACTTCCTGTAGGTGTCGCTGTCTCCTCCGCTCCAGTGATATGACAAGAATAATATGTACATTAACACGCCCTTCACAACCATGGATATGCACAGTTTCTATAAATTCTCCAATTTCCTTTTAACCTTCATCGGCATAATAATCTTAGCAGGCTTCACAAGTTGTAAAAAATTGCAAGCCCGAAAATTGGCAGGGGAGTACAAGTGCATGGTGAATTTCCATTCTTGGAACGGAGAAATAATTTCCGATAATAGCTACATAGAAACGGTTGAAGTCAGCCAGTGGGGTAGATATATTGAGGTTTTCGATCATCGAATCGATGTTGAAGAAGTTTGTGGCGGACATGAATATGTTGAGAACGATTACAACGTTTTTAAACTTCGCTTTGAAGATGAAACAATGTACTTGTACAGGTCAAGTAGGTCGCCAGGGGGCGGTTATAACGTGACTTATGTGGGGCATAAGCAATAGGTTTTGGCTGATGTGTCGGTTTGGCATTCTGTTTGCCTAGGATGATTTTTTCTCCAAAATATATATAAACGAGTCCATGTAGGCTGGACTTCTTGAAGGTAGTTGCAGCAGTAAAACGCTGCTTATATTGAACAATGGACTTTATAGAAACATCAAAGAAGAAAAGGTTGATTAATTTCATTGTCGACCTGTGCACAATCTTCATCCTGATTGAAATCACCGTCCAAGTTGAAGGTTTGCTTGCAAAAAACAATCCGATGAAAATCCTTCGGATGGTTATAGTTTTCGGAGGATATTACATTCCAATGGAATACTTCTTGGGAAGAACCCTTGGCAAATACGTAACCGGTTCTATGGTAGTGAATAGAGATGGAACTAGAATTAGTTTTAGAACGGCAGTCATAAGATATTTGTGTCGTTGGATTCCGTTTGAGTATCTGTCTTTGGCATTGGGACACGATGCAAAGGCATGGCACGATGTGTTGTCAAAGACATATGTGATTCAACTCAACCAGGAGCCTCTCAAAAACGATCATTGAATACCGAACCCAAAAGAATATCTCCCATGAGCAGACTAAGCCCCAAAATCAGCAACAAACTAGAAGAATACCAAGTCAAGATTGAGATCATTTTACTTGTCGCATTTGTTGTAGGCTTGCTCTTAAAGATTTTTACTGGTGTTGGTGCTTCGATCCTGATCGTGTCCCTGTCGTCATTGGCCTTTTTTTATTGGATGTTGGGCAATAAACATTACCCAGAAGACGTAAAAATGATGGCTGTTTTTTTAGATCGATTAACACACACGGCCTCAAGTATTGCGGTCGTTGGCATTCTATTCGGTGTAGTGAAATGGACGGGAGCATCCACATTCTTGTCAGTTGGCTTTTTCGCCTTGTTGGCTGTTACCGTGGTTGGCTTAATATACAAGTTAAAAGTAAAGGAAGACCTCAATTTTTTCCATGCAAGTAGCATAAGAACCCTTGCACTTCTATTGTTTAGTGGTGTTTTGTTGTTTATGGGAACTGGCGTAATTTAGGATTGAACAATTCACTAATCGGTCCCAAATACATATCTTTAAACGTGAGTAGTAATCCATCGCTCACGACATTAAATTAGTACGCATGAGATCAATCTCCCTATTCCTCAGTTTTTTCGGCTTACTGCTTTCAGTATACGGCCAGCGACCACCCATCGACAATCTGCCTGCGATTGGTTTGGAAGAAGCTGGCTTCAACTTGGATTCGGTGAACGCTTTCATTCCAGCCTTGGATGATTTTACGCAACTAGACTTTAGG
>JADFAK010000214.1 GCA_015665315.1 Flavobacteriales bacterium | reverse complement strand
ATCGAAAAATCCTGAAAAAGTACAATCGATCGGGGAAGTCCATTGTGCGACAAGAAACATTATTTGCCGAAGGCTTTAATCCACGAATATTCACCGGTTATTGGAAGAACGACAAGGGCGAAACGTATTTATTCTGCTACGAATTCGGTTTCTTGGCCATCAAACAAAAGGAACGATCGAAGTACGTTTTGATCATGTGGCAATCCTATATGAATTAATCGTGCTTTTTTTGTCTCTCCGTGGGCTAACGGTGTGCGATTACATGACTATCCGCAACATGCCACTAGAAACCAACTTGGTGAAATATTTCAAGCACAAGGCAAATATCTAAATACTCGCTCTGGCCTTCAAGCTCACCGACTTTATATGGAGTTAATAGAGAGAGATAATAGAGAGAGACTAAATATCGGTAGCCGTCAACCCACAACATGACATCCCGTGCCGTAGGTACGGAATTCTTTTGGCTAGCTTTTGCGAAACACATGCGCTTTCATGCATGAACGGGGACCATTGGTGTTACTTTATGGATAATCATTTGCGATTATAATTCAAGTATAAAATCATCTCTGGGCTTTGTTCCGTAACTCACGGCACGGGGGCGGGGTAACCGACATATTGGCCCCAGACCCCTATCCCATCTCTTCCACTGGGTACATCCACATATTTCCCAATTCCTGGGTGATAAATGGATCGCGGGCTACCAACTTGCTATTGGCGCTTTCTAGCTGGCGGTCGTTGTGCAGCGTCATGGTGTAGGGATCAACTTCGATGTCCATGGGGGTGCCGTGGACTTGGTGGCTGATCATGCGGAATATTTCGGCGGCGACGACTTCTAAGAGATCCATGTTTGAGAGCAGCTTTGCTTTGAGCTCTTCCATGTCGACTTTCTTTTCTACGATGTCCTCCTGTAGCGTGCGCATAAAAGCTAGATCGAAAGGATCGATGTATCGCTCTGATAACTCCGCTGTGTCCGAAGGTGCCCAGTCGCGGAAGAGGGTTTGCATTTGGGCGCTGATTTCGGCGTAGCGGTTGAGCATGGCTTTGGGTCCAGCGATCATGGTCTTCATCAATGGCAAATCGGTGAGGCCGTTGTTCATGAAGAGCAGACAATTAATTCCCCAATACGCAGTCCAGTCCCACAAGATCTTGGTAATCATGACTTGGGTGTTGCCCCACATGTGGTATTGATTCACATAGAGTGGCATCCAGTTGTCGTAAAGCGATCTAAAAACCTGTGCGTAGAATTTCGTGCGGAAGAAGATGTCTTCTTCCTTACTTTCTCTCACGATCAGATCGGCGACCAAGGTATTGGCCATCGAGATGAAGTCGGTGCCAGGAGAATAAAAAGGATCGCCAAACATGCCCGACTCGCCTGTCACTGCCCAGCGATCGGTAGAGAACGATTCTCCCGAATTGTGGGCAAAGTGCTTCATGATCTTGAAATCGAGCACCTTGTCGGTAAGTTCGTTGAGCTTGGCGGCAAATTGTGGCTCATACTCCCCCATCCAGGCCAATGCTTTGTCCAACTTGTTGTAGGTAGACAGTGGGTGGATGTCCTCATCGGCCACAATCCCCACGCTCGTGCGATCGCCGGCCAATGGAATGATCCACACCCAGTAGCCCTTACCCATGAGGTGAATGGTGCTTAGGTGGCGCAGACCAGTTTTGACATAGGAATGCCACTTGGAATCATCGGACCATGTATCGACGTCGACTTTGTAGTCTAGTCTGAACCACGCCGAGCTCACATTGTGATCAATGGCCTCTGCGAACCCCAACTTGCGCTTCAAGAAACTGGCTCGTCCTGTGGCGTCCACTGCCCAACGACTTTGAAGGGTGTGCTCGGTTCCATCCTTTTCGTAGGAAACTGAGTGCATTTCTTCGTCGAGGTCTACGTTCGTCACTTTTGCGCCCAAAATGACCTCGTTGCCCAATTTTTGCGACATGCCTACCAGGTCGTTCTCAAAACTTCCGCGATCGATTTGGTGGCTGGGAACGGGGAGGAATTGGCGCGGACCGAGCTCTACTCGCTTGTGAATTTGGTCCTTGTGCTGCGGACTCAAGAAAAAGCGCAATCCGTGTTTGGGAAGTTGCTTGGAATCCATGTAACCCTTCAAGCCCAGGACTTCCCGAATGTAATGGGTCCCCAATTCGACGGTCGACTCACCTACTTTGTGTGCCGCGTCATCGGCCGAATCTGCTCGACGTTCGAGAACGATTATCTTCAATTCTGGCTTCGCCTGCTTCAATTGCATAGACAAAGTGAGTCCTGCCAAACCGCCACCTAGAATGGCTACATCATATTGCTTTTCCATAATCCAATTTCAAGTCCGAAAGATGGCAATTTTCCGCGTGAGACAGATAGTAAGCACCTATTTTTTACGGGAGAATTCTCCACAGAACGGCGCCCTGACATTTGCCTTTATGGCTAATAAACCAAGATTTTATACATAACATGCTAGGGTTGAATTTGTTCAATTATGTAGGGTGGAATTTTATGTGGTTGGGAGCTGGAACATTTGCCTTTATGGCTGATAAACGATGTTGCTACGCACGGTTGTATTTAAGGTATTTGCAGATGGAAATGATTGGGGATTCTTCAATGTTGCTCCTTACATGAACGTATTTATTCCGTACCTGACGGCACGGGTGGTCGTGCGTACATCTCACAGCTACCGATATTTAGTCCCTACGGGACTTTACGACATTCCTATGATGGAACATTTATCGCTTGGTACAACGAGATACAAAGCATTAAAATGCCGAATTCTTTACGGGAGAATTCTTCACCGGAAGGCGCCCTGACATTTGCCTTTATGGCTGATAAACCACCATTATATACATAATATGCTAGGGAAGATTTTATTCACGAATGCGACGGTTTTTCTACTGCTCCACGGGGCGGAATGAGCAGCCTTTTTCGTTGAGGCGCATCTCGACGACTTCCCAGGCGATCAATTGGGCGAGCATATCTTCGGTTTGGAAGCGATCTAGTCCGGTGAGTTTCGAAATGCGGGCAAATCCCAACTCCGATTTCTCCTTGAAAGTGTTGAAGAGCCGTTCTTTTTGCTCGTCGTATTCGAAGTTATTGGTCCACTTGTCTTCCTGGTGTTCCCAAACCTTCAAGGTAACGCCATTGGCCTTGATATTTTTGTCGTTCTGGCGGATGTAGGCCGTCCACTTTCCCTCGGTGTCTTGGGCGAAATGCGGACGATCGCGCGAGGGCTCCACGACGATTTCCAAGACCTGGATATAATTCACCCACCACACCTGGTGCTGAATGGTAATGGGCGGATCGCACTCCATCTCGGCCGCTCCTTCCAACACATGCAACTCCTCTTCGGCGCGCACCCCGCTGATGGTTCCGTTGTCCTTGACGCCAATGAGCAATCGTCCGCCATCGGTATTGGCAAAGGCCACTAGCGTTTTGGCAATTTTCTTGGCATCCTCCACCCGCATCTTGAAATCTTGCTGCTGGTGCTCCCCTTGCGTGATCAACTTTTCTATCCAGGACATGGGTCAAATTTAGCGAGGAAAAAAATAGGAATGGCGTACGAGCATGGTTGATATTTTCCACAAAAGGATGCTTCGACTATTCGGCCAAAAAGCCTAAATTCAGCCTATGAAGTTGATTGCGAGTGCTTTTCTCATCCTTATTCTTGGTTTCTCGATGGGGGCTCAGGTGGATACGGTGACCTTTTCGGTGCATGGTTCGCATGAATACACTTTCTTTTATTCGTCTTATACCAGCTTGTTTGACCGCCTCGACCGCCCCTACATTTACAGCGCTTCGATGGAATTGGGGGTGGTGACTTTTGACGTAAGCGACATCGACAATCCGGTTCCGGTGGATACGGTGACGGTTGCTGAATTGGGCGGACTCCGAGCGACGAATCTGTTTATGGCCAACGATAGGCTGTACGCTTCGCTGGGCGGATTTCAAGGCGTTTCACAGGCTCCGGGATTGGCCATTTTGAACATCGACGACCCCGAAAACCTTGAACTGGTGGGCATTTGGTCTTCAACCGACTATGACCAGGGGTGTGCTGTGGCGCATATTGAGGGAGATCTGGCTTTTTTGGGGGCCATGGACGACGGCGTGATTACCTTGAACATTTCGGATGAGGAGAACCCTGCATTCGTTTCGCATATCCTACCTTTTGTAGACTTTCCCGCGCCCCCTGGATTGTTTTCGGTGCCCAATGCACGGGGATTGGATTATCTTGCTCCGATGCTTTATGTGTGCAATGATGCCGGCGGACTCCGAGCAATAGATATGAGTGATCCTGCGCTTCCGGTTGAAGTGGGCATGTATATGAATACCGATTTGGACGAAGTGGCTCAGCCGGCCTACAACAACTGTTTGGTATATAACAACTTGTGCTACGTGCCGGTGGATTACTGTGGATTGGACGTGGTGGATGTCACGCTTCCCGACAACATGGTGAATGCTGCGTGGTACAATCCGTGGGACTGCACGGTGAGCAATTGGGACGGGCGTGATGGACATTCCAATCAGCTCATCCTACGCGAAGACCTCGACTTACTTTTCATGTCTGGAGCCGATAGCGAGCTACTTGTGTACGACATTTCCGATCCATACGAGGCACATTTGGTGGGTTCTTATATCAATTTGGGAGACAATATTGTTGCCTGGGGAGTGGACGTGTATGGGTCTAAAATCGTGCTATCCTACGTGAACAATCCGCTGGGCGTGCCCTACGACTCAAATGTGGGCGGCATACAGATATTGGAATGGAGCTACGAGGGGCAATCGGTGCGTGAATCGGATAAAATTGACCACATTCGGCTGTATCCTGTGCCCGCTCATGACGAAGTCAGCCTGGTTGTGCACAAGCGATTATTGGGTGAGTCGATATCGGTTTACAATGCGAGCGGACAACAAATCGAGCGTTTTGTGGTGACGAGTGACCTCATTCAACTGAATGTAAGCAACTACTCTCCAGGAGTTTACGAACTGCAATCGTCCTTGGGGCATTCGAGAAGGTTGGTGGTTGACTAGTGCTGGTCGGCGACTAAGAATGCACGCGATGAATAGCCTGCTTTGAAATCTTTCAGTTCATTTTTGGGAGCAATTTCCACAGGTCGTGTATTCAATGAACGCACTTGTCCGTGAATTTGAGAAGCTCTACCAAAGGGCATCGTGATCGTCTGCTGAGCCCCAAACATGGCGGCAATACATAATATGGCAGCAATCACACGATACATCAATTGGGTTTTTAGTTGGTATAATAGATACAAGGATGAGCGGCTTAACCCTCCAAAATTGTCACAACTTTATCACACGAGTCAACACATTTGCCGATAGGCTGAGCATATATACTATTGTCCATCAACAACTTAACAACCGCATCGACTGAATCATGCGCCACCGAAATTAATAAGCCTCCACCCGTCTGCGGATCACAAAGAACCTGCATATTTTGGGCAGTCATGGCGCTCACTTTATGTCCGTACGCCTTGAAATTTCTAAACGTATTGTCGGCCACTACGAATTGCTTCAAGTAATTTTCCAACATGCCATTCGGCAAATGCGGAACAGCCTTGGCCTCCACTTCGGCCGAGACATTGGAACCTTCGCACATTTCGATCAGGTGACCTAAAAAGCCAAAGCCCGTAATATCGGTCATGGCATTCACGCCTTCAATTTTACCGAGTTCATAGCCAATTGAATTGGGCGTACTCATGAGTTCACTCGTATAATTGATATGCTCTGGATCGGCCAAGCCACGTTTTTGAGCGGTGGCGACAATCCCTGTTCCCAAGGGCTTGGTGAGGAACAGTAGATCTCCTGCTTTTGCTCCGTTGTTGGTCTTCAAATTGGCTCGATCGACTTCTCCCGTAACGGCCAAGCCAAAAACTGGATCGGCGATATCGATGCTATGTCCGCCCGCCAGCGGAATATTCAACTCCTCGCACAAAGCGCGAGCGCCTTCCACCACTTGCCCAGCGACCTCGGCCCCTAGTTTTTCGAGTGGCCAGCCCAAAATAGCAATGGCCATCAAAGGCTTCCCTCCCATGGCGTACACATCACTAATAGCGTTGGCTGCAGAAATTCGTCCGAACATAGTGGGATCATCCACGATAGGCGTAAAGAAATCGGTCGTGCTTATGATCGCCTTCCCATCGTGTCCCCACGCAAGGACAGCGGCATCGTCTTTACTTGAGCGGCCCACCAAAAGATTGTCGAAACTGCCTTCCTTCTTCACGCCACTCAAGACACATTCAAGATCGGCAGGAGCCATTTTACACCCACAGCCAGCGCCCTTGCTCAGGCTGGTCAGTTTTACCTTATCCTCCATAATTCGCTACTTCTTCGATTAATTTTTCGGCAATTTCACGGTGACTGAAAGTCCGACCGTCCAATTCGCCCACTTTCGTTTTAATTCGCTTCGACAGCAGATGCTCGTAACTCTTATCGTAGTATTCCAAGGCGATGCGCGCCGCTGCAGGCAGGTCTTCCTGCTCTATGGCTTCGATGGCTATTTTGGCATTTTGCGGACCAAGTCTTTTTTCAATTTTTCGAAATCCTTCTTTGAGTGATTCGTGATCGCCTTTGCCGTACAATTTGCATAGCCACTCCACCCGCTCTTCGAAGGATTTCATCACAATGACCATGGGTGAATTCTTGATAGAATTGAACAAACCTTCATCCATCCATACTTTGCCAATGTGCTTGCTTTCGTCTTCGACCCAAATAACTTTGGAGGCATCTAGGGACTGAAGTTTTTCAAAAACCAGATTATTGAAATGCTCGGTTGACGGCTGGACTCCCGAGTGAATATCTCCGAAGGCAGATCCATAGTGATCGGCCAGTCCTTCCAAGTCAAGCACTTGTTGTCCGCGTGCTTCCAGTTCCTGCAGAATCGCTGTTTTTCCTGTCCCTGTATTGCCCGAAAGGGTTAAATACTTGTAGTCCTTTAAAAATTCGTTTCGCATGGATTCGCGAAAGGCCTTGTACCCACCTTCCAGGCGTGTGACCTTGAATCCAGCCGTAGAGAGAAGCCACTCCATGGACTTGCTTCTCATCCCTCCGCGCCAGCAGTAGAGGAATAGTTCTTTATCGGCCGATAGATGTTCGGCTTGGGTGACGAAGGAAACCATTTTCGGGGCGACGAAGGACAGCCCCTTTTTTACGGCGAAATCGTGGCCTTGTTGTTTGTATAGTTTGCCAATGATGGCTCTTTCCTCATCGGTAAACAAGGGGAAGCTCACGGCACCGGGGATATGACCTGCTAGGTATTCACCTGGAGATCGGATATCGAGCAACACGTTGTTTCGAGAAAGAGAATAGAAATCACTGGCGTTCACGGTGCAAAGCTATGAAAGCGCCAAGGACAAGCCGACAAGAAGGACAACTTTGTTGAAAAGCCTACTTTTTCACTTTCTGAGCAAGCTTCGACGCGATGTATAAATGCTCTGTGGCGATCTGTCTGTTAACATCGGCGTACATCTTGTCCTGACTAGGCGAACCATCGAACTGTCCGGGGTCGCCGTACCACAAGTTAAAGCGTACTTCGGCGTTCGGGATGTAGGGACAATTGGTATCTGCATGGTCGCAATTCATGACAGCTGCGAAGCTATTGAGTGGATTTACAGCATGATCAAAAGTCTTCGAAAAAGTGTAAACCGGTCGCACCGCGAGTTCGTATCTCACTGCCGTTACAGGATTGGGTCCATCGCCCAAAGCGATCACCTTCATACCTGCATTGGAAAGAGCTTTTAACGCGTTGGGGTTAAACTCAGTCGCCTCTGTTCCTCCCGAGAACACTTGAACATCGTTCATCCCAAAGTAAGTCATGGCTGCCTCCATCCACACGTGTGAGAGCTGACTTCTCCGCGAGTTGTGAGTGCAGATGAATTGGACAGAAGCCGATCCGCGTTTTTTAATTTTGTCGGCGAGGTATTTCACCATTTTATCAAGAACCTCAACACGATCCTCATCGATATTGTCAAAGGAGGCTATACACTCTTCTTTGTACTTTTTCAATTTATCCCAAATCATACTCTAACAGCATCCGGATCCCGGCTCGCATTTCTGCTCACTCAGGTTCGCTAGGTTAACTTTTTCTTTAATTGGTTCTTTGTTGGGCTCGCAACTACCCCCCGCTTCATCGCTTGGCGAGCAACAGGCTGAAGCCTCTTCAGTTGTGTAGTGTGGGTCGTTGAACTCGACATCTTCGTGGAAGTAATATACTTCCCATTGATGACCATCGGGATCGGCGATCCAAAATTTATCTTGGCGGGCGAAGCAGCAATTGGTTCCCATTTCTTCGCGGACGGTGAGTCCCATCGACTTCATTTTCTCCAAGGAATTTGTCATCTCTTCCAAGGTCTCGGTTTGAAAACCAAGATGTCCAAATTGCGGTTGCACTTTATCGGCATTTTCAACGAATGAAATGACCAATGAAGGCGAATTCAACATGTATTTGGCATATCCCTTTTTCACTTTGGCGGCTGGTTGGCCAAAAAAGGAAGTATAGAAGTTAACTGTAGCTGCAATGTCAGCTACATAAAGGGACACATGCATTCTTGGAAATGAACCCGACATACTCGTTCGATGGTTTTTGCATTCAATTTAACGGTGCAAAGATAAGGATACGCACCCATTTAAATGTAACCGAGATTACAAGAAATGTGAATATATAAAGCGCATTGAAAAGAGTCCCAGTTAGCAGTGCAGTGGGCGATGAAAACCCAGCTTTTGAATCCCCTTAACAGCTTCGATATATAGTCCCTACGGGACAGGAGGTAGGTCGAAAAAGCAATCTTAGTCAATATCCTTAATTGGAAGCTCGCGTTTATGGTCCGTATTGCTACGTCTACAACTTCGACACGATTATGAAGGGATGAAAACCATGATTCTCGATATTCGGCCACGTTCTAATCGGTAAGACGAGAATTTGTCCAGTAGGGACTATATATCGGTAGAACAATAACCAGTTAAGAGATTCCACCGCGCCGGTAGGCACGGGATTTTGCACGCCCTACGAACGGATGAAAGTTAAAATAAATGAGAGAAAAGCAATTCAAGTCAAGATCTTTAATTGGCAGCTCGCGTTTACCGTCAGAATTGCCGCATCTACAAAACTTCCACGCGATTATGAGGGGATGAAAACCATGATTCTCGATATTCGGCCACGTTCTAATCGGTAAGACGAGAATTTGTCCAGTAGGGACTATATATCGGTAGAACAATAACCAGTTAAGAGATTCCACCGTGCCGTTAGGTACGGGATTTTGCACGCCGGACGCACGAATGAGAACTAAAATAAAAAAGAACATGGCCAACACATTTACACAGATTCATATTCAAGTAGTTTTTGCAGTTAAGAATAGACAAAGCCTGATTTCAAAATTCTGGGAAGATGAGCTTTATCGTTTCATCACAGGTGTGATTCAGAATCATGGCCATAAAGTATTACAGATTAACGGCATGCCAGATCATGTTCACATTCTTTTTGGCATGCGACCTTCTCAAAGCCTTTCTGACTTGATGCAACATATTAAACAATATTCATCAAGATGGATTAACGACAAGGGCTTGACCAAAGGGAAATTTTCATGGCAGTCGGGTTATGGAGCATTCTCCTATTCTAAGTCAGACTTACCTTCTGTGGCTGCATATATTGAGAATCAAGAAATTCATCACAGTACAAGATCTTTCCTAGACGAATACGTTGAATTGCTGGAAGGATTTGAATATGATGAGATGTATTTGTTCAAAGAAATCAAGTGATTTATTCCGTACCTAACGGCACGGGGGTGCACGGGGGGGCGTCACGGGCTACCGATATTTAGTCCCTACGGGACAGAAGACAGTCGAAAAAGCAATCCAAGTCAATATCCTTATTGGAATGTTCGCGATTATGGCCAGTAATTACTGCATCTACAAAACTTCGAAACAATTATGGAGGGATGAAAGCCATGATTCTCAATATTCGGCCAAGTTCTAATCGGTAAGACGAGAATTTGTCCCGTAGGGACTAAATATCGGTAGAATAATAACCAGTTAAGAGATTCCACCGTGCCGTTAGGTACGGGATTTTGCACGCCTGGCGTACGGATGAAAGTTAAAATGAAGGAGAACAAGGCCAATACATATTCACGCAGTTTTAGCAGTTGAGAAAAATCAAGTAATCAATACCGTACCTGACGGCACGGGAAGGCACGGGGGGCGTCACGAGCTACCTTTGTATAGTCCCTACAGGACAGAATACGTACAAAAGACTATTTGATAAGTCCGAGAATGCTTGGATCGTTTGGCACAACGGTCGACGAAAAGGAGCCCAGCCATTTGCCTTCTGGCGAGACCAAAAACTTGTGAAAATTCCACTTTACTTTATTGGATTCGACACCGTTTAACTCTTTATTCGTGAGCCATTGATAGATAGGATGTTGATGCTTTCCTTTCACATCGATCTTCTCGGTAAGCGGAAAAGTAACGCCGTAATTGCGCTCGCAAAAAGTCACGATTTCCTCACTACTCCCAGGTTCTTGCTTCAAAAATTGGTTGCAGGGAAAGCCCACGATCACCAACTTGTCCCCATATTCTTCATATATCGCTTGAAGTTCCTTGTACTGAGGGGTGAAACCGCATTTCGACGCCACATTCACGCACAGCACATACTTCCCTTCGTATTGCGACATGTTCATTTCTTGTCCGTCAATGCCAAGCACTTTCAATTCGTAAAACGAGGTCGTTGAAATAGGATCTTGGACGGCAATTTTACGGGTTTTGAAGCCGACGAACACAGCGCCAATAAAAAGGAGGATAACAATAGTAAGGAGCATTTTCATATTATTAGGATTATTGTCTTCTAGAGAACAAAAGTACGGTCAATTTGTTCTAAACTACACTTATTTGGCTTTAGCCTATCGGCAAATGTCTGTTTAGTTGAGCGGAAAGAAGGTATGTCGTTTCAGAACCTTAAATTTGAGGCTTCATCGAATATATTATGAGTACAGATACAGCTAGCTTCAAGGAGCACATTGAGAAGGGATATACTTTCAAGAAAGATTTTATTGTATTGGGAACAGCCATGTTGAATGGTGAACCAGTTCCATCTACCCATGTCAAGGTCCCATTAAAAACCTTGAACCGACACGGATTAATAGCCGGAGCAACTGGAACGGGAAAGACGAAAACCCTACAAGTCATTGCCGAACAATTGAGCTGCAAAGGAATTCCTTCTTTGCTCATGGACCTCAAAGGCGACCTCTCCGGACTTGCCCAACCGGGAGAGCTAAACGATCATATCACCTGGCGACAGGGACAAATCGGCATTCCATACGCTCCCGAACCAATGCCCGTTGAGTTACTTACGATTTCCAACGAGCCGGGTGTGCGCATGCGTGCGACTGTTTCGGAATTTGGACCTGTCTTATTGGCTAAGATTTTGGACTTGAACGACACCCAAGAGGGCGTATTATCGATGGTCTTCAAATATTGCGATGACAACAAGATGCCCTTGTTGGACTTGAAGGATATGAAAAGTGTCCTCCAATTCTCGATGGGCGAAGGGAAGGAAGAATTTGTGAAGGAGTATGGCATGATGTCTTCGAGTTCGATCGGAACGATTCAGCGAAAGATTATTGCCCTCGAACAACAAGGAGCCGAAAAATTCTTTGGCGAACGTTCGTTTGATGTCGAAGACTTAACCAAGGTAAGAGATGGTAAAGGCGTCATTTCAATCATGCGTTTGACCGATATTCAGGACAAGCCCAAATTATTCAGCACCTTTATGTTGAGTTTGCTCGCCGAAGTATATTCAACCTTTGATGAGCAGGGAGATAGTGACAAACCCAGACTGTGTATTTTCATAGACGAAGCACACCTTGTTTTTAGCGAAGCATCGAGTGCCCTACTCGATCAGATTGAGGCCATTGTCAAACTGATCCGATCGAAAGGCGTGGGTCTGTTCTTTTGCACACAGAACCCAACAGACGTGCCTGATGAAGTGCTTGGTCAGTTGGGACTAAAAGTACAGCACGCCTTACGCGCATTCACGGCCAAGGACAGAAAGGCCATTAATAAGACAGCAGAGAACTATCCTATTTCGGCTTTTTACAAGACCGACCAGATCCTGACTAAAATGGGGATTGGTGAAGCTTTGATCACTGCCTTGAACGAGAAGGGAATCCCGACACCTCTAGCGGCAACATTGCTGCAGGCTCCGAAGACTAGGATGGATATTCTCACCACGAAGGAGATTAAAGATGTTGTATCGAATTCAGATTTGGCGCGCATTTACAACGAGGAGATTGACCGTGAAAGCGCCTTTGAAATTTTGAAGGAGAAAGTTGAACGTGCGTCTAAGGAGGAGCATAAAGCAGAATTAGAAAGGCAAAAACAAAAGGGCGAAAAGGAAGTAGGCAGATCTCGCGCATCGAAAAAATCTGAAAAGTCCTTTATCGAAAAGGCCAGTCAAAACACGATGGTGCGCCAGGTAGGTCGTACTATATTCCGCGAATTGGCGCGTGGAATTCTCGGGGCGCTTGGTGTCAAAAACAAGAGATAGGATATGCTGACCGTATTCTACAACGTCGAAAACCTGTTCGACACGAGTGACAATCCGCGTAAAAAAGACGACGGATTCACCCCCAATGGCGACCTGGAATGGGACGAGAAAAAGTATTACCAGAAGCTCGATCGCTTGGCCTATGTATTGGACAATATTGGCCAAGAACACGTGCAGCCTGCTTTGATAGGCTTGTGCGAAGTTGAGAATTTAAAAGTGGTGGAAGCTTTGGCCACTCATCGCCGATTGGCACCCATGGGTTACAAGATTGTGCATGGTGAGAGCGACGATCAGCGAGGTATAGACAACGCATTGATCTACAGCGAGAATTCATTTGAATACCTTCAGCACGAATACGTTACGATCGATACGCACGCGCCTTCACCTCTATTTAGTCGGGACATTCTCTATGTCAAAGGCAGGCTGAACGATGGTAGTATCTTACATGTTTTTGTCAATCACTGGCCATCCCGACGGGCAGGACCGCGTGAGACCGAATACAAGAGATTGGCGGCTGGCCAAGCACTTCGTGCCAAAGTGGACGAAATTGAAGAAGAGCTACCCGATTCGAATATCTTGATCATGGGCGACTTCAACGATAGTCCGGTGAATAAGTCGGTCAAGGACGTCCTTCGGGCCGTGCGGACTGTCAAACAAGACGGAGACTTGATCAATTTAGCCGTTCCAGTTCATGAGAAAAGAAAGGGCTCAGTCTATTACAACGGCCGATGGGCAGCATTCGATCAATTCATCGTGAGCGATTCATTATTTAATCGCGTATCGAACCAACGGATGAACATATTCGATGACGAGGCGGTCATGACCAAATCGCGCAAAGGGGTGTCGCTTCCGAAAAGAACATTTGCTGGTCACAAACATTTGGGGGGGTATTCAGATCATTTGGCCATCTGGCTAGAAATAGAATTATCACATTGACACGTACTTTATGAAAGAGCTCATCGCTAAATCCCGGATTGCAGAAGCAGGGACATTCAAACAAGCAGATCACCGTACCATCTCGGACATCCAATTATCAAAGAAAGAATCTCGACGTATCATTCGTGAAAACGTGAAAGTTATCGCCGAGATCCAAGATAAGATGTTTGCCCAGCAAGGTCAGGCCGTGCTACTCGTTTTCCAAGCCATGGATGCCGCTGGAAAGGACAGCACTATCGAACGTGTCATCACCGGCATCAATCCGCAAGGAGTCTATGTCCACTCCTTCAAAAAACCTACCGAGGAAGAATTGAGCCATGATTATATGTGGCGTATTAACAAAGCCCTTCCGCCAAAAGGTAAAATAGGTGTATTCAACCGCTCCCATTACGAAGAAGTATTGGTGACCCGAGTTCATCCTGAATTCATCGTTTATCAAAATCTCCCAGGGATAAGCAGTGTGGGCGATATTCCTGCCGACTTCTGGCAAAACCGTTTCGATACGATCAACGCGTGGGAAAAGCACCTAGCCGACAACGGGACGACGATCCTGAAATTCTTTTTGAACGTTTCGTTTGAGGAGCAGGAGCGCCGACTATTGGATCGCATGAATGAAGAAGAAAAGCATTGGAAATTCAAGTTGCAAGACGTAAAAGAACGTGCGCATTGGCCTGCCTATCGACGTGCGTTTGAAGAAGCAATAGATGCTACGTCAAAAGATCATGCTCCTTGGTTTGTGATTCCTGCCGACGACAAGCGTGTTATGCGTGCGATGGTAACCCAGATCGTTCGAGAAGAACTATCCAAGCTCCCCATTCGCTGGCCGAGGTCTCATGCCGACATCGAGAATGACATCGCTGAGGGGCGAAGGATGTTGGCAAAGGACTGACCTTGACTGGCTTAGTGGATTATTAATTCGTCTGAATTAAGGGTCAATAGTGTTGGTCGAATGTAATATTGATTACATTTAACTCACTATGAAAGCGATAACCACTCTACTTCTCTTTATCGTAAGTTTGGCATTGTTGGGGCAAAGCGATTGTTTTCCTCCTCTGTATGCCGGTGAAGACACATTGGTCGACTGCGATTCGTCATGCGTAAGCCTTGTGGCCGAGTACGAGAATATTTTTCTGACAACGAGCTATGCTGTTTCGGCTTTGCCTGATGTCGCTCCTCCTTATCCGATCTCGGCGGGCACGAATATTATTGGGGGCATAGATGATGTATACTCGGCAGCGATTCCCATCCCCTTCCCCTTTTCATTCTTCGGCAACACCTACAATTCGATCGTGATAGGCTCCAATGGCGTGTGCACCTTTGATGCTGGGGAGGCCAATGGCTATTGTCCGTGGCAGTTTACAGCCGCCAATCCCAATGCCAATTTACCTACGAATGCCATTTTTTGTCCTTACCACGACATGGATCCTTCTGATTGCGGGAACGTAAAGTGGATTAGCTACGGTGAGGCTCCTTGTCGCACCTTCGTGGTCAACTTCCAAGCTGTCTGCCTCTACAACTGTTCATCTGTTCAAACCTCCGCCCAGTTGGTCCTACATGAATCGTCGAACTTCATAGACGTGCACATCGTCAACAAACCGGGCTGTTCGGGTTGGAACGGCGGGCGCACACTACTGGGTATTCAAAACGCGGCGGGCAACGTGGGCTACACTGCTCCTGGCCGAAATACGGGCAACTGGACTGCGTCGAACGAAGCTTGGCGCTTTGCCCCTAATGGAGCACCAATGGCCGACATCACGTGGTTTGTTGGTTCTGAAATAGTGGGCACAGGAGACCAACTGGAAGTCTGCCCAGATTCCACCACCACCTACGTAGCCGCCATGAACTGCGACATCTGTGAAGGAGATGTGAGTGAGGATTGTGTGGACTACCATATAGAGGTTACATCAGGCACCTTTCCGAACGAAATATTTTGGCATGTGGTGGACGAAAACGACGTGAACGTGACCACCGGTTACGCGCCCTACGACGAATTTCTCTGCTTGGAGAATGGCTGCTATACGATAGAAATGTTCGATCAATTTGGCGACGGTTGGGAAGGAGCGCAATTCACCTTGACCACACCTGAGAATGTAGTTCTCGTCGACACCACCATGGCGAGTGGGAGTATGCTTGTTGTTCCCTTTTGTGTTGATTCTTTCGACCCAGACAATGTCGATCCTTACGCCAACTACTTCCAAATCGATTCGGTCGTTGTGAACGTGACACAGGAAAATGTAAACCCTGGCTTGGTGGATCCTGGAACGATATTCTGCACAGACTCGGACGCCATCCAACTGGAATTTGACCAAGCCGGTGGCGACTGGCAGTCGGACTGTGGCACTTGCCTGGACGAAAATGGCCTCTTCGACTTCACGGACCTCACCGATGGCTCCTACACGGTAAGTTACACCTTGCAAGGGCAATGCGGACCGGTAACCGACGAGATTCAGATAGAGGTTGAAGCCTATCCAGAGATTGAAATCGACGGTCCTTTGATCTTATGTGAGACGGCCGAAATCGAAATGTATTCGAGTAACTTAACTGGCGGGACTTGGTCGGCAAGTTGCGGGAATTGCATTGACACAACTACAGGAGCATTTATTCCAGAAGAAGTAGAACCAGGTTTCTATGAGATCACCTATACTTCGGGAAATATTTGTGCAGCATCCTCGACAATAGTGATCGAAGTCGAAACACTCCTTGTTGCAGAAATCGACCCCATTGGACCTTTGTGCGAGGCCTCTTCGAGCGTTCTAATGACCGCCAGTGAATCGGGAGGAACATGGAGTGCCAGTTGTGGACCATGCATCCAGTCCAACGGGGTATTTTACCCCAACGGAAGCGGCACAGGAACCATGGTTATTACGTACACATTTGATTCGTCCTGTGCGACTGGTTCAAGTATCAGGGTTGAGGTAGTCCCTCCGGTGAAGGCAGACATTGAAGGTGCTCAGGATTTATGCGAAGGTGGAGAAGTGTTACAGTTAACGGCTTTCGACTCAGGTGGTGTGTGGTATGCCGGGTGCGGGGATTGCTTGAGCTCGACCGGCGAATTTGACCCACAAGTATCTGGCCCAGGTTCCTTTTATGTATCCTATGAAATAAACGGAGTGTGCTCGGATATGGACGAACTGCATATTGATGTGTTAAGTCAGCAAGACGCGACGATTATCCTACCCGAAGAAATATGTCTGGACGCAGTTACCTGGCAAGCTGAGTCGGCTAACGGAGGCGGAATATGGTCGACTGATTGTTTTGGCTGTATTGATCCCACGACAGGCTGGATAGATGTGATGGAAGCGGGCGAAGGCATTCACATCATTGAGTATCTCATTCCAGGCCTTTGCGGTGATTCCGATGAACATGAAGTGCTTATTGTTCCTTGTGAAATCGTGGTTCCAAATATCATTACGCCGAACAACGATGGATCGAATGATTACTTGGTATTCGAGGATTTGGAGTATTTCCCTGGATCAACATTGAGGGTATTCAATCGTTGGGGCAACGAACTCTTTGCTTCAGAGGACTACAGAAACAACTGGGACGCCCAAGGTGTAAGCGATGGCACCTATTACTTTATCCTTATTCGTAATGATGGAGTTGAATACAAGGGCAGTCTGACTATCAAGCGTGAGAACTAAGAATTTAATGACTATCCGTAAAGTAACACCACGTGTTCCCCGTTCATGCATGAAAGCGCATTTGTTTCTCAAAAGCTAGCCAAAGGAATTCCGTACCAATGGCACGGGATGTCATGTTGTGGGTTGACGGCTACCGATATTTAGTCCCTTCGGGACAGGCGGTAAGTCGAAAAAGCAATCTTAGTCAATATTCTCAATTGGCAGCTCGCGTTTATAGTCAGAATTGCCGCATCTACAAAACTTCCACGCGATTATGAGGGGATGAAAGCCATGATTCTCAATATTCGGCCAAGTTCTAATCGGTAAGACGAGAATTTGTCCCGTAGGGACTATATATCGGTAGAACAAAAATGAGTTAGGAGATTCCACCGTGCCGTTAGGTACGGGATTTTTCACGCCTGGCGCACGG